>JAEYUX010000042.1 GCA_023432235.1 Actinomycetes bacterium
TTGAGACCGGAGTTTCCGAGATAGCGATAAGCAACCATGACTCCACAGTAACCCCAGACCGCATCGTGACCGAAACGTTTCGATTCGCAGGCGGTGACGACTCAGCCTCTCAAGCGAACGTTGCTAGACCTCAGCGCGCTCAGGTGGGGAAGTCGCCTCGTTTTGTCACGGGGCGCGGAACGCGGAGTCGGCGGATGTTGAGCATGCGCGCCGTGGCGTACAGGCGCCATCCACGGCGCAGACCTTGGTCGCCGAGCTTGTCGACAAGCAGGTTCTTCAGTTGGCGCTGAGCCCAGATTGTCTCGCCCACGGTGATGAGAACGAGGACGTAGAAGCCGAGCACGATGAGGCCGCCGATGTTGGGGTCGCCATTAAAGAACAGCGACACCATGACGAAGACGAGCGCGACGGGGAGCAAGAACTCACCGAGACCGGTGCGCGCATCGATGTACTGGCGAATGAGGGTGCGGTCGGGACCACGGTGCTCAGCGGGCATGTGGCGCTCGTCGCCCGTCATCAGCGCGTGCTGTTCCTTCATGCGGCGTTCGCGAATCTGCGCCTGGCGCACCTTACGGTCCGCCTTCGGGTCAACGATGAACGGGCGCTTGCGCTGTGCCTCCCGCTCCTTTCGCTTGGGAGTGGGCCGTCCCTTGCCGCCCGGTTCCTCAATTACGGAAGGCGCGGTGTCGTCATGCTTGGCCATCATTGCCTTTCATTTGGGGCGAGCGCGCCCTCGTCAGTCCTTTTCTGGGGCGGGAGCGGGAAGTGCCAGCATGCGGTCGAGTGCGACGCGTGCGTCGTGTTGCGTCTGCTCATCCACCACGATGCGGTTCGGCACCTGTCCTGCAACGAGAGATTCGAGCACCCACACGAGGTGGGGAAGATCGATACGGTTCATCGTCGAGCAGAAGCACACGGTGTCTTCGAGGAAGTGCACGGGCTTGTCGGGGTGGCGGTCCGCGAGGCGTCGCACAAGGTTGAGTTCCGTGCCGATGCCCCATGACGTGCCCGGCGCGGCGTCGGCCACTGTCTTGATGATGTACTCGGTGGAGCCGACAAAGTCCGCGTTCGTCACTACCTCATGCTGGCACTCGGGGTGCACAAGGATGTTGATGCCCGGCACGTTTGCTCGCAACGCATCGACGTTCGCCTTGCGGAAACGACCATGCACCGAACAATGCCCCTTCCACAAGATCATGCGCGCGGCAGCGAGGGCCTCTGGGGTATTGCCCCCGAGCGGCTTGCGGGGATCCCACACGACGCAGTCATCGAGGCTCAAGCCAAGCTTTTCGACCGCGGTATTGCGGCCCAGGTGCTGGTCGGGGAGGAACATCACTTTGCCGTTTCCAGCAACTCCGCCCACCTGGTCGAAGGCCCATGTCAGTGCCGTCTGAGCGTTCGACGAGGTGCAGACGGCGCCGCGGTTTCGTCCGCAAAACGCTTTGATCGCCGCCGTCGAATTCATGTACGTCAAAGGCACGGTGACATCGGCGAGGCCAATGTCAGCGAGCTGTGCCCAGGCGTCTTCAACCTGGCTGATACCTGCCATGTCGGCCATCGAGCAACCCGCAGCCATGTCGGGCAGGATGACAGCCTGATTGTCGTTCGTGAGGATGTCAGCGGACTCCGCCATGAAGTGCACGCCACAGAACACGATGAACTCGGCATCGGGACGCGCGGCGGCGTCGCGCGCGAGCTTGAACGAGTCACCCGTCACATCGGCGAATTGGATGACCTCATCGCGTTGGTAGTGGTGGCCGAGAATGAAGACTCGATCTCCAAGGGCCTCTTTGGCGGCACGGGCGCGAGCAACAAGCGAAGGATCCGACGGCGCGGGAAGGTCACCAGGACAGTCCACTCCGCGTTCCGACAACGGGTCGGTGCGCTGCCCGAGTAGCAGCAGCGCGGGAGATGCGGCTGGCTCCGTGAAGGTCTCGGTCATATGGACATTGTTCCACGCTGAGCCCACACCAATCCCCGACGGGCGATGGTGCGCATGGGTCGGGACGAACCGTCACACTTGATTCCATGCGGATGGTGTGGTGCGTCCAGTCATGGACTGGCGGTCTTGACGTGACTGCGGCAGCGACTGAGGTGGCACGCACGGTCGCCGAGTTGGCGCCGCATGTCGGTATCGCAGTCCACGAGTTTGGCGATGGGGGACCGCGCAGTGCAGACGTCGTGAGGGGTGAGAGCCGGGAGCGCGTGGGCGGCGCCGACGTGGTGTGTCGCGATGGCGTCGCCTGGCTCTCACCCGCACATGGTGCGACGCGCTGGGACCCCGTTGGCTTGTCTGCCGCTCTCATCGGGCTGGCGACGGATGCTCCGCATGGTCAACGCATGGTTGTGCCCGTAGGAGATACCCCGCCCGCTGGTGACGCGGCCACATTGTGGGGCCCGTCAATCGATGCGTTCCGACACGCACTCACACGCCTCGACATCCTCGCCCTTGTCACATCCGACCGGCCGCTGCTCGGCTTCCATGGCATGAGCGCGGCACTACTCGACGGCAAGCAAGGGGATCCTGCACTTGCATCCGCGGCGCAAGCTCAAGAGGAGCGCTGGGCGACGCTCGCTCTCGAAGCCGACGCGGTGGCGGCCGTGTCGACGCTTGTCGGACCCGCGCGCCCGTCCGATGTTCCGGGCACCGGAGCGGCGGGAGGTCTCGCTTACGCGTTGCACGTCGGCGGCGCACGCCTAGTCCCTGCATTTCGGTTCCTTGTCGACGAGGCACGTATTGCCGAGGATGTGAGCAATGCTGACGTGGCGGTTGTCGTGACGCCAGACCTGACGCCGCGCACTCTCGATCACGGGCTAGCGCGAGCGGTGAGCGATTCAGCGGCGACACGCGGCATCCCAACCGTTGTCTTGTGCGACACGCTTCAGGTGGGAAAACGAGACCTGATGGCAGCGGGCATCGACGCCGCGCATCGCTCAACTGCCGGGCACGATGGACTCCGCGACGGAGTACGCCGGGTGCTTCACACGTGGGCGAGACCCTAGGACTTTTCGGAATGACCAATCGCCGTGGGACGTTGGGTGTTTCCGAAGGCGTGATGAGAGTCGTACCCTAGGAGAGATCCCGCCTACAGAAGGAGGCACGAATGACGGATACCGCGACTGACGTTCCCACGCACGGCGTGGTGGTGACTGACGCTGCTGGAGCCAAGGTGAAGAGCCTCCTGGCCCAGGAAGGTCGCGACGACCTGCGCCTGCGCCTCGCGGTTCAGCCCGGTGGTTGCTCGGGTTTGATCTACCAGCTCTACTTCGACGAGCGCACGCTCGAGGGCGATGCAATTCGCGACTTCGATGGCGTGCAGGTGATCATTGACAAGATGTCGGTGCCGTACCTCGAGGGTGCGACCATCGACTTCGCTGACACCATCGAGAAGCAAGGCTTCACGATCGACAACCCGAACGCAGGCAGTTCCTGCGCGTGCGGCGACTCGTTTAGCTGAAATCAATCAGCGTTCGAGACGGACGGTGAGGGCCCAGGCCCCGCCGTCCGTTTCCTTTTCCCCAACATACGTGTGGCCCGTCATGCGGGCCCATGCGGGAACATCGAGCCGGGCGGCAACATCCGTCGCGAGGACTGTCAACGTGGTTCCAGCGCTGTACCCGCGGGCCGCCTTCGCCAACATGATGATCGGCACTGGACAAGCCGTGCCTTTCGCGTCGATCACGGAATCTGTGGGGGTGGTCATCAGTGCGTACCGGGGGCACCCAGGCGGGTGCGTATCCGCTCGAGCGCACGAGGTAGTTCGGCGAGAAATGCGTCGATGTCCGCGTCCGTCACGGTAGGGGGAAGAGACAGGCGCACATTTCCGTGGGTGAGCGCCCCCACCGAAGCGAGAACGCGGGAGGGCTCAAGAGTTCCCGTGGCGCAGGCGGATCCGGAGCCAATGGCGAAACCACTTCGGTCAAGCTCGGACACGAGCGCCTCACCATCGGCGTAAAGACACGAGAAGGTGAGGACGTGCGGAAGTCGTTCTTCCGGGTCGCCCACAAGGTCAATGCCCTCGAGTGCTGACACGCCGTCGCGGATGCGGTCGATGAGGCGACGCAAGCGCGCATCGGTGTGCGCTCGTTGCTCCTCGCGTTCTTGGAGCGCTACCGCCGCGGCGAGAACGAGAGCCACGTTGACCCCGCCCGGAGCAAAACCGTCACGCCCGGCCCACACGGGAAGCCAGCGTGTACGAGGCGTCGTCGCAATAATCGCGACACCGGCGGGACCTCCCCAATCGGCCGCGTGCCCCACAAGTGCGTCCCACCGAGCCGGCGGGTCAATGTGCCCAATGCTCGCTGTCGCGTCGACGAGAAGCGGTACTCCGGCAGCGTCGGCGATATCCGCGATGAGCTCAAGGCGTTGCACTGTGCCGATCTCTTGGTTTGCATGCTGGATTGCCGCTACGGCAACGCCGGGAACAGCGAGCGTGGCGTGAAGTGCCTCTGTATCGATATGACCGTGGCTGTCCACCGGAACTGACTCAATCGCGTCACCCACGCTCGCGTGGGCGGCGTCGATCACAGCATCCCGTTCGGTAGCGCCCACCACGATGCGATCCGAGCCCCGTCGTGCAGCGACCATTCCTGCAATGAGGCGCTCAAACGCGAGGTGTGCAGTCGGCACGACATGAACGTGCTCGGGGCGGGCGCCGATGACCTCGGCGATCGCCTCGCGAGAGCCGTCGAGAAGCGCACGGGAGCGTCGTGACTCGGTGCTAAGACGCGCCGGATCAGCCCAACCGTCGGCGATTCCGGCGGTGAGAGCGTCGGCGACACGCCGGGATAATGGTTGCGACCCGCCAGCATCGAGGTAGACCCGGGACCTTTGCATGGCAAAACGGTATCGCGCGATAGTATGCAGGGGTGGCTACCTTGTCCCCTGTAGCGTCCCGCGGCCTGCGCACTGTCGCCCTGGTCGCCGGAGCATCGTCCCTGCTCGTTGGCTGTGCTGGCCAGGCTAAACCGAACGGTCTGCCGTCGGAACCTGGCATCACGAACCACACGGGTCGCATCATCGACCTGTGGGACTATTCGTGGATCGCCGCTCTCGCGGTTGGAGCCGTGACCTGGGCGCTCATCCTGTGGTGCGTCGCGGTCTATCGCAAGCGCAAGGGTGACGAGAAGATCCCCGAGCAAACGCGCGCGCACGTCCCGCTTGAGCTGATGTACGTCATGGTGCCGCTCATCATGGTGGCAGCGCTTTTCCGGTGGACCGTGGTGGACACAGCCGCTGTCACCGACACATCTGGCGAACCCGACGTCCGTATCCAGATGATCGGTAAACAGTGGGCTTGGGACATCAACTACCTCGACGACGACGTCTACACCTCGGGTGTTCAAGCTCGACTCACGGGAGAGCCTGGTGTCGAGGAGACGCTGACCGACCTGTACCTGCCTGTCGGTGAGCTCGTCGATATTCAGCTCAACTCGCGTGACGTCATCCACTCGTTCTGGGTCCCCGCGTTCCTCAACAAGCTCGACATGATTCCTGGCCGTACCAACCACATGCAGTTCATTCCGCAGAAGGAAGGCGTTTACCAGGGCAAATGCGCCGAGCTGTGCGGTGAGTACCACGCGTCGATGTTGTTCAACGTGAAGGTCGTCGACCGCGAAGAGTACGACGCCTACATCGAAAGTCTTCGTGAGCAGGGCAATGTGGGGTCGATTGGCCTCGAGTACAGCCGTCTGCCAAACGCCGCGCTCAACACGGGCGAGGAGGGATAAGCATGGCAACGATGGCTTACGAATCGAAGGGCACCGTTGAGGAGGCGCCCGCGATGACGCGCCGCCGCTCTGGCTCCGCGGTCGTCAAGTGGATCACGTCAACGGACCACAAGACGATCGGCTACATGTACCTCGTCACGTCGTTCGTGTGGTTCATCATCGGCGGCGTCATGGCGCTGGTGATCCGCGCCGAACTCTTCGAGCCCGGCATTCAGGTGGTGCAGTCGGCGGAGCAGTACAACCAGCTCTTCACCATGCACGGCACGATCATGCTGTTGATGTTCGCAACGCCGCTGTTCGCTGGCTTTGCGAATGTCATCATGCCGCTGCAAATTGGCGCACCCGACGTCGCTTTCCCGCGCCTCAACATGCTTGCCTACTGGTTCTACCTCTTTGGCGGTCTCATCGCGGCTGCGGGGTTCTTCACCCCGCAGGGAGCGGCCTCATTCGGTTGGTTCGCATATGCGCCGCTGTCAAACACGGCGTACTCGCCGGGAGTGGGCGGCGACCTATGGGTGTTTGGCCTCGCTCTCGCCGGTTTCGGCACGATTCTGGGTGCGGTCAACTTCATCACGACCATCGTGACGATGCGCGCGCCCGGGATGACGATGTTCCGGATGCCGATCTTCGTGTGGAACACCTTGGTGACGTCGATCCTCGTCATCATTGCGTTCCCGCCGCTTGCCGCCGCGCTGTTCGGCCTTGGCTCCGACCGTGTGCTCGACTCGCAGATCTTCAACCCGGAGTTCGGTGGCGCGATTCTTTACCAGCACCTGTTCTGGTTCTTCGGTCACCCTGAGGTCTACATCATCGCGTTGCCGTTCTTTGGAATCGTGACCGAGATCCTGCCCGTGTTCTCCCGCAAGCCAGTGTTCGGCTACCACGGTCTCGTCTACGCAACGGTTGCGATCGCCGCGTTGTCCGTGTCGGTCTGGGCGCACCACATGTATGTGACAGGTGCCGTCTTGTTGCCGTTCTTCGCCTTCATGACGATGCTGATTGCGGTGCCAACCGGCGTGAAGTTCTTCAACTGGATCGGCACGATGTGGCGGGGAAAGATCGTCATGGCGACGCCGATGCTCTGGGCCGTCGGCTTTATGGTGACGTTCCTCTTTGGCGGACTCACCGGCATCATCCTCGCGTCTCCGGTGCTCGACTTCATCGTCTCCGACTCGTACTTCGTTGTCGCTCACTTCCACTACGTCGTGTTCGGCACAGTGGTATTCGCGATGTTCGCTGGCTTCTACTTCTGGTGGCCCAAGTTCACCGGCAAGATGCTCGACGAGCGCCTTGGCAAGTTGCACTTCTGGATGCTGTTCCTCGGCTTCCACGCGACCTTCTTTGTCCAGCACCTCCTGGGCGCGGGCGGTATGCCGCGCCGGTATGTTGACTACCTGCCCGAGGACGGCTTTACGGTCCTCAACCAAGTCTCGACGTACGGCGCATTCTTGCTGGCCGCGTCCACCCTGCCGTTCCTGTGGAACGTCTACAAGACGGTGAAGAAGGCACCCAAGGTCACCAAGGACGATCCGTGGGGCTTCGCTAACTCCCTTGAGTGGGCGACGAGTTGTCCGCCGCCTCGACACAACTTCGTGTCGATCCCCAAGATTCGCTCGGAGCGGCCCGCGTTCGATCTCCACTACCCGGAGGTCGCTGCAATTGACCACGCGGCTGCGCACCAATCCGGCATCGACAAGCCGGCCGTGGACTAAGAGGAGATTGTTCGATGAAGGTTGAGTCGCTAGTCTTCCTGCTCCCCGGCGTGTTCTTCTTGGTGGTCGCGTTCATTTATGGCGCGCTCACCGATTTTCAAGAGTTGGTTGGGTTTCCCGCATTCATCTTGAGCGCTGGCCTTGCGTTCATGGTTGGCGTGTATTTCCGCATGCTTGCAAAGCGTCACCCCACGCGTCCAGAAGATCGCGAAGACGCCGAGATCGCGGATCTTGCAGGTGATCAGGGCTTGTTCGCCCCATGGTCGTGGTGGCCCATTGTTTTGGCTGCTGGTGCCGCTCTTGGCTTCGTTGCACTTGCGGTGGGCTGGTGGATCATGGTCCCTGCCGCAATTGTCAGCACCATCGGTCTCGTGGGTTGGGTGTTCGAGTTCAGCACCGGACGCTTCTCCCACTAGCCCAGATCGCAAGAGCCTCGACTCGCAACGGCGCGGGTCGAGGCTTTTGTCTTGCCTAGCAGCACGTGCAGGGATTGGCGTCCTTATAGAACTCGTGCGCCTCTTCAAGAGCGGAATCCGCATCGGGATGCCAGCCCAATGGAAGCTGGAAATACGACGGCGGTACGCATTCGAGATCGGCGTCGCAATTGTGAACTAGGTGGACCCGCGTGGACGGCGGGTCATGCTTGTCTACGCAATACGTCGGCATTGCATTCACTCCCCGGAATGTTGGCACCCCGTTGTGCCTCTTGTGACGATACGCCTGACCGCATGGGGGAGTGGGTGGGACCAAAGGCCCGTCTAGGCTGCCGGTCCCGCATCGGGAGTGCGTGGCGACCATATGCTCCGATGCATGGACGAGAAGACGATCTCACTCGACGCAATTGTCGCGTTTGCACGCGCGAATCCTCTCGGTGTCGTGGCGACCGTGACGCCGGATGGTGCCCCGGAAGCCGCACTCATCGACCTCATCGCGCACGACAACGGCACCATCACCTTCCTTGCTCATCGATCAGCTCGCAAACTCACCAATCTCGCCTCCGAGAGCCGCGTGGCTGTTGTCATCGGGACAGAAGGACCGGTGACCGTCCAGATCGAGGGCCACGCGCGCGTCGTCGAAGGCGCGGAGCGCGCCTCATGGGCAGCACGCACCAGTCAGGTGCAACCCGGCGCGCCAGTTGATCGTGAAGACTTCGCACTCATCGTCGTGTCGCCGCTGTGGATGCGCTATTACGATGGCTCGACGCGCCCGCCGCTTGTCGAGGAGATGAAGGTGAGCGTCTAGAGCGTGAGAAGCACCTTGCCGGTTGTCTCGCGCCCTTCAAGCGCCCGGTGGGCGTCTGCGGCGCTGGCGAGTGGGTAGCGGGCGCCGACGCGAACGTGAAGGTCCCCGCTGGCAACCGCACCGTAGATCTCCTCTGAGCGCCATGCCCGTTCCTCTGGCGTGCGCAGGAAGTGGCCCATTGACGGCCTCGTGACGGTGAGAGACCCGTGGCGCGCGAGACGTTGGAGATCAAAAGGCGGAACCTGCCCCGAGGCACCACCAAAAAGTACGAGCATCCCTCGCGGCGCGATCGACCGCAAAGATGCGTCAAAGGTGGTCTTTCCCACGCCGTCGTAGGCGACGCTGACGCCCTCACCGTTGGTGAGCTCTCGAACGGCGGCCGGGAGTTGATCGGATAGATCTGTGAACTCGTCGTAACGGATCACATGGTGGGCGCCAGCAGCGCGGGACAGCTCGGCCTTTTCGCTTGTCGACACGGTGGTGATGACACGTGCGCCAGCGTGATGCGCCAGTTGGGTGAGAAGAAGTCCGACGCCGCCAGCGCCGGCATGAATGAGCGTGGTGTGCCCGGTACTCAAAGGGAACACGGATCGGCTCAGTAGATGTGCCGTGAGGCCCTGCAGGAGCACGGCTGCTGCAGTGTCGTTGTCAACCGCGTCCGAGACCGCGTAGAAGTCCTCACGGCGCACCACCACCCGTTCCGCATATGAACCCGCACTCGCCGTCCACGCGGCCCGCTGACCTTCCGTCGCCCATGTGACGTCCGAGCCGACTTCGATGACCGTCCCGCACCCTTCTCGACCAAGAATGAGCGGAAAGTCGACGGGATAGATACCGGAGCGCTCGTAGGTATCGATGAAGTTGACCCCCGCGACGTCGACCGCGACAACAACAGCGTCGGGCGGACAAACGGGGGAGGGGACGTCCCGCAATTCCATCATCTCGGGACCGCCAGCGTGCTGTGCCACAATCGCCTTCATTCACCCATCGTGGCACGCAAAAGGCCCCTCACGGCACCGGAACGAGTCTGGTGTGGTGAGGGGCCTTGCGAGTCTCAGCGCGAGGGATGTGCCTCACGCCAGCAAGACAATTACGGAACGAGAAGTCCCGCCGCGCCCGTTGCGCGAGTGAAACGCTCCTGAACGTTTGCCCAGTCGACGACGTTCCACCACGCGTTGACGTAGTCAGCCTTCACGTTCTTGTACTGCAGGTAGAACGCGTGCTCCCACATGTCGAGCATGAGAAGCGGAACGATACCGACGGGGACGTTGCCCTGCTGGTCGTAGAGCTGGACGATGATGAGCTTCTTGCCGATCGTGTCGTAGGCGAGGATTGACCAGCCTGACCCCATGATCGTCATCGCGTTGTTCGTGAAGTGAGCACGGAACTTGTCGAATGAGCCAAAGTGCTCGTCGATCGCCGCAGCGAGTTCACCCGTGGGCTTGTCGCCACCTTCAGGGGACATATTGGTCCAGAAGATCGAGTGGTTCGTGTGACCACCCAGGTTGAAGGCGAGTGCCTTCTCGAGCCCAGCGATCGCGGCAAAGTTGTCGTTGTCACGCGCCTCGGCCATCTTCTCGAGGGCCGTGTTCGCACCTGCGACGTATGCGGCGTGGTGCTTCGAGTGGTGCAGTTCCATGATCTGACCAGCAATATGCGGGTCAAGAGCCCCGTAGTCGTAGCTGAGATCCGGCAGCGTGTAATCAGCCATTCTTCCTCCTTGTACGCCCGGGATTGCGGGCTTCAGTGCGTTGAGCGCCACATGAGGGGCGCCCAAAGTCCTTCTTGGTCAACCACTGCGTCGGCAACGGCATTCCTTCTCGTCCACCGTATGACAAAGGCGCGCCCAGCACGGGCACCGCGCGCCGTTTTGACGGAACGATCAGGG
>JAEYUX010000089.1 GCA_023432235.1 Actinomycetes bacterium
CGAGGATCTTTTGCATGACGAGCTGACCAAGCGCCGCAAAGTCTTGGCGAACCGTGGTGAGTGCGGGATGGAAGAAGGCAGCTTCGGGGATGTCGTCGAACCCGACGATCGACACATCGCGCGGCACGCTGAGGCGACGTTGGCGGAGGGCCGACATGAGGCCCATCGCCGTGAGGTCGTTTGACACGAAGACAGCGGTTGGACCATCGATTTCAATGTCCATGCCGATTCGATATCCCGTCGCAGCGGACCAGTCCCCGTGGAGCGGCTCGATTGTCTCGAGGCGTTGAGCCGCCAACTCTTCTCTCCACCCACGTACCCGCTCGATTGAATCAGGAGCCGACTGCGGCCCCGTCACGTGCAGGATGCGCGTGTGGCCGAGCTCGGCAAGATGACGCACTGCCGCCCGCGCACCCCGCGCCTGGTCGATCGACGCAATCCGTGCGCTGCGAGTTGGCGAAGACGTCGCAATGACAATCGGAACACCCACGTCGATGGCCTGCAACAACTCGACCACCGCCACATCGACGGCGATGATCACCAACGCGTCGACGCGCTGGCGCAGGAGTGCTTCTACGGCCTGGCGGACCGCTGCAGGGTCCGTGGGAGAGGCGCTGACGGAGTTGACCGAGTACCGCGCCTCGCGCGCTGCGATCGTAAAGTGCATCGCAATCGAGGTGGGCCCAAAATCTGTCAGCGACGGCGTGATCAGGCCAATAGAGCGGGTGCGCCGGGTGACGAGCGCCCGTGCCGCTGGGGACGGGCTGTACCGCAACTGCGCAATAGCCTTTTCAACACGGCTCTTGGTCTCAGGGCGGACGTTCGTCGCGCCGTTGAGAACCCGCGACACGGTCTGATGGGATACGCCAGCCAAACGCGCCACATCAAAGATGGTCGCGTTGCGAGTCGGCTCGGCGGTGGCCACGGGCGTTCCTCAGTCTTCCACGTCGTCGGGGCGCGCGACGAGAGCCAGGAGAGTGTCGATGGTGAGCGCCTGCGATGGAAGAGTATCCACGAGTTTCATGTCCCGCAGGATCGCCACGCGATGTGATGATCTCAACACTTCCTCAAGCTCGGCGGAGATGAACATCACGGCCAGCCCATCGTCGGCAAGTTCGCCAATAAGGCGCTGGACCTCAACCTTCGCTCCGATGTCGATGCCGCGCGTCGGCTCGTCAAGAACGACGACTCGAGGCGCCAGCGCAAGGAGGCGCGCGAGCATCACCTTTTGCTGATTGCCTCCGGACAAATCGCCTGCTCGACGGTCCGGATCCGCCGGGCGGATGTCGAGAGCCTCAATCCAGCTGATCGCGAGCTCGCGTGCGCGCGCAGGGGTAAGGCGACGCAAGGCGCCACGCTGAGCCTGAAGGGCGAGAGTGATGTTCTCGGCGACACTCAATTCGCCGATGATGCCCTCAATTCGACGGTTCTCAGATGAGTAGACGATGCCTTCGACAAGGGCGCGCCTTGGCGTGGGGAGGCTAACCTTCGTGCCGTTGAGCTTGACGTGTCCGCCCTCGAGACGATCGATCCCCGCGATCGCACGAGCGAGGGCCGTGCGGCCTGAACCGAGCAAGCCAGCGACGCCGAGCACCTCTCCCGCCATGAGCGACGCGCTCATCCCGCGAAGGCCGCCGGCCGTCACGAGATCGTCTCCCTCAAGGACGGGCACCGCGTCATCCTCGACATCCACCTCAGTACGAGCGAAGGCCACCTCGATGAGCTCGCGGCCCAACATCTTTGCCACGAGGTCGACACGCAAGAGTTCGGTCGTCAAGTACTCGCCAACGAAACGGCCATCCCGCAACACGGTGATGCGGTCCGATATCTCGTAGACCTGGTCAAGAAAATGCGAAATGAAGACGATCGCCACTCCGCGCTGCTTCAATTCCTTGATGACGCGGAAGAGTTCCGCCACCTCATCGGTGTCGAGACTTGATGTCGGCTCGTCGAGCACAAGAATGCGCACATCAGCCGTGATGGCACGAGCGATTGCCACTAGTTGTTGAGCGGCCACCGGGTGTGCGCCGAGCAGAGTCGCCGGGTCGATGCTGAGACCGAGATCGGCGAGTTGCTCAGCCGCGCCTACGCGCATCTGTTCCCAGTCGATGCGCCCGTGTTTGCGAGGCTCACGGCCAATGAAGATGTTCTCCGCAACGGTGAGGTTGGGAAGCAGGTCGATCTCTTGGTACACCGGGCTGATGCCGTGCTGAAGTGCATCGGCTGGCGAACCGAATGACATCCGAACGCCGTCGAGGACGATCGTGCCTGACGACGGCCTGAGCGCTCCGGTCAACACCTTGATGAGAGTCGACTTGCCGGCCCCGTTCTCGCCCATGAGCGAGTGAACCTCGCCTGGTATGAGGCGAAATGACACGTCCTCAAGCACGCGCTCGGGGCCGTAGTCGACGGTGATGTCGATCAACTCAGCAAGCGGGACCGCGTTGTCCATGGCACCATCATGCCCGGCCAACGCGGTCCCGATCGATGCTGATGCTATGACTTTGCTCCCGAACGGGCGACGATCACCCGCTGCACAAGGATGAAGAGCAACAACAGCGCACCCACGATGATCTTCATCCACGCTTGCTCGG
>JAEYUX010000092.1 GCA_023432235.1 Actinomycetes bacterium
TGTCCAACGGTATCGTTCACAAGCGCTAGCCTAGTGGGCGCGCCCCGATAGCCCAACCGGCAGAGGCATACGGCTCAAACCCGTACCAGTGTGGGTTCGAATCCCACTCGGGGCACTTGTGTGCGGCAGCAACACCGCAGCCACTTTCCCTCGCCCGTGCGTCGTCACGTGCGTGATCGCGCGGCTCGTTCCCGCCATACTCGTGTCTATGGCTGATAAGCGTTCTGTCCCCTCCCCCGCCGCGACCCGTCACATTGCGCTCGTGGCGCATGACAACAAGAAGGCTGACCTTCTTCGATGGGCACGCTTCAATCGTGGCACCTTGTCGCAACATCACCTCTACGCCACCGGCACCACCGGGACGATGCTCTCGGATGAGTTGGGCCTCCCGGTTCACCGATTTCTGTCTGGCCCTATCGGCGGAGATCAACAGATCGGCGCGAAGATCGCGGACGGGTCAATTGACACACTCGTGTTCTTTTGGGACCCGCTCTCAGCGCAACCGCATGACCCCGACGTCAAAGCGCTCTTGCGCCTTGGAGCCGTGTGGAACATCCCGATGGCATCGAACGTCGCCACCGCCGATTTCCTCATCTCCTCACCGCTCTTCTCGGCCCAATATGAGCGGTCCGTCCCCACCTTGGGTGCGCGCGACTGGCATGACTTGGCAGACGAGAGCTAAGGCCGCCCCCGCACAAACGATGAGGGCCCGCTGGCATGTAGCCAGCGGGCCCTTCTCATGCGTTCGGACGATCAGGAACGGACCTGACCGACCTTGTGCACAAAGATCGAGTTCGTGGTGCCCGGCACGCCGATAGGCGTACCGCTGACCACGACAACGTAGTCGCCATCCTTTGCGCGACCCGTCTCCTTGAGGAGGCGGTCAACAATCGCCACCATCTCGTCCGTCGTGTCCGCGTGGTCGACGACCTCAACCTGGACGCCCCACGACAGCGCGAGACGACGCTGGGTCTCCTCGCGAGGTGTCAGCGCGATCATCTTGGTCTCGGGGCGCAGGCGAGCCATGCGCTGAGCCGAGTCACCCGACTGCGTGAAGGTGACGATGTAGTTGACGCCAAGCTTTTCTGCAATGTCTGCAGCAGCCTGCGTCACGGCCCCGCCCCGCGTCTTGGGGATTGACGTGTAAGGAGCGAAGCGGTCGCGGCCCTTCACCTCGGTGTTCTTGATGATCCGGGCCATCGTCTCGACAGTGATGATCGGATAGTCACCAACGGAGGTCTCACCCGACAGCATGACGGCGTCGGCGCCGTCAAGAATCGCGTTGGCGCAGTCGGACGTCTCGGCACGCGTCGGCACTGGCGAGTGGGTCATCGACTCAAGCACCTGCGTGGCGACAATGACCGGCTTGGCCTGCGAGCGGCACAACTCAATGGCTCGCTTCTGGACAAGCGGCACCTCTTCAAGAGGCAACTCGACGCCGAGGTCGCCGCGAGCAACCATGACGCCATCAAAGGCGTCAACGATCTCCTCGAGGTTGTCGACCGCCTGCGGCTTCTCGACCTTGGCGACAACCGGGATGGTGCGGCCCTCTTCGGACATGATGCGGGCAACATCCGCGTAGTCCTTTGCGCTACGCACAAACGACAAAGCGATGAAGTCAGCGCCTAGCTTGAGCGCCCAACGCAGATCGTCCTCATCCTTGTCGGACAACGCAGGCACCGACACCGCGACACCGGGAAGGTTGATGCCCTTGTTGTTCGAGACCGGACCCGGGACAACGACCTTCGTCACCACATCGGTGCCGTCCTTGACCTCAAGCACCTCGAGGCGGACCTTGCCGTCGTCGATGAGCAACGGGTCACCAGGACGGCAGTCACCCGCGAGACCCTTGAACGTCGTCGAGCAGATCTCCTTGGTGCCTTCAACGTCACGCGTCGTAATGGTGAAGATGTCGCCAACGTGAAGATCGTGCGGTCCGTCGACAAAACGACCGAGGCGGATCTTAGGGCCCTGCAAGTCGACGAGGACGGCGACGTTGCGTCCCGCATCCTTCGCCGCTTGGCGGACGTTGCGGTACACCTCTTCGTGTTCCTCCGCCGAGCCGTGGCTACGGTTAATACGGGCCACGTCCATACCGGCGCCTACAAGTAGACGCATTTGGTCCAGAGACGCCGTCGCCGGGCCAATGGTGCAGACGATCTTCGCGTTACGCATGTTCTCCAACCTAGGTGTATCAGGCCTTTAGCGCGAGTGTCCTCGCGGTGACAGGCGCCGGCAGCTCCGTGCTACCGGTGAGATAAGTGTCGATTGCTGCCGCCGCAGAGCGTCCCTCTGCGATCGCCCACACAATGAGCGATTGGCCGCGACCGGCATCCCCTGCAACGAACACACCGTCCACTGCCGAGGCAAATTGATCATTACGAGAGACCGTACCGCGCGGAGTGAAGCCGATGTGTTCAAGCTGTCCCAGTGTGGCACGCTCTGGGCCGGTGAATCCCATCGAGATGAGCACGAGGTCAGCGGGAAGCTCTTCTTCCGTGCTCGGCGCAGGGCCACGTGAACCATCGGGCATGATCTGCGTCTTCGCCACCCGTAGGGCGCGAACGTGCTCGTCCTCATCGGCCAAGAACTCGACCGTCGAGGCAAGGAAGCGTCGTTCGCCACCCTCCTCGTGCGACGACGACACGTCGAACAGCAAAGGATGCGTGGGCCACGGCTGCGACTTGGGGTCGCGCTGTTCGTTTGGTTGAACACCAATGGCCAATGTGGTCACCGACTTTGCTCCTTGGCGCAGGGCGGTGCCCAGGCAGTCGGAGCCGGTGTCGCCACCGCCGATGATGATCACGTGCTTGTCCTTTGCGGTGATCTGGCGGTCGATCGAGTCGCCCGCTGCCACCTTGTTGCCCTGCGTGAGGTACGGCATCGCAAAATGAATGCCCCGGTATCGTCGCCCAGGAATCGGCAGATCCCGTGGGACGGTGGACCCGGTGGCGATCAATACCGCGTCGTATCGCGCACGCAAGTTGTCCCACGTGATGTCCTTGCCAATCTCGACGCCCGTGCGGAAGCGGGTGCCCTCGGCCTCCATTTGTGCGACGCGGCGGTCGATATGGAGCTTCTCCATCTTGAAGTCCGGTACGCCGTAACGGAGCAGACCGCCGATGCGGTCCTCACGCTCAAACACGGCGACCGTGTGGCCGGCCCGCGTGAGTTGCTGGGCAGCCGCCAATCCGGCCGGACCCGAACCCACAACGGCGACGGTCTTGCCAGTCTGACGCGATGCCTCGACAGGCGCGACGAGTCCGCGACGGAAGCCTTCGTCGATGATCGAGACTTCGATGTGCTTGATGGTGACGGCCGGTTGGTTGATGCCGAGCACACAGCTTGACTCGCACGGTGCGGGACAAATGCGACCGGTGAACTCGGGAAAGTTGTTGGTCGCGTGCAAACGGTCAAGGGCGTCTTCCCACTGCTCTCGCCACACCAGATCGTTCCACTCGGGAATGAGATTCCCCAACGGGCAACCGTGGTGGCAGAACGGCACGCCGCAGTCCATGCAGCGCGATGCCTGGCGGTTCAGCGCCTCAGGGTCGCGCGCCAACTCGTCCTTGACATACTTCCAGTCGAGCAATCGCACCGGCACGGGCCGGCTGGGAGGCAACTCGCGTTCGCGATGCTTGAGAAATCCGCGCGGATCAGCCACCGGTCACCTCCAGGAATTCGTCCCATGCACCGGGCGCGCTGAGATCGTGCCCCTTCGATTCATAATCCGCCAAAGCGGCTCGCACCCGGGCGTACTGAGCAGGCAGAACCCGCGTGAATCGGCTCACTGCCTCATCCCAGTTGGCGAGGAGTTCCTTGCCACGAGGCGAATCGGTGCCCTTCACATGGCTCTCGATGAGCGAGCGGACAATCACGGCGTCTTCTGCGTCGAGAGGACCGAGTGCGATCTCGCCCGACGCAAGAGCTTCCTTGTTCACGCGTTCAGGTCGCAGGTCGAGGACGTAGGCAGTGCCGCCGGACATTCCCGCCGCAAAGTTCCGGCCAGTCCGACCAAGGATGACCGCCGTGCCGCCCGTCATGTATTCGAGGGCGTGGTCTCCCACACCCTCCACGACGGCGGTCGCGCCTGAGTTACGGACGAGGAAGCGCTCGCCGACTTGCCCGCGCAAGAGAATCTGTCCGCTCGTCGCGCCATAGCCAATGACATTGCCCGCGATGACGTCGAGAGAGTCATTGAGAGCGGCCGCACGGTCCGGCCGCACGATGACGCGGCCCCCCGACAGCCCCTTCGCGACGTAGTCGTTTGCGTCACCGAAGAGGGTGAGGGTGATGCCGCGCGGTACGAAAGCGCCGAATGACTGTCCAGCGGAGCCGGTGCACACAACGGAGATCGTGTTGTCCGGCAGGCCTTCTCCGCGGTAGCGCTTCGTCACCTCGTAGCCGAGCATCGTGCCAACGGTCCGGTTGGTATTGCGCACCTCCCGCTCGATGACGACAGGCGTGCCCGTTTCAAGGGCTTCACGGGCGTGCGCGATGAGGTCACGGTCAAGAGTGTCATCGAGGCCGTGATCTTGAGCGACGGAGTGGTGAAGTGCCGCGCCAGACGGGGGTACCGCGAGCACTGGCGACAGATCGAGGCCTTGAGCCTTCCAGTGCGCGACAGCGGCACGCGTGTCGAGAAGTTCGGCGTGGCCCACAGCTTCTTCGATTGACCGGAAGCCAAGCGCGGCGAGCTGCTCGCGCACCTGCTGGGCGATGAACTCGAAGAATGTCTCGACAAACTCAGGCTTGCCATTGAAGCGCGCCCGCAGCTCCGGGTTCTGCGTCGCCACGCCAACGGGGCACGTGTCCTTGTGACACACCCGCATCATGATGCAGCCGGACACAACGAGCGGAGCCGTCGCAAAGCCGAACTCTTCCGCTCCGAGCAACGCCGCGATGATGACGTCTCGGCCCGTCTTGAGCTGGCCATCCACCTGAACGACAACTCGGTCACGCAGGTCGTTTCGCACGAGGGTCTGCTGCGTATCAGCGAGACCGATCTCCCACGGCGCGCCGGCGTGCTTCAGCGAGTTGAGCGGCGATGCGCCAGTTCCACCGTCAGACCCGGAAATGAGCACGACGTCGGACTTGCACTTCACGACACCTGCAGCGATCGTGCCGACGCCAACTTCAGACACGAGCTTTGTGTGGATGCGCGCCTCGGGGTTCGCATTCTTCAGGTCGTGAATCAGCTGCTTGAGGTCTTCAATCGAGTAGATATCGTGGTGAGGCGGCGGAGAAATGAGGCCGACGCCCGGGGTGGAGTGTCGTGTCGCGGCCACCCAGGGGTACACCTTCGCTCCAGGAAGTTGCCCGCCCTCGCCAGGCTTGGCGCCTTGCGCAAGTTTGATCTGAAGATCATCGGCGTTGACCAAGTATTCGCTCGTGACGCCGAAGCGTCCCGACGCCACCTGCTTGATGGCGCTACGACGCTGCGGATCGTAAAGGCGCTCGGGCGCCTCGCCACCCTCACCCGTGTTGGACTTGCCGCCCAAACGGTTCATGGCAATTGCGAGCGTCTCATGCGCCTCTTGAGAGATCGAGCCGTACGACATTGCGCCCGTGTTGAAACGCTTGACGATGTCGCGTACGTGCTCGACTTCTTCAATGGGGATCGGCTCGCGGTCAGGCGTGATGTCGAGCAAGCCGCGCAAGGTCATGAGGCGCTTTGCCTGGTTGTTGACGCGCTCCGTGTACTCGTTGAACACGGCGTACTGACGAGTGCGAGTCGAGTGCTGCAACTTGAAGACGGTCTCAGGGTCGAAGAGGTGCTCTTCGCCTTCCCTACGCCATTGGTATTCACCGCCCACGTTGAGGCGACGGTGCGCAGGCGGCTGGCCCGAGATCGGGTACGCGTCTGCGTGTCGCTGTGCCACCTCTTGGGCAATGACATCGATGCCAACGCCGTCGATCTGACTCGGTGTGCCTGCAAAATGGCGGTCGACCAACTCGCGCGAAAGGCCAATCGCCTCAAAGATCTGCGCACCGCGGTAGGACGCCATTGTCGAAATACCCATCTTCGACATGATCTTGAGGACACCCTTGCCGAGCGCCTTGATGAGGTTCTTCACTGCGGCTTCAGGCGAAATGCCCTTGATGTAGCCGCGGCGAACGAGATCTTCGACAGATTCCATTGCAAGGTAAGGGTTAACCGCACCGACGCCGTAACCGATGAGCAGCGCGACGTGATGGACTTCGCGCACGTCACCGGCCTCGACCAGGAGCGACACCTGGGTGCGCTTCTGGTGGCGGACCAAGTGGTGGTGAACCGCGGCCGTCAACAAGAGCGACGGAATCGGCGCGTTGTCCGCATCCGAGTCACGGTCAGACAACACGAGGAATGACACGCCGTCCTCGATCGCCTGGTCAACTTCAGCAAAGATCTCTTCAAGGCGGGCTTCGAGACCTCGTCCGCCTTCGCTGACCCGGTAAAGACCCTGGATGCGTCGGGTCGAGAAGATTCCCTTGAGCTGAGGATTCGTATCGATGTGGATGATCTTCGCGAGATCGTCATTGTCGATGACGGGGAAATCGAGGACGACCTTGCGTGCGTGCTCAGGCACGTTGGCAAGGAGGTTCGGCTCGGGCCCAATAGCGCCACCGATCGCGGTGACGATTTCCTCGCGGATCGCGTCGAGAGGCGGGTTCGTCACCTGCGCGAACATCTGGGTGAAGTAGTCAAAGAGCAACTTCGGCCGCTGTGACAAGACCGCAATCGGGGCGTCGGAACCCATCGCGCCGATCGGCTCGACGCCGGTGGTCGCCATCGGTTCGAGAAGGACCTTCAATTCCTCTTCGGTATAGCCAAAGGTGCGTTGGCGTCGGACCACGGATGAACGAGAGTGACTGACATGCTCGCGCTCGGGAAGATCCGCGAGACGCACTGCATGCGAGTCGATCCACTCCTTGTACGGCTGCTCCGCAGCGAGAGTCGTCTTGATCTCGTCGTCTTCGACGATCCGGCCAGCCGCGGTGTCGACCAAAAACATGCGACCCGGCTGAAGACGGCCCTTACGCACCACCTTCGCCGGGTCAATGTCCAGCAGTCCAGCCTCCGAACCACAAATGACGAGGCCGTCTTCGGTAACCCAATACCGGCCGGGTCGCAACCCGTTCCGGTCGAGAGTGGCGCCCACAAGGGTGCCATCGGTGAAGTGCAAAGCGGCAGGGCCGTCCCACGGCTCGATGAGGTTCGAGTGGTACTCATAGAAGGCGCGGCGAGCCGGGTCCATCTCCGTGTGGTTCTGCCACGCTTCGGGAATCATCATGAGCACGGCGTGAGGCAATGACCGCCCCGCGAGGTGAAGCAGCTCGAGGACTTCATCGAACGACGCGGTGTCCGAGGCAGACGCCGTGCAGATGGGCGTCAGCGATGACAGGTCGCCCAGCAAGTCCGATTCGAGCATGCCTTCTCGCGCAGCCATCCAGTTGCGGTTGCCGCGAACGGTGTTGATCTCGCCGTTGTGAGCGATGAGGCGCAAAGGCTGCGCAAGAGGCCACGACGGGAATGTGTTCGTCGAAAAGCGCGAGTGCACCAATGCCAGTTCGGACGCAAACAGAGGGTGCAGGACGTCAGGGAACACCTGCTCAAGCTGATACGTGGTCAGCATGCCCTTGTACGTGAGAGTGCGCGATGACAACGAGACAACGAACGGGCCACCCAACTTCTCGGCACGCTTGCGCACGCGGAACAACGCGCGGTCAAGATCAATGCCGGTGAGAGGCTCCGACGCCATAAACACCTGGCGGAAGGTGGGCGCGGTCGCCCGCGCGGACGGGCCGAGCGGCTCCAAGTTGACGGGAACGTCACGCCACCCGATGACGTTGACGTTCTCGATGCGCGCGGCCGTCTCAAGCGCGGCGATCTCAGCTGACTCGTCACCAGGCGTCAGAAAGACGAGGCCGACGCCGTAGGAACCCGGCTCGGGAAGCGTGAAATCGGTGACATCTTGCAAGAAAGCGTGAGGCACCTGCGTGAGAATGCCCGCGCCGTCACCCGTCTCGGTTTCAGCGCCAACAGCGCCACGATGTTCGAGGTTCTTGAGTGCGGTGAGACCCAGATCGACGATGTCGCGCCCTGCTGACCCACGGAGCGTGGCAATAAAGGCCACACCGCACGCGTCGTGCTCATACGTGGGGTCATACAGACCAGGAGTTGACCAGTCGTCGCCGTGATGTCTCCCCATCACATCGTTCCTCACCGTCGCAGCAGTGAACTGCAACCATCGTTGTTGTGGGTCGCCATCGTCCCGCGGGTTTTCCGGAGAGAAAGATTACAGGGTCCCGAAAAGGGAGCCCTACACGTCTGATGCGCCGCCCGAAGGTTCCGGGGTTGAGGCCGCAAGCTCACTCCGCGCGGGACGATCAACGCCTTGTTGGCGGCGCCCCACGAGGACAAACATAACGGTTCCCAGCGCGAGAACGAACACAGAGACGAAGACATTGACCCGGACTCCGCCAATGAGGACGGCGGTGTCAATGCGAACGGTCTCAATCCAGAGTCGACCGCTCACATAGACGATGACGTACAGCCAGAACACCCGCCCACCGCGGAGGTCGAGGCGTTTGTCCAGGTAGATGATCAAAGCCGCCCCGGCGAGATTCCACAGAAGCTCGTAGAGGAACGTCGGGTGGAACGTCGCAAACTCTTCGAATCCAGCGGGACGGAACGCCGGCGAGATCTCGAGCGCCCACGGCAAATCGGTGGGGCCACCGAACAATTCTTGGTTGAAATAGTTGCCCATGCGCCCAATCGCCTGCGCGATGAGGATCCCCGGTGCCGCAGCGTCGGCAAAGGTGACGAAAGATACGCCTGCACGCCTGCACCCGATGTACGCCCCGACCAAGCCGAAGGCGATCGCGCCCCAAATGCCGAGGCCGCCTTCCCAAATCTTGAGCGCGTCGAGCGGACGTCCCTCCTCACCGAAGTACGGGCCGGGAGTCGAGACCACGTGGTAAATGCGTCCACCGATGATGCCGAATGGAATCGCCCACATACCGACGTCGCCAATGACGTCGGCCTTGCCGCCACGTTCCTCCCACCGGCGCGTGGCAAGCCATAACGCAAAGAAGATGCCAGCGAGAATCCACAGCGAGTAGGCGTGCACCGTGAGCGGGCCCACCGAAAACTGGGACCACGAAATGGGCGGGCTCGGAATCGCGACCGGGATCATCGTCCAGACCTCACGCCCTTGGCCAACTCGGCCGCCTTCTCCTTGATCGCGTCGAGGGCATCCGTCTCGCTCTCGTGCTCAAGAAGGCATCGCACAAGCGCTGAGCCAACGATCACTCCGTCAGCGTAACGAGCCACCTGAGCCGCCTGCTCGCCCGTGGACACGCCAAGGCCAACACAGACACGCTCCGCTCCCGCCTCACGCGTGCGAGCAACGAGCGCCTCCGCTCCCCCACCAACGGTTGCCCGCTCACCCGTCACGCCCATCAGAGACGCGGCGTAGACAAATCCTGTCGTGTGCTCAACGGTGAGGTGGATACGCTCGCGGGTCGAACTGATCGCCACCAAGAAGATCGTGTCGAGCTCACGCTCCCGAGCGATTCGGATCCACTCCTCCGCGGCATCCGGCGTGAGGTCAGGCGTGATCACACCGGAACCACCCGCGGCCTTGAGGTCATCGGCAAAGCGCTCGAGGCCGTATTGAAGCATCGGGTTGAAGTAACTCATGACAACCGCGGGTGCGCCTGCCTCGACAACCGCGCGAATCGCGACAAACGTGTCCGCGACGCGGGTCCCATTCTCGAGGGCCCTTTCCGCCGCGTCTTGAATGGTTGGGCCATCCATGACGGGATCGGAGTAGGGCAAGCCCACTTCAACGACGTCAACGCCCGCCTCGACGATTGCCCGCATCGCACGAGCGGACCCTTCCACCGTAGGGAAGCCAACGGGCAAGTACCCAATGAGCGCCGCACGGCCTTCCGCCTTGATCGCGTCAAGGCGCTCCGTGAGGGCGCTCACGATTCCTCCCCGGGAAGCATGCCGAACCACCGGGCGGCCTGCTCGACGTCCTTGTCACCGCGGCCGGACAGGTTCACCACAATCGTGTGCCCCTCGCCAAGTTCGTTCCCGAGTCGGATCGCCCCCGCGAGAGCGTGGGCGGACTCGATCGCCGGCAGAATCCCTTCAGTCCGGCTGAGCAACCGGAACGCCTCCATTGCCTCGACATCGCTGACAGGCCAGTACTCGGCACGGCCAATGTCGGCAAGGAAGGAGTGCTGCGGGCCGACGCCGGGATAGTCGAGCCCGGCGGAAATCGAATGCGAGGGCTGGGTTTGGCCATCGTCGTCTTGCAGCACGTACGTCTTCGACCCGTGGAGGACGCCGGGACGGCCGCCAGTGATGGACGATGCGTGGCGGCCGGTTTCGACGCCGTCACCCGCTGCTTCACAACCGATCAACCGCACATTTGCATCGTCCAAGAAGGCGTCAAAGATTCCGATCGCATTCGAGCCGCCGCCCACGCACGCGATGACAGCATCGGGAAGACCGCCGAGCGCGAGCATCTGCTCGCGAGCTTCCGCGCCAATCACACGCTGGAAGTCACGGACCATCTCGGGGAACGGGTGCGGCCCAGCGGCGGTGCCGAAAATGTAGTTGGTGGTCTCGACGTTCGTCACCCAGTCGCGGTATGCCTCATTGATCGCATCGCGCAAGGTGCGGGAACCGGTCGTCACGGGAACGACCTCAGCGCCAAGGAGGCGCATGCGAGCCACATTGAGCGCTTGCCGCTCCGTGTCCTCTTCGCCCATATAGACAACGCACTCAAGATCCATGAGCGCGGCGGCTGTCGCGGTGGCAACACCGTGCTGTCCCGCCCCGGTTTCGGCAATGACCCGTGTCTTGCCAATGCGCTTGGTGAGGAGCGCCTGACCAAGGACGTTGTTGATCTTGTGGGAGCCCGTGTGGTTGAGGTCTTCGCGCTTGAGGAAGACGCGCGCACCGCCACAGTGCTGAGCAAAGCGGGGCGCTTCCGTCACGATGCTCGGGCGGCCCGTGTAATCCCGCGCGAGGCGATCAATCTCTTCCTGGAATCCAGGGTCGTGTTTCGCCTTCTCGTAGGCGTCGGTCAGCTCATCGAGAGCAGCCATCAAGGCTTCGGGGACAAAACGGCCGCCGTAAGAACCAAAGAACGGTCCTGCAGCGCCTGAGAGGCGACCAGTCACGGACGCACCGCTCGAAGCGCGGGGTGCGCTCCTGCCGCAACCATCTCCGCCACTGCCGTGCGCGGATCCTTATCCTTCACGAGCGCCTCGCCCACAAGCACGGCGTCGGCGCCCATCCGCGCGTACTCGACCACGTCGTGGCTGTCGCGAATGCCGGACTCTGCCACCTTGACGATGCCGTCCGGAATTGAGGGTGCAACCCGAGCGAAGGTGTCACGGTCCACTTCGAGAGTCTTGAGGTTGCGCGCATTGACACCGATGACCCGAGCACCGGCGTCGACGGCGCGCGACACTTCTTCCTGATCGTGAACCTCAACGAGTGCGCACATCCCAAGAGAATGGACGCGCTCAACAAGGCTTTCGAGTGCCATTTGCTCAAGTGCAGCGACGATCAGCAGCACCATGTCGGCACCATGTGCGCGGGCCTCCCACACCTGATACGGCGTGACGATGAAGTCCTTGCGCAAGATGGGGATGTCAACCTTTGCGCGCACCGCGTCGAGATCGGCGAGTGAACCGCCAAAGCGACGCTCCTCCGTGAGCACGGAAATGACAGACGCGCCGCCGGCCTCGTACTCGGTGGCCAATGCGGCAGGGTCGGTGATCTCGGCAAGCGAGCCCTTTGACGGGCTGGAGCGCTTCACTTCTGCGATGACAGACACCTCAGGCGTCTGAAGCTTCTGCAGGGCGTCGATTGCGCTCGGGAGGCGCGAGGCGCGCTCCTTGAGTTCGTCCATCGAGGTGGCCAATTCGCGGGCCGCCAGGTCGTTGCGGACCCCCTCAACGATGCCGTCCAACACACTCATGCGTTGCCACCTCCTCCGGGACCATGCTACCCGGACGGGAACGGCGCTGAGGACGCGTGCCGTGTTCAGCCGCCCGGTGACAGATAGGGCGCGAAAGGCTCAAGATTGCGCACCACCCAATACACACCAAGCGCAATGGGAATGGCGACGCCCACCCAGGTGGATATGTGAATAGGCCGCACGCGGTCGGTGGCGAGGCTGAGGAGCCACCACCCGATCAAGAAGATGCCCGCCGGGATGATGGCGACGACAACGAGCGGGTTCATCTGCAAAGCGCCCGCGAGGTCACCGTTGACGAGGTCATGAACCGCACGAAGTCCGCCGCAGCCAGGGCAGTAATAGCCGCTTGCGGAGTAGAACACGCAGGACGGAAAGAACCCGGGTTCATGCGGATCCCGGATACCCGTATACGCCGTCGCTGCTGCGAGAACGGCGGTGACGCCTACCGGAAGGGCCCAACGTTTGGCCACTTCCGGTCGCGTCACCGCCGCGCTCACGGAACTCATCGACTCAGCTGGTCGAGAAGTCGTACGTCAGCACGCCTGCGGCCTGGAGCGCGAAGCCCAGCACCGACAAGGCACAGCCGATGATGCCGAGAATGAAACCGACATTCGCAAGCGAACCGTTCGATGCACGACCTTCGGCGGCGGCCTTCTTGCCGTTGATGCCGAGGATGATCGCCGGAATACCGGTGAAGAAGCCACAGCAAAGAATCGAGAGGATGCCGAGCACGAGTGCCCACACGCCAAGCTTGTTCTTCTCATTCGGGTCGCCACCGACCGGAGGCATCCCCATCGGGGGCGGCGGAGGTACTTGCGTCATGTGATGTCTCCTTTGATGTCACTGCAACGCGGTAAAGCCGCGTCGTCTAGTTCAGCGGTTGCCCGAAACCGAGCGCCCGCAGCGCCGCGCCAACTGCCAAGGCGACGGCGACCACTCCCAAGCCCACCCACAGTAAGGCGAGTTGAGGAATCATGACGCCGATGGCGCCAATGAGCACACCGAGAACGATCAGCCCGTTTGTCACCCATGCAGCAATCGTGCGGCCGTGGTTGCCGGCGACAACACGGGGCAGATTCTTCGGATCAATCTGTGGGGACGACATGCTCACTCCTTCTGGGACGTGCTGGTCAGTGTAGCGAGACTCGCCCCGGGGACGAGGCGATTCGCTTGAGATACGGCGCGAATCATGGCGGCTGCCTTGTCTCGGGTCTCTTGAGCTTCACGGGCGGGCACGGAGTCCGCGACAACGCCGGCCCCGGCTTGGACGTGTGCCGTGCCATTGGCGATCAGCGCCGTTCGAATCGCAATCGCCAAGTCCATGTTGCCGGCAAAGTCGAAGTAGCCGATTGCGCCGCCGTAAAAGGCTCGGCGCACAGGCTCCAACTCATCGATAAGGGCAATGGCGCGGGTCTTTGGCGCTCCCGACAGGGTTCCCGCCGGGAACGTCGCGACAAACGCGTCGAGAGCGCTCGCTTCATCCTCGAGGTGTCCCACGACCGTCGAGCAGATGTGCATGATGTGGCTGTAGCGGTTGACGGCCATGAACTCGACAACCTCAACGGACGTCGGTGTACACACCTTGACGAGGTCATTGCGCGCCAAGTCGACGAGCATCACGTGCTCGGCGATCTCCTTGGGATCAGCCAACAGCTCCGTCTCAAGCGCCTTATCCGCTTCGGGTGTCGCACCCCGCGGCCTCGAGCCGGCGATCGGGAACGTGAGGACCGAACGGTTCTTCACGGTGACGAGGGATTCGGGGCTCGCACCAACGAGAGCAAAACGGGGACCTTCCGCCGCTTCGCATTCGAGGTAGTACATGTACGGGCTGGGGTTGAGTGTGCGGAGCACGCGATAAACGTCAAACGGCGCTGCCGGGCACTGCGCATCAAAGCGCTGCGACGGGACGACCTGAAAGACCTCGCCGTCCCGGATCGCTTCCTTCGCGTACTTCACCATCTTTTCGTATTCGCCCACAGCGCTACGGTCGCTCACGCGTCCCTCGGGGCGATCATCAAGACCCATGACGGCGAGGCGCGGCGCGCTTTCGAGCGTGCGCTCCATCTCGTCGACGCGTCGCACCGCGGCTGCATACGCATCGTCAATGCCGGTGGGCTGCGCGTCGGTGTTCACAGCGTTCGCGATGAGCCACACGGATCCATCGACGTGATCGAGAACGGCAAGGTCAGTCGCCAACAGCAAGACACCGTCGGGCACGTCAAGTTCACGCACCGCGTCTGCAGGCAACGTGGGTTCCCACTGGCGGACGATGTCCCAACCAAGGGCACCGACAAGTCCGCCCGTCAACGGCGGCAAGCCGGGGATCGCTTCCGACGCCAGTTCGGCAAGCGCGGCAGCAATCGTGGGTAGCGGCGCGCCGTCCACAAGACCCGCAGGGACGCGACCCGTCCACCGCGCGTCATCACCGGTGATCGTGAGCGTCGCTTGAGAATGCACCCCGATGAACGAGTACCGCGATCGCGAACCGTCAGGCTCCGCCGATTCGAGAACAAAGGTTCCTGGACGCGATCCCGCTAACGCCTGGTAGAGCGCCACCGGAGTCCAACCATCGGCCAAGAGCCGGCGCACAACAGGGACGACTCGGTGGGTCGCACCCAACGCGATGAAGTCCTCACGTGAGGGCCACGTTTGGCCCCACTCAAGCGTCGGCGCCTCGACTGAAGTCACGACGCCTCCCCAAGCTCGAGTTCGCCGCCCGCGTCAAAACATGAGTGGTCGCCGGTGTGGCACGCAGACCCCTCTTGGCGCACAGTCAGCAAAATGGCGTCGCCGTCGCAGTCGATCTCCGCGCGGACCACATGCTGGACATGGCCCGAGGTGTCACCTTTGCGCCACATCTCGCCTCGCGAACGGCTCCAATAGACGCCACGACGCGTCTGAAGCGTCTCCGCCAAGGCGTCGTCATTCATCCACGCGACCATGAGCACGCGACCCGTTCCATCCTCTTGGACAACGGCGCACACCAATCCATCGGTGGTGCGCTTCAGGCGTGATGCAATCTGCGGCTCAAGCGACATGGCGCCTATCTTTGCACCTTCACGCGTGGTCCGAGCCCCGTGGCTCTTCTCGCGTCTGAGACATCCAGGCACGGTGAAGACGCGCGTAGGCGCCGTTCTTCGCGACAAGCTCGGGATGCGCGCCAAACTCCTTCAACTCGCCCTGGTCCATAACCGCGACAAGGTCCGCCCGCTCGGCGGTGGAAAGCCTGTGTGCAATGACGACACTGGTGCGCCCCTGCATGAGTCGCTCGAGCGCCCGGGAGATGCGGACCTCGGTGGCGGGGTCCACAGCCGATGTCGCCTCGTCGAGAATGAGCACATCCGGGTCAGTGAGATACGCCCGAGCGATTGAGACGAGTTGGCGCTCTCCGGCGCTCAGCAGTTCGCCCCGCGCCCCAACTGCGGTATCCAATCCAGCCGGAGTGTCGTTGAGCCAGCCCTCAAGGCCAAGGTCTTCGAATGCGCGCATCGCGTCGGTGCGAAGTTCGGCGGGGTCTTGATCAGGCCGTGCGTAGCGCAGGTTGTCAATGACGCTGCCTTCGAAAAGAAAACCCTCTTGCGGGACAACAGCAAGGCGGTGTCGGATCTCGCTCAGACGCACTTTCCGCACGTCGACGCCGCCCATGCGGATGTGACCTGACGTCGGATCGAAGAATCGGGAGAGGAGCCGAGCGAGCGACGTCTTGCCGGACCCTGTCTGTCCAACGATCGCAAGCCGCTTTCCGGCGGGCACCGCAAAGGTGATCCCCTTGAGAACCTCGTCGCGGCCGTCATACGTGAGACGAACGTCCGCGACGCTGAGGTCGAGCTCACCCTCAGGCAACGTGACGGGATCGGCAGGGTCCCGCACGGTTGACTCCGTGTCAACGAGTTCAATGACGCGCTGCCAGCCCACAAACGCGCGCTGCATTTCGGCGAGCATCTCGATGATCCACATGAGCGGACCAGAGAACATGTAGACGAGTAATGAGAAGGCGGCCACCGTGCCAACGGACAAAGAGCCCCGCATGGCGAGCGCCGTTCCCACAACAAGAGCGGCGCCCGTTGCGAAGGACTGGCCAAAGGCCGTCATTGAGAAGCTTCCTGACGAAAGCCACGAGGCGCGCCTTTCTTTGCGCGCAATGCCGTCGATCTCGTCGCGCAATCTCCCCCGCATGCGCTCCTGAACGCCATACGAGCGAATAGTGGCGACGCCAACGAGCTGTTCGGAGGTCCGTCCGAGCAGATCGGCCATCCGCGACCGCACATCGCCGTATGTGCGGCGGATGGCCGGCTGGACTTTGAGCGTGACCCATAACAACGGGATGTAACAGATGACGACAACGAGCGCGAGCTGCCACGAGTACACCGCCATGACGGCGAGGACCACTGTCGATTCCATCGCTGCCACGAGCATTCCGGCGCCCGTCCATTGCATGAGGTCGCGCATCGTGTCCACGTCACCCGTCACGCGCGAGACGTAGCGCCCACGCTGCTCCGAGTTCTGGGTGAGCACACTCAAGCGGTGGACGTTGTCGAAGGCCTTCTTGCGAAGAGTCGCGAGACCGGCCTCTGCGGCAATCACCATGCGCCTGCGCACACGCCACTCGATGAGCATTGACGCGAGCACCACGAACGAACCGCCGATGACGAGCTTGGTGACGAGTGAGGCGTTCGCGCCGCCCTCGGCGAGGAGACCATCGTCCGTGACACGCTGTGTCAAATACGGGATGGTCGCCTTCGCAATGGCGGCGAGCAATGCGAGAAACAGGGTGACACCGAGCCCTTTGCGGAACTCGGGAGACAGCGCCATGCCGCGGCGGAACGTCTCCCGCAGGCCAATGCGGCGCTCGTAGTCCGCACGCCCTTCCTTTTCCATCGGCACGGCACTCATGACTCACCTCCGTGCCCGTCGGCCGCACGCCGTGCCGAATCCTGCTCATAGGCGGTGACGAGTTCCCGGTAGCCCGGGTCGCTATCGACGAGTTCCGCATGCGTGCCCGCTGCTACGACGGTTCCCCCGCTCACGTGAATGACGCGATCAGCGAGCAGAATCGAGGCCAGCCGGTATGCAATGAGCAACACCGTGGGGCCGTTGCCGTCTGCGCGCAGCGCCGCGAGAATCTCTTGCTCGACCCCAGGGTCAACGGCAGACGTCGCATCATCAAGGACAAGAACGCGAGGGTTGCGCACGAGCGCCCGGGCGATAGCGATGCGTTGCCGCTGACCACCCGAGAGGTTCATTCCCCGCTCATCAAGGTGCGCGTCGAGCGGATCGCCATCGTGCCTCAGACCGCGCACAACGTCGGCCACCGCGGCCCTTCGCAAGGCCGTCCACACCGCGTCGTCGTCAAAATCTTCACCCAGCGTCACGTTGTCGCGAACCGTTCCCGCGAACACAAAGGACGTTTGCGGAACGAGAGCGACGTGGCTGCCGAGCGCAGCGACCACCTCGATGTTGTGGTCATCCAAGATGACGTCGCCCTGTGTCGCCCGTGACAACCGTGCGGCGGCGAGCGCCACCGTCGTCTTTCCGGCGCCCGTTGGCCCAACCAGCGCCGTCACCGTTCCCGGTGGCAGGTCGAGTGAGACGCCCGAGACGATAACAACCGACTCGCCATCGCCGTCGTCCGCCGCAACGTCGGCATTGCGGAAGGCCAGTGAAGCGGCGCCCTGTCGCGGCAGCTCGATGTGGCCCGGCTCATCAACCTCCGTGGCCGCCTCCGCGATGCGGGAAATGCGCTGGAAAGAGACAAGTGCCGACGGCATTTGGCCAAGCACCCACCCGAGCCCGCGGATGGGGACGGCAAGGAGCGCCAAGAGGTAGATCGCGGACACGACGTCTCCGACGCTCACTGCACCCGCCTGTGCACGGTACGTCCCGACGATCATGATGGCAAGGGCACTCAACGGCACCATTGCATCCATGAGCGGCTCGAACCAGCTCGTCACGCTGCCGACGCGCGTATCAGCGTCGCGCAGCGCGTCCACCTTTTCGCGGAAGCGTCGTGACTCGATGTCCTCCGCCCCGAGCGCCTTCACCACGGTGCCGCCCTCGAAGGACTCGTGAGCGATCGTCGACACTTCTGCCCGGAGTGTCTGGCCGAGATCCCACAGCGGGCTAATCACCTTTTCGTACGCGTAGTTCACGATGAGGACTGCAGGCACCACCATCATCGCGGTCAGCGCCATCCAGCCATCCATCGTCACAAGACGCCAGCCGGCGGCAATCATCATCGTGAAGGAGCCGACGGTGAAGGCAAGCGGGTGCAAGGGGTTGGTAGCAGTCTCGGAGTCCGACGACATCGCGGAGAGCGTGCGGCCCGCCGGGTTTGAGCGGTGCCAGCCAAGCGGCAACGACGCAATCGCATCGGCGACGACGGTGCGGTGCCGGGCGCCGACACCGGCCACGGCGCCGCCTTGCATCGCACGACGCACCGCAATGAGAAGCGCGTTGGCGAGGCCGATCGCAACGAACACTCCGCCCGCGAGCAACACCGCGTGCCGGGGATTCTGCGTCTGCTCCCCCCACCACCCACGGATCGGCTCGTCGTTGATCGACGGAATGACGACCTCGTCGACGATGAGACCGAGTGCGGAACCGAAGACGACGGTGAGCACACCAAAGACACCCGCAGCAGCGATAGCGACAGCAAAGCGCCATGGCTCGGTACGAACGGCGTGGCCGAGTAGCTGGAACGTCTTGTGCCCGTAGGACCCGTTCAGCTGGTACTCAGCCTGAGATGCGGACCTCACCGGACAACGATGCCGGCGGCGCGCATCGCATGCTTCACCTCGCCCACCGTCAACGTGCCAAAGTGGAACACACTGGCGGCAAGGACAGCATCGGCCCCCGCTTGAGCGGCGGCAACAAAGTCCTCAACACGGCCTGCGCCGCCCGAGGCAATGAGTGGCACGTTCACCACGTCACGCACTTCCTTGATCATCTCGATATCAAAACCATCGGTGGTGCCATCGGCATCCATCGAGTTGAGCAGGATCTCGCCCGCTCCCAACTCGGCGCCTTGACGGGCCCATGCAATCGCGTCGATGCCGGTGCCTCGCCGTCCCCCGTGCGTCGTCACTTCGTAGCCCGATGCTGTGACCGCGCCATCTTGACAGCGCCGCGCGTCAACCGACAGCACGAGGACTTGGTTGCCAAAGCGTCGGGCAATATCCGTGAGTAACTCCGGCCGCGCGATCGCGGCCGTGTTGACACTTACTTTATCCGCGCCCGCGCGCAAGAGAGTGTCGACATCGTCGGTGCTTCGGACCCCGCCGCCCACGGTCAATGGCACAAAGACCTGCTCGGCCGTGCGCCTCACGACATCAAACATCGTGTCGCGGTTATTGGCGGAGGCGCTCACATCGAGGAACGTCACCTCATCGGCGCCCTCCGCGCCATAGCGAGCAGCGAGTTCGACGGGGTCTCCGGCATCTCGCAGGTTCGCAAAGTTCACGCCCTTCACAACTCGCCCCGCGTCCACGTCGAGGCAAGGAATCACGCGAACGGCGACCGTCACGGTGCCACCTCCGGCGTCGGGGATCCGCTCGCCGGGTCGGCGCTTGGATCCGGTAGATCGAGGACGTCGTCCGCGGTGCCGGAGACGTCATTCCACACGTCGAGGATGTCGACGATGTAGATGAGGGTGCCTTCGCCCGGATATGCCCACGCTTCGGGCGCGATGATGAGCACTCGCGAGCCGGTGGTCTGGTCGACGAGTCCCTCGTCCCACGCACGCGGAAGCCTGCCGACGCCGATCTGCCCTTCAAACGGGCGACGCTCCGGCGGCCAGCTCGACTGGCGAACATCGCCGATTTCCCACGTCTTGTCACCTTTTTGCCCCGCGGCGCTGTACACCGTCTTGAACTGCGCGACGACATACGACCCAGGGAGAACCTGCGGCCCATTTCCCTGAATCAACGTGGACACGGTGAGTTCTTTAGGCAACACGGTTGCCTCGTCAAGGTTCACCACTGGCTCGCCGCTGTCAAGCGTCGTCACACGCGGCAAATCGGGGTTGAGGGTGAGCGGCTCGCCTACAGCGCGATCCGACAGCACATCGATGACAACGGCGATCGCGGGCTCGTCCTCGAACTCCCCAGCAGGAAGCGCGACCGACAGCACCCGTGTTCCCACGCGAGCGTTGAGCAAGATCGAGTACAGGCTGTCACCAAGAAGTTCCGGGGCGAGAATCGTGGACTCCGGGAGGCCGTCATACGTGTTCTTCAAGACGTCGCCAGTGTCGATTGACTTCACGTAGATGTCGAGCAAGAGCGGCTGTCCGTCCTGCAACGCGAGGCCTTCGCCTTGCCACAGCACTTCACTTTGAGACTTAGTGAATTCCGTGCCTTCCGGCCACGTGAGCGTTGGTGCAAGAGTGTCGGACACTCCTACTTCGATCACCGAAATATCGCCGGCAACGGCTGAGGGGCTCACGCCCGAGTCCGATGCGCCCGTACACCCGGTCAGCATGAGAGCGAGCGCTGTTAGCGCACCAACGACAAGTCTCATGCCAACTCCCTGATCCCGGCTCAGTGTACGGATCGAATTCACTCACTCATGGCCGCGATGAGAACGTCAACGCGCTCGTCGACGTTCCTGAACGGGTCTTTGAGCAGAATCGTCTTCGGGTCGGCACCCGACACCTTCAGGTGGACCCAGTCGACGGTGTAGTCCTGGCCAGAGGCGAGCGCTTCGCGGACAAAGCGACCCCGCAGCGCCGCCCTTGTTGACGCGGGAGGCTCGGTCTTTGCCTGCTCGATTGCAGCGTCGTCAACAATCCTCCGCACAAGTCCATCCGCCTGGAGGCGGTTGAACAGCCCGCGATTGGGTGAGATGTCGTGAAACGCCATTTCCAGTCGCGCCAGGCGAGGGTCATCGAGAGCGCAACCCAAGCGCTCGCGGTACCGCTCGATGAGACGCAGCTTGATGGCCCATTCCAACTCCGTGTCGACGGCAGCGGGGTTCTGATCGCGGACCGCTGCAATGCCGCGTCCCCACAAATCGATAATCTGCTCCACCTCGTCGGACGGTTCGATAGCGCCACCGATGTTCGCCCTCACGGCGTCGAGGCACGCCTCCTGAATATCGGCCGCCGTGAGGTGGCGTCCGTCAGCGAGCTCGACCGTTGCCGTACCGGTGATGTCGTGGGCGATTGTGCGGATCGCGTTCATCTCGTTGGCAAGCGCAAGTTCGGGGAGCGGAATGCGGGCCTCCATGAGGCGCAACAAGAGGTCGGTCGAGCCCACCTTGAGGAAAGTGGTCGGCTCCGCCATCGTCGAATCGCCCACGATCACATGCATGCGGCGGTACAGATCAGCATGTGCGTGGGGCTCGTCACGCGTGTTGATCATGGGGCGCGAGCGTGTGGTCGCCGAGCTCATTCCCTCCCACATGTGGTCTGCACGCGGAGAAAAGCTGTAGTGGGCGCCTTGCGGCGTGCGCGTAATGCAGCCTGATCCGGTGACGATCTGGCGGCTCACGAGGAACGGCAGCAAGACGGCGGCAAAAGCCTTGAAGTCAGCACGCCGACGCACGAGGTAGTTCTCGTGGCAGCCATAGCTATTACCAGCGGAGTCGGTGTTGTTCTTGTACAGGTAGATCGTGCCTTCGAGACCAGCCGACGCGAGCCGTCGCTCCCCCGCCTCGACGAGGTCGTGGACGATCCGCTCCCCCGCCTTGTCGTGCTCAATGAGTTGAGTGACCGAGTCACACTCGGCGGTCGCATACTCGGGATGTGCGCCAACGTCGATGTAAAGACGCGAGCCGTTGGTGAGGAAGACGTTTGACGAACGGCCCCATTCGACCACGGAATGAAAGAGGTGCCCTGCCACTTCTTCGGGGGTCACCGAACGTGCATTGGGTGCATCAAAATGCAGGCCGAACTCTGTCTCTAGGCCCAACACTCGCCGTGCCGGATCGACATCGAGCGGCGCGGGAACGTCGCCAAACATCATGAGCGGTTACTGACCGCCCTTTTGCACAAAGGAGCGGACAAACTGGCTCGCGTTGGTCTGAATGGTGTCGTCGATCTCGTCGAGCAGCGCATCAAGAGCGTCCGTGCTGGCCTGGGCGGCTGGGGCTGCGGGCGCGTCCGGTGCTGGCAGGTCGTCCTCGAAAGATGACGAGGAAGAAGTGGTCTGAGGCATGCGCCTAGCCTAGTCGCGAGCGGGCGGGGCCGCAGGCGCCTCCGCAAGCAAGGTATCGAGCAAGTGTTGGCTCGTGGTGAGCGGATCAGGCAGTGACACCACTTCGAGATGGCCGTGTTCGGCGTCTCGATCGATAACGATCGTCGACCAACTCGCGGCGTCAACCACATCGGGTCGAGTTGCCACCATGCGGCCACGCAACCATGCCCGCGTATCCGCAGGAGGCCTCAGCATCGCGTCGGCGACCTCCTCCTCTGTCGTGACACGCTCGACGGCACCGCTCGCGGTAAGACGGGCTGCGAGACCGGTACCGAGTTCACTCCATTGGAGATCTGCCGCCTTCAAGCGGTCGTCGTCCCACGCTGGCAGTTCGCGGCTTCCATCAGGGTGAACGACGGCCCATCTCTCCCGCATACGCCCGAGTAGCTGGAGCTTTGCGACCCACTCGACGTCACGAGCCGCCTCAAATGGGTCGCGCCCCAGAGCGTCGAGCACTCGTTCCCAGCGCTCGATGACCCCTGAATCGGCCGTGTTCGTCACGTAATCACGGGCAATCGTCACCAAGGCGCGCTGAATCTCGAGGGCTGTCGCCTTCTCGCCAGACGCGAGCGTTAACTGGTGACGCAGGGTGAGGTCGTGAGAGACGGCAGCAACCTCGGCAACGGGTTCTGCGAGCGCAAGGGCGTCGAGACGCTCGTCGCCCGCCTCAATTGCCGCAAGAACGAGAGACGTACTCCCCACCTTGAGGTAGGTCGGGACCTCAAAGCAGTTCGCGTCTCCCAAGATGATGTGAAGGCGGCGCCACTTGCGCCTGTCGGCGTGTGGCTCGTCGCGCGTATTGACGATGGGCCTGCGCAGGGTGGTCTCGAGCCCCACCTCGGTCTCGATGTAGTCGGCACGCTGAGAAAGCTGGAATCCGACGGTGTCGCCGTAAGCGCCGAGGCCCACGCGTCCCGCACCCGTCACCACTTGCCGCGTCACGAGGTGAGCGGTGAGGCGGCCCGCGAGCACCTCGAACGGCACGTCGCGATTGACGAGGTAGTTCTCGTGCGTCCCGTAGGAGGCACCCTTTCCATCAACGTTGTTCTTATACAGCGCAACGTTGCCGTCGCGGCGGAAGACCTCCGCTGCGGCAAGAGCGATGCGGTCCCCTGCCACGTCCCACACCACTGCGTCGTGAGCGTTCGTCACTTCAGGCCCCGAATACTCGGGGTGAGCGTGGTCGACGTAAAAGCGAGCACCGTTGGGCAACACCGCATTGAGGTGCGCGGGGTCTTCCCAAGAGCCACGGCGGCGGCGCAACGTGACGCCGCGATTGGCCTCTGAGTATTCGGGGCTATCAGTGAGGAGGTCTGCCGTTGCATAGCGCCGGTCCCGCCGCATGCCGCGCAGGTCCATGAGCGGATCTTCGCCGCCGTAGTCCCATCTCGTCGTGCTGTCGGCCGCCCATTCACGGCAGGCCGCAACAAGCAGAGACGACAGGAGGATGGGGTTGGCACGCGGATCAGCCGGGTCTGTGATCCCGTACTCGGTCTCGATTCCAACAACACGCATCAGTATTCGCCGACCTCCCGAGCGGCGACCGCGCGGGCCTCGGTGAGTTCTTGAGTCGCAGCCGCTTGGAGGTGGCTCGTCGAGATGCCTCGCGAACCGCCACCAATGACGTGCTTGATCGCACGGGTCTTGGCACGGTCAACCACGTTGCGCAAGAGCGCTCCCGACATGAAGTTCGCACCATCGCCTTCCCCAAAGAGGGTTTCAACCGTGGCGGAGATCATCGCGGCAACTGCGGCATCACGATCACCACCGTGTGCGGCCAACTCTTCGTCGGCAAGCGGCAAAGTGGGCGTGAGGTACTTGCCCAAGATGTCGCGTGACGCTGCCCGATCGGGACGCGACACCTCGATCTTCACATCCAAGCGTCCGGGGCGCAAGATTGCCGGGTCGATCATGTCTTCGCGGTTGGACGCGCCGATCACAATGACGTTCGACAACGACTCGACGCCATCGAGTTCCGTCAGCAGCTGCGGCACGATCGTCGTCTCCATGTCCGAGCTGACACCCGAGCCACGTGCACGGAACAGCGCGTCCATCTCGTCGAAGAACACGACAACAGGCGCACCTGTGTGCGCGTTGGCGCGGGCCCGCTCAAAGATGGTCCGGATGTAGCGCTCGGTCTCGCCCACGTACTTGTTGAGCAGTTCAGGTCCCTTGACCGACAGGAAGTAACTCCTGTCAGCGCCCGTCGCTTGGCCAAGAGAGTGCGCAACGGCTTTAGCGATGAGGGTCTTGCCACATCCAGGGGGCCCGTAGAGGAGCAGCCCACGCGGGGGCTGCAAGGCGTGCTCGACATACAACTCTGGGTGCCGAATAGGAAGCTCAATGGCGTCGCGAATGCGCTCAATCTGTCCCTGGAGACCACCAATCGCGTCAAAGTCAACGTCAGGGATCTCTTCGAGGAGCAACGCCTCAACACCCGAGCGATCAATGCGCTCTGACGCAAAGCCCGTACGCGGGTCGATGATGACCGTGTCGCCCTCGTGAACACGCTCGCGCGCGTTTCCGCCAATGAGGATTGCCACTCGCTCGTCCTCGCCGCGAGCAACAACAAGCACGCGCTCGTCATCGATCACTTCACGCACGATCGCGGCTTGTCCCGCGCGCTCCGGTTGAGCGGTGTCGACGATCACGCTCATCGCGTTAAGAAGGACCTCATCACCGGCCTTGAGATCCGTTCCCACCGATGGCAACACGGCAACGCGCATCCGGCGGCCATTCGTCACGATGTCGGCATACTTCCCGGCCCACTGGACAAAGGTTGCGAAGGACTGGGGCGGCGCCGACGCTTCAGCCAACTTGGTGCGCATCTCGCCGAGGGAGTCGCGCGCCTGCTCGAGGAGCCGTGCAAGCTCCTGATTGCGCTTTTCGAGCGCCGCGATCGTGTCGAGGGCGTCGGCCATCGTCACTCCTCTCCTGTGGCGCTCGTCGTTCCCACAACGTCGCGCCGTACCTTGCGAACCTTCTTGTCGGACACGGGCCGCTCGCCCAAGTCCTCAGGAGACCATTCTTGATCAGTGGGATACGAGCCCTTGGCTGGGCGGCGGTGACGCAATGGCGCGGCCACTCCCGGCGCCATTCGCCGCGTCGTCAAGAGGAATCCGGTATGCCCCACCATTCGATGATTCGGGCGCACAGCCAAACCTTCAAGGTGCCACGTGCGCGCCATCGTCTCCCACGCATTGGGTTCCGTGAAGTCACCCGTGGCCTTGAGGTCTTCAGCCAGACGTGACAACTGCGTCGTCGTCGCAACGTACGCGAGGAACACTCCACCTGGCGCGAGCACGTGAGCTGCCGCCTCAAGGTTCTCCCACGGCGCGAGCATGTCGAGGATGACGCGATCCACGGAACCCGGGGCCATGCGTCGGGCGTGGTCGTCGAAGTCGCCCACCTCAAGCGTCCAGGCGGGATGGGGACCCGCAAAGAACGATTCGACATTTGCGCGGGCGATAACGGCAAAGTCTTCTCTGCGCTCGACAGAGGTGAGCCTGCCACCGTCGCCGATCGCTCTCAAGAGACTCATCGTGAGCGCTCCCGAGCCGACTCCCGCTTCAAGAACTCGCGCCCCTGGGTAGACGTCCGCGTAGCCGACGATTTGCGCGGCATCCTTGGGGTAGACGACGGCAGCGCCGCGCGGCATCGACAGGACGTAATCGCTCAGCAGCGGCCGCAATGCCACATAGTCGACCCCTGCGGTGTTGCGAACAACGGTTCCCTCGGGCGCGCCGATGAGGTCATCGTGGTGGAACTGTCCACGGTGCGTATGGAAGGTCTTTCCCGCCGTCAGGACGATCGTGTGATGACGCCCCTTCGGGTCGGTGAGTTGCACCCTGTCGCCTGCGTTGAAGGGTCCGCGGCGCGCGTCGGCGCCAGTGGGAACAGGGGAAGCCATACGCGCAAGTCTACGGGCCTACTCCAACGCAGCCGTGACGTCTGCCAAGCGCACAATGCCGACCACGACGTCCTCTCGGAGCGCGATGAGAGCGTCCGTCTTGCCCCACCATTGCCGCACCTGGGCAAGGAGGACTTCCGAACCACCATCGGCGTCAACGTGCGCGCCGCGCGGGAGCGGGGTGGTCACGGCCTGGAGCGGAGTGGTAGCGCGGAGCGATTCGGGGACCACATCGGTCGCGACCACTTCGAAGCGGCCGGCAGGAGAGCCATCGGCGCCCACAACAACAACGTCGCCGACGCCCACGGCCGCCTCACGGGCCTCCGCCACCATTGCGGTGTACGGCACGGCGACGGCAGGACGCATGACGGTCGCCACGCTCAGTGCCTCACGTTTCATCATGACGCGAGAGAAGCGCAAAGCGGCCGACGCTGCCGGCCAGAGAATGGCGAACACGAGGACTCCGGCGAATACGTCGACGAACGTGGGGTTATGCCCGCGTGCGATCGGCGCGCCGAGAGCGTAGGCAAGCACGCCCACCGACACGATGCGGCCACCCCATGCCGCCACCTTCATCCCGCGATTGCGATCACCGGACATGCGCCACACGATCGACTCAAGAATCCGGCCGCCGTCCATCGGGATTCCGGGCAGCACATTGAACACGGCGAGCAACACGTTCGCCCACGCGATGTAGGAGATGAGCATCCCCGGCAGCCCATTGGGGTCGACAAAGACAAGAGCGCCGCGCGCGCCGAGCGCGATGAGGAGGTTCATCAGTGGACCAGCCGCAGCCGTCACACCGTTCACCACTGGAGTGAGGTTCCTGCTCTCAAAACTCGTGTGCCCACCCCAGAGCGTGAGGACGATCTCTGTCACTTTGCGGCGAAAAGCGCGGGCAGCAATCGCATGCGCCACTTCGTGAAGAAACACCGAGCCCACGAGGGACACCGCAAGGACAAAGCCAATCGACAGCGTTCGCTTGGTGGTCTCTCCCGCAGCGGAGGCGAAGAGGTACGACAGCAACGCAAGCATGAGCAAGGTGCTTGGTTGAACGATGACAGGTGCCCCGAGGAGTCGACCGACAATGAGACCCCGAGTGCGCTTTTCTGGCATGAGTTCACGGTAGTCGCAAAGGGCGCTGTCAGTGGACTCACCTAGGCTTGCGCCATGCCTGCACCGCCCGGCCTGTCCCCCTCCCGCGCGAATGACTTTGCGCAGTGTCCGCTCATGTTCAGACTGCGCTCGATCGATCGCGTTCCCGAGCCGCCATCGCGGGCTGCGACTCTGGGAACACTCGTTCATGCCGTGCTTGAGAACCTCTTTGATCTGCCTGCCGCGCAACGCACTCCAGCTGCCTGCCGGGACATGCTCGCACCGGCATGGGATGCCCTCGTCGAGACTCAGCCCGAACTTGCCGCCTTAGTTGCGGACTCAGCTGAGCGTCACCAGTTCTTCGATGACGCTCGAGCGCGTCTCGGCACCTATTTTGTTCTCGAGAATCCCGAGCGTCTCGAGCCGGCGGCTCGCGAGTTGAGGCTCGAAGCAGAACTCGCGGATGGTCCGCATGTGCGCGGCGTGGTCGACCGCATGGATGTCGCCCCCGATGGCGCCATTCGCGTGATCGACTACAAGTCCGGAGCCTCTCCCCGAGCGGGCTATGGGGCGCAGGCCGATTTCCAAATGCGCTTCTATGCACTGCTGATCAACCGCGCGCATGGGCGCATACCGGCTCTCATGCGCTTGCTGTATTTGCGTGACGGCGGCGTCAAGGAGTTGCGACCGTCGGAGGCAGACGTGGTTGCCGTTGAAGAGGAGATTCGTGGGCGCTGGTCCGACATCCAGGCCTGTGCTCAGCGAGGAGATTTCCCGACCCGTCCGTCGCGACTGTGCGGATGGTGCTCTTTCCAGTCCTTATGCCCCGAGTTTGGCGGCACTCCCCCGGCGCTCGACGATGATGCTGTCGAAGCTGCGACGGGAGTGAAGCCGCGGCGTGATCCTAAGCCGGCGTCACACGGCAAGTGAGAGAGGCATCTCTCCACGAGCGAAAGCTCGGATATCGGCAACGGTCACCCCAGTGAGCGACGTGACGCGCGCGATTCCGTCGATCTGAGGCACATCCACGTGCCGAATCACGCCAATTGTCCGCGCGCCGGACGCGTGAGCACTACGGACCCCGACCGCCGAGTCCTCAATGGCCACGCAATTGGCCGCTTCCACACCAAGGCGATGGGCCGCGAGGAGGTATGCCTCGGGATCGGGTTTTCCGCGCGACACCTGATCTCCTGTGACGACCACGTCGAAGAGACCACCCGCTGCGTCAATAAACGCGTCGACAAATTTCCCCTGCGACATCGTGACAAGAGCGCACGGAACCCCTTCAGCGTGGAGAGCCTCAAGCAAGAGGCGCGAATCGTCCATCCAGGGCAAATGAGCGCGCGCTCGGGCAGTCACGTGATTGAGAAGTTCGTCGATGATCGTCCGGGTCGGGAGCGCAATGCCAGCGGTTTGGAGTATCTCGGCTGAGGCCTCGAGAGGGCTTCCCACGAGCGTCAAGGCATCGTCATACGTCCATGCCGCGTCAAAGCGCTCCGCAAGGGCCAGCTCCGCTTCGATCCAATACGGCTCGGAGTCGATGAGCGTGCCGTCCATATCCCACAGCACAGCCGCTGGAAGTTCACGTGGCGTCACGGCTCAGCAGTCTAGGCTGGATAAATGACCGAGCCGTTGCCCGCACCCACCGACCCCGAGCGCGAGTCCATCATGATCGCTGCGTTCGAAGGCTGGAACGACGCCGGAAACGCTGCGTCGCATGCGATCGACCACCTCGCCCGGGTATGGAACGCGCAGGAGTACGGTGCGCTCGACCCCGAGGAGTATCACGACTTCCAAGTGAACCGACCGACGATCTCACGCCTTCCGAGCGGCGAGCGTGTCATTGCATGGCCCGGCACCGTCATTTCGACGTGTGCGGCGGTGTCAAATGCCGACCGTCGGATCAGCCTTGCGCGCGGAATTGAGCCGTCCACGAGATGGCGCCAGTTCTGCAATGAGCTTCTCGACTTTGCCGAGGACCTCGAGGTGACGACTCTCATCACCTGCGGGGCTTTGCTTGTCGATGTCCCGCATACCCGACCATTGCCGACGTTCGTCACCTCAGAAGAGCCCGAGGCGCGTCGTCGTTACGGACTTGAGCCGTCCGACTACGAGGGTCCCACTGGGATCGTCGGAGTACTCGGCCACGAAGCAGCACTGCGAGGCATCACGGTGCTGTCGATGTGGGTTGGCGTACCGCACTATGTGGCGCATCCGCCGAGCCCCAAGGCAACGGTCGCACTCATGGGCCAGCTAGAACGGCTGATTGGTTTCCCTGTTGATTTGGGCAACCTCCCGGACGACGCAGCGGCCTGGCAACGCGGCGCAGACGAACTTGCGGAGGACGACGACGAGATCGCTCAGCATGTTCAACAGCTCGAGGCGCTCTTGGATGAGACGAGCCTTCCCGAAGCATCCGGCGATGCCATTGCAGCCGAGTTCGAACGCTTCTTGCGTCGTCGAGACGACGGACCCGGGACGGCGTCGGGCTGATCTAGGCGCCTGTCGCCGCGACTGTACCCGTGGCAACAAGCACGACGATGAGCGCCGCAAACCCGATGCGGTACACAACGAAGGGCATGAACGAACGGGTCGTGACGAGGCGTAGGAACCAGACGATGACGGCGTAGCCGACAACGAAGGCCACGACCGTCGCGATGACCGTGGCCGCGATGCCAGGCCCGCCTGCTTCAGTAATCTCGCCCGAGTTCGTCACGATCTCGAAGACTGCCGAGCCGATGACGGCAGGGATCGCCAAGAGGAATGAGTACCTGGCCGCCGCTGTGCGCGTGAGGCCGAGCAATCGACCCGCGGTGATCGTGCCACCCGAGCGCGACACTCCTGGGACGACCGCCGCCGCCTGGGCGAGCCCGAGGAGGACAGCGTCCTTCAGCGTCAGCTCGGACAATTCGCGCGTTGCGGGCCGGGTGCGGTCCGCCCATCCGAGCACGAGACCAAAGACCGCGAGCACAACAGCGGTGATGTAGAGGTGGCGCAGACTCGACTCGATCGCTTCTTGGAAGGTCAGTCCCACAGCGACGATCGGCACCGAACCGAGGATGACCCACCACCCGAGCCGAGCGTCGGCGTTGTGTGCACCCAAGCGTGCGCGGCGGTCACGCCCGTCCTTTCCTGCGAGAGCGCGTAGCCACGCGGAGACGATGCGAACGATGTCCTTCCAGAAGTACACGAGCACCGCGGCTTCCGTGCCCAACTGGATGATTGCGGTGAACGCAGCGCCGGGATCGTCCCCGTGCGGCAACAGCGGTCCGAGCACGCGCACGTGCGCTGACGACGAGATCGGCAAGAACTCTGTGAGGCCCTGAACAAGGCCGAGGACGACCGCTTCCCACCACGTCATGACGCACAACGCTACCTTCCGCGCGCCGCCGCCACTGACAAGGACGCGGCAGGTAGTTTCTCTCGCATGCAGGTGAGGCGATTGGGCGCGCGCGGAGCGGAGGTGTCGCGTCTCGCCCTCGGCACAATGACGTGGTCTCGCGACACACCTGCCGATGAAGCTGCCCTTCTCCTTGAGGACTTTCTCGACGCAGGTGGCACCCTGATTGATACCGCGGCCACGTACGCGAACGGCGAGGCAGAACGAGTGATTGGCGCGCTGCTTTCGGACACGTTCGAGCGGGACGAGGTGCAACTGTGCACCAAGGCCGGTGTTCGACGCACTCCCGAGGGTGGAGTGATTGATGCGTCCCGCGGCGCCCTGCTCGACACCTTGGACGGATCGCTCAAGCGCATGGGCACCGATCATGTTGACATCTGGCTCGTCCACGCGTTCGACCCCGTCACGCCCCTTGAAGAGACGATGCATGCTCTCGAAGTCGCGTTGAACTCAGGCCGCGCTCGTCACGTCGGGCTCTCGAACTTCCCGGGCTGGGCACTCGCGCGCGCGGCAACCCTCGCCCGGCCGGAGACCGCGCCCGCAGTAGCGCAGATGGAGTACTCCCTTCTTGAACGCGGCATCGAGAGAGAGGTCCTCCCCGCATCAGCAGCGCTCGGGCTCGGCGTGATGGCATGGTCGCCCCTTGGACGCGGAGTGCTCACCGGGAAGTACCACAATGCAATCCCCGCGGACTCCCGCGCGGCATCGGACCATCTCTCGGGTTTTGTTGAGCCCTATCTCAATGCGCGCGCAGCATCGATCGTTTCTGCACTGCGGACGGCGTCTGAGGGGCTGGGCCGAAGCCCCCACGAAGTTGCTCTCGCGTGGGTGAGGGATGCACCAGGCGTGGCATCCGCAATCGTGGGCGCGCGCACCGCAGAGCAATTACGTGTGAGCTTGGCGAGCGAGGACCTCACGTTGCCCTCGGCGATTCGCGAGGCGCTTGATGACATCTCCGCGCCACCGATTGGTTACCCAGAACGACGCTGACCCCACGACTCTTGGAGGTGACCCATGGCCTATCGCAGGTCAAACTCCTCGATGTCATCGTCCAGGTCGTCCTCGTTCTCTTCCGCGTGGGGATCGAGCGCATCCTCGTCGAAGTCGTCATCATCGCCCTCGTCAATAACGAGCGGAAGTGACTCCCCGTACTCCGCATCGAGCGCTTCGTCGTACCGCTCGAAAGCAGCCGCAACGGCCTCGAAGGCGTCGTCGACAGCCGCGTCTTCTGCGCTACGACGCTGGTCGACGGCCTCAAGATGCGCCTCCAGCGCGGCGGTGAGGTGTCGCAGTGCTTCGCGGGCATTCAGGGTCATGCATATGACGTTACCCCTGTCACAGGGTTAGATGGGAGTGAAGATGACTGATGCAACAAAGATCGCGACCGGCCACATCATCACGCCGCGACGTGCCGCTGCCCCTTCCGGCTCCCACATGCAGTGGAGAGTCGTCGATATTCCTCGCGATATCACTCGGGCGGAAGCGGCCAGACTTCTCAGCGAGCAAGCCGAGTA
>JAEYUX010000167.1 GCA_023432235.1 Actinomycetes bacterium
GGTGGTGCTCTACCAACTGAGCTACATCCGCATAACCCGACTGATTCGTAAACCGTCTCATCCGAGCGCCAGATCAATATAGCCAACTTCGAGCGCGAATGTCTAATCAGAAAAACATGACCTGCACCACGCTCTGTTTACTTGCCCTCGGCCCTCACCCTCAGCTATTGTCTTTCGTGCGCCAAGGGCGATTAGCGCAGCGGTAGCGCGCTTCCTTCACACGGAAGAGGTCACTGGTTCGATCCCAGTATCGCCCACACTTTCTGCGGTATTCCGTGCGGGCTACGGCAGTCCTCTCACTTCGACGGTTCCGGTGACGATAGTCAATCCGGAAGGGTTCGAACGTGACACCCAACATGAAGCGAGTTGCGCTCGTCGCCAGTGTTGCCGCTCTGGCGTTGTTGAGCCTCGCTGTCATCCGCCTCCACCTGCCCCCCACGCTTGGCCTTGTCCTTGACGGCATGACGGCACTTGGCGCTGCAGTCGCGATTCACATCGCCAGCACGCGTGCGACGCGGGCACGGAGCCTACGTTCATGGCGAATGCAGCGCGCGGCTGCCGCTGTGTGGTGTGTCGCTGCGATCCTTCTCATCACGGACGCGCCGGCGGCGTACGCGGACACGGTTCGCCTCATGGCCGTCGGATGCACAGCGGTCGCGTGGTGGCTGGCGTCGTACTCGGGAGATGTGTGGTCCCGCGTGCGCATGGCTGTCGACGGTGGCATCGCGGTCGGTTCGCTGTTTGTCGTCACATGGACATTCGCACTGTCGGATGTGTGGAGCACAACCGGCGGCGGCTACGTGGGCGTACTCGCACTCATCATCCCTCTCTTCGCGGTGTGCGTTGCGTTGTTCGCCGGTGCGGTTGGGTTGACGGAGTTTCGCCGTCGCCGTCGCGCAATGCCTCTGCTGTCAGCTGCCGGACTGATGACCCTGGCGGCGTCAGATCTGTTGTACGCGGCAGACGAGACACCCTTGTGGTCGGTTGGCTGGTTGTTGTGGATCTTTGCCACATTGACGTATCGCGGCACGGCCTCCCGCAATGAAGTGGTGAGCACCCGTCAACGTTTTGCGTATGCGCCCTACATCTTCGTCGCGCCTGCTGCGGTGTCGATGGGGCTGCAACGCCACGGCGGCGTCGTGTTACCGGTGGCTATCGCGGCGGGCGGGATGGTGGTGCTCCTGTTAGTGCGACAACATGTCACGTTGCTTGAGAACGCCGTGCTCGTCGACAAGCTTGCCGAGACGCAAAGGATGCTTCGCCACCAGGCAACCCATGACCACCTCACAGGTCTTGCGGGTCGCGTAGTGCTGTGGGAACGCCTTGCCCAACTCCGTGAAGATGACGAAGACGTGCCCGTCAGTGTCGCTTTGCTCTTTGTCGATCTGGACGATTTCAAGTCAGTGAACGATCGCCATGGTCACGCCGCGGGCGACCACGTTCTTGTCGAGACGGCACAGCGGATCAGGGGCGCACTGAGTGCGTATGGAGAGAACGCCCTCGGTGTGCGAATGAGCGGTGATGAGTTTGCTGTCCTCCTCGTTGGAGAACCAGCCCGTGACGCATCTGGTGTCGCGCACAGCATTCTTGGCACCGTCCGTCGTCCCATCAACGTGAACAATCTTGAGGTCACCGTGGGTGCGAGCGTGGGAGTCTCGGCGGCATCGAGCCGGGCGCTTGACCCTTCAGAGTTGCTTCGATCCGCCGATGAGGCGATGTACGCGATCAAACACCGCGGAAAGGGCGGCGTCGAGTTCTCGCGCCCGATCGATTCGCCCCGAAGCGATGTCGATCCCGTGAACGGTGCGTAAACAATCGGTCACTGAGGCGCTCTTTGGTGGGCGTGTTGCGCTGAATGCCCCGATTTCCCAGGAAAAGGGGTAACAACGCATCAAGCGGTGGCCGATACACTCACTGTGAGGCAGGTCACATATCAAGCGATCCGCTTCAGCTGAGGGGACCTCGGTCCCGCCATACGGGTAACCGACAGGAGTGCAGGGGTGGAGTTCGACACCCTCGCCGCAACGGGCGAGAGGGGGAAGAGCGACCCACACGTCGCGACGACCCCCGCCACAAATCATGAGAGCGACGAGTCCACATCGGACGCGGCGCTCAAAGTCACATCTTCACCCCAACCAAAGCGGCGACGCCGTCAGTGGGGTGCAGAGAAGCCACGACCGGCTCTGCCGATGCGTGAAAAGCCAGCCGCGACGTCGGCCACCTGGCTTGGCGGCCTTGCGATGGCCGTGACAGTCATTGCGTGGGCGTCGTACATCGTCCAGGTGACGATCTCTCGCTTTATTGACGATGGCTTCAGCGATAGCCGGCTCGTGATCGAGACCATCCTCTACGCGGGCATCATGACGTGTTTGCTGCTCTCGGCCCTGATGTATCTCCTTGCTCGTCAAGGAGCGCTCTACCGCTCGCGCAGTCACGTCCGGGTACCCCGGGCCGAAATCGACGCGCACATGGGCGACGCGCGCCCATCGATGACGGTGCTTGTGCCGTCGTATGCGGAAGAGCCATCTGTGGTGCGGTCCACGCTCATGTCGGCGGCCTTGCAGGAATATCCGGGCATTCACATCGTGCTGCTCATCGATGACCCTCAGAACCCGAAGACCGAGGATGCCCGCAAGAGCCTTGAAGGATGCCGGGCTCTACCAGGTGAGATTGAGGCTCTGCTACGTGAGCCATACAAGCGCTTCGCAGCCTCTCTCGTTGTCCACGAAGCGGCAGCAGCCCGGGGAGGCGCGAGTTCCGCGGACGACGTGCGTAGCCTCGCACTTGACTTCCGTTGGGCGGCCTCCTGGCTTCGCGAGCAAGCCGAGGCGTACCCGCGCTACAACCACGCCGACGACTTCTTCGTCAACGAGGTGTACATCGCCCTTGCGAAGGATTTTGAGACGACAGCGGGAGCCTTGTTTGGCGCCCTTGATGAGGGTGCCAACGTGCCCGCTTCGCGCATTGCTCAACTCTGCCGACGCCTCGTGTGGACCTTTGACGCCACTCTCACTTCTTTTGAGCGCAAGGCGTACGCGCACTTGCCGCACGATGCGAACAAGGCGATGAACCTCAATGCGTATATCGGGCTCATGGGGAGCCGGAAACGCGCAGTTGAGACGCGTCTGGGTGTCGTGTTACGTGACGCGGGGGATGCTCAAGGGGATGACGTCATTGAGTTCCCCGACACCACCTATTTGCTGACGCTTGATGCTGACTCGGTGTTGCTTCGCGAGTACTGCTTGAGACTTGTGCACCAACTTGAGATGCCGGGCAATGAGCGGATTGCCGTCATTCAGACGCCATACTCTGCGTTCCGCGGCGCCGACACTCGTCTTGAGCGGATTGCCGGGGCAACCACCGACATTCAGCACATCCTGCACCAAGGTCTGACGCACTTTGATGCCACGTTCTGGGTGGGCGCGAACGCCGTCATCCGGAAGGTGGCCCTCAACGACATTGTCGAGACCACCTACGTGAAGGGTCAGCCGGTTCACCGTTACGTTCAAGACCGCACGGTCATTGAGGACACGGAATCGAGCATCGACCTTGTCGAGAATGGCTGGAGTCTGTACAACTACCCCGAGCGTCTCAGCTATAGCGCGACGCCCCCGGACTATGGCTCTCTCGTCGTTCAGCGTGCGCGGTGGGCAAATGGTGGTCTGCTCATTGCCCCGAAGTTTCTCCGCTACATCCGGCGGGAGCGCAAGGCAGGGCGGCGGGTGCGTCGCTCCACGATTGCGTTGCGCATCAATTACATGGTGTCGATCTCGTGGGCCAGCTTTGGACTGCTGTTCCTCCTTGGCTACTGGTTCGACAGCCGCCTGCTGAGCCCCATCATTGTCGCGGCCGCACTGCCGTACTTCCTCGCGATGGCGGCTGACTTCCGCCGCCTTGGATACAAGCGCACCGATGTGTTCCGCGTATACGCCTTCAACCTCATCCTCCTGCCCGTCAACCTGGCGGGGACGTTGAAGTCGTTGCAGCAAGCGGCGGCGAAGTCAAAGATCGCATTTGCGCGCACGCCCAAGGTGAAGGACCGCACTGCGACGCCGGCGCTATATGTGCTTTTCGCCTACCTCATTGCCGCGTTCTCGTTCTACACGCTCGCGTATTGCATTCGCGAGGAGAACTGGGCGAATGGTGCCTTTGCACTATTCAACGGTGTGCTCACCACCTACGCGATCGTCGCGTTCATCGGAGTGCGCGCCTCGATCACCGATGTGTTCCTCGGTTTTTGGAACTGGGTGCGAGTGCCCGCGAAGCCGAAGCGCTCGAAGAGTGATGAGTCGAGCGGTGCACCCGACTGGGAGTCGGTGTTGTACTTCGGTCCGGATTACGAGGGCGAGCCTGGCGCGAAACCGAGTGTTGCCGCAACAACGACGCCGTCGCCGCGCCGAGGAGACACGCGATCGCGGGTGCGGACATGAGAGTGGCCGACGCAGGACACAGATGTCGAGGAGTCGCGTGCGTGGACCGTGCGCGCCACAGCATGACCAGGAGTAACGCATGAGCAAGAAGCAGCCGGCCGAAAGGACCGCACCGCGTCAACGCATCTCGTTGCTTCGTGTTCTCGTGGTGCTCGTGTGCGCCATCGGCATTGGCTGGGGAGGCTACCGTGCTTTTGCCGACGTGATCGTCGGGCCGCCGCAGCCGGGTCCATCGACATTTGCTGCGTACGTCGATGTGACGGTGACGCCCACGTACTCATTTGGGACTCCGTCAGGACCCGCACAGTCGCACGTGATCTTGGCCTTCATTGTCGCGAACCCCGCCAGCGCATGCGAGCCCTTGTGGGGCGGCGCCTACACGCTCGACGCGGCGGGAGAAGAGCTCGAAGTGGATCGCCGCATTGAGCAACTTCGCTCGATGGGCGGTAGTGCACGGGTGTCGTTCGGCGGCCAATTGGGGACCGAGTTGGCGGCCTCCTGCACCGATGTCGCTTCCCTTGCCAACGCCTATCTGTCTGTGGTGGAACGGTACGAGCTGACGAGCATCGACCTCGACATCGAGGGCGCCTCACTCGCTGATCGCGAAGCAACCTTGCGGCGAGCGCAAGCCATCAAGATGGTTCAGGACACGGTGGCGGAAAGCGACGGTCAGTTGGACGTGTGGGTCACACTTCCGGTCGCTCCTTCGGGCCTCACGGCCGACGGCGTTGCGGTTGTCGACGACATGCTTGAGGCCGGCGTGGATCTCACCGGCGTCAACGGCATGACGATGGACTTCAACTCAGGCGTAAGCGCCTCGAGCCCATATTCCGACGTCGTGTTGGACGCGGCCACGGCCTTGCACGGTCAAGTCAAGAGCGCGTTTGCCCGCCATGGGGTGGAGCTCGACGACGCTCGCGCGTGGGAGCG
>JAEYUX010000175.1 GCA_023432235.1 Actinomycetes bacterium
GCCCTCGCCGCCATCGAAGAAGTCGACATGACCTTCGCAATCGACCGCCGCGTCGGCACCTTCTCCAAGGGCATGAAACAGCGCATCAAGATGGCCACGGCGCTCGTCCACTCCCCGTCCGTGCTGCTCCTCGACGAACCATTCAACGGCATGGACCCGCGCCAACGCATGCACTTGCTCGATCTGCTGCAGCGCTTGGGCGATGACGGCCGAACCGTGCTCTTCTCGAGTCACATCCTCGAAGAGGTTGAGGACATTGCCGGCACCATTGAAGTGGTGGTCGCCGGCCGCCAGGCAGCCTCGGGCGACTTCCGTTCGATTCGCCGCCTCATGACGGAACGGCCCCACCAGTACGCAATCGCCTCGAGCGATGACCGTGCGCTCGCCGCCGCGATCGTTGCCGACGGCACGGCCGACGCTGTCAGTCTCACCCCCGACGGCCTGGTGGTCCAGGCCTCAAACTTTGGTGCATTTGTCCACGCCTTGCCGCGCCTCGCGATGGCAAAGGACATCCAGCTCCTCGACGTCACTCCTGCCGACGAGTCGCTTGAAAGCGTCTTCACATACTTGGTGTCGCGATGAACGCGGCCGAAAGCGAGGTTTGCGCATGAACGCCGTCGTAATGCGGCTTGCCGCTCACGCCCTCTTGGGCCGACGCCGGATCTGGCTGCTCGTGGGCCTTGCGGGGCTTCTCATTGTGGTCGCGCTGTTGACCCGATGGGGATCCGGAGGCAACCCCGCGACCACCGCCACGATGATGGTGAACTTTGGTCTGGGCATCTTGCTGCCCGTTATGTGCCTTCTTGTCGGCACCGGAGTGATCGCCCCCGAGATCGAAGACGGCTCGGTCGTATACCTGTTGGCCAAGCCGCTCCGCCGTTCGACAATCGCGCTGTCAAAACTCGTCGTCGCTCAGGCGGTTGCTTTGGTATTCACCGTGGTGCCGGTGGTGCTTGCCACGTTGATTGCAGGTGACACAAACGGCGAACTTGCTATCGCCCTCGCAGTCGCCACGGCACTCGCCTCTTTCACTTACGTGAGCGTGTTCTTTGCCATTGCGATTCTCAGTTCGAATCCGACCATCGTTGGTCTGCTTTATGCCGTGCTCTGGGAAGGCAGCCTCGCTGGGTATGTGCCAGGCGTGCGCACCTTGAGCGTGCGTCAGTGGGCTCTCGCTCCCGCGGAAGCGATGCTTGACGGCAACGTCACCGTGAACGTCAACTCCGACGTATCAATCGCGGTGGGGGCCGTGCTCATTGCAGCAGTAGTCGTCGCGGCCTTCGCCGTCGCCGTCCAACGCTTGGGCCGCCTCAACGTCCGCGTCGCGGACTAGCGGTGCCGATGGCCACACAGTCCAGATCGCCCAACACCTCGCCCGTCTAGAACGCCCCGAGTATCGCCCCCGCGATGGCCAGCTGCACGGTGTCGTGGGCGATATCGATGAGGGTGATCCCGGGGTGACGGGCGGCAAAACCGTTGTGGATCGCATGCGCGCCTCCTAGCGCTTAGGCCCCGGCCCCGCGATGGGGAGGTACCCGACGCCCTCGTCGGGAACCGGCAATCGGCCGTTGACCCAAGTGAACCAAAGAGGCCTGACAAGCAACACCCAGAAAATCTGCCCTACCACCCGGGGCCTCGCGGCAACGCCCCCCACAGCGTCGGCGCCGCGCTTGATCACGCACCCCAACAGGCGCTAGCCTGACGTCGACCCCAAGGAGGCATTGTGATGCGCAGTCAGAGCGTTGTCGCGAACGCGACTGCTCCTGCCACGATGCCCATGGGTTGCTGCGTCTGCTGCTGTCTGTAGAGCGCTGCCGCGCACGCCCCTTCATGGGGCCGCCCCTGCGCCAGCGCTCGCCCCGGAATCACCACCCGATTCGCCTGCGTTCACGCGCAGAACCATTTCCCCAACCCATCAAGAGGAAGAACACCAATGGCCCGCATCTACGACGACGCCACTCAGCTCGTCGGCAACACGCCGCTCGTCCGCATCAACAAGCTCAACGAAGGTTCGGGAGCCACCGTGCTCGCCAAGCTTGAGTTCTACAACCCCGCCAACTCGGTGAAGGACCGCATCGGTGTGTCGATCATCGATGCCGCAGAGCGCGACGGCGCCCTCAAGCCGGGCGGCACCATCGTCGAGGCGACCTCCGGCAACACCGGTATCGCCCTCGCATTCGTTGGCGCTGCTCGCGGCTACAAGGTGGTTCTCACCATGCCGGAGACGATGTCAAAGGAGCGCCGCGCGCTGCTCCGGGCTTACGGTGCAGAACTCGTCCTCACGCCTGGTCCCGACGGCATGCGAGGCGCTGTTGAGGCTGCAAACAAGATCGCGGAGGAGCGCCCCGGTTCGGTGCTCGCGCGTCAGTTCGCCAACGCCGCCAACCCCGAGATCCACCGCAACACGACGGCGGAGGAGATTTGGAACGACACGGACGGTGAGGTCGACATCTTTGTCGCGGGCATCGGCACCGGTGGCACCATCACCGGCGTTGGCGAGGTTCTCAAGGCCCGCAAGCCCGGCGTCCAGATCATCGCAGTCGAGCCCGCCGAGAGCCCCA
>JAEYUX010000001.1 GCA_023432235.1 Actinomycetes bacterium
CCCCCGATCTTGTTGACTGAGGTACCTCCCCACATCACCGCGTCAGTGAAGCCGCCGGTGCAGGAGGAGGCTCCCGTGGCCGAGCCTCTGGCGGTTGCAGACCCGACGCCTCCAGTTGCGGACCCGACGCCTCCAGTTGCGGACCCGAACGTCGCATCGGTAGCGGAGAACTCGTCCGACATTGATGAGGTGTCGCACGAGACCCTCGTCGCGACATACGACACGATGGCGCCAGAAAGCCAGGACGCTCCCTACGACACCTTCTTTGGTGCGTTGTGGGGCTCGGATGCTTCCCAACAGCGTGCGAGCGAGCCGCCACCCGTCGCGTCCGATTCTCAAGCCGAGATCGCGCAGCCCGAGCCGGTGGCGCCGGAAGTGGTCGCGCCGGAACCGGTGGCGCCGGAACCGGTCGCACCCGCTCTCCCAGAAGTGGCGCCGGCCTCAGCCGCTCCTGCCGAGGCACCGGCAACGTCGGCTCCAGTAACGGCGGCCCCACCAGCGTCGGCTCCAGCAGCGTCGGCCCCCGTGGCGCCGCCGCCACCGCCCGCCTTGGGCGACCACGACGGCGCGACGATCTCTGTCGCTGCGCTGCGCGCCATGACCGCTGGAGGGAGCGAGAACCAGGCGCCGCCGTCGGTGCCAACGTTCGCCACCCCTGAGCAACTCGAGAAGGAACGCCGCGGTCGCGCCGTTTTGTCGACAGGCGTCCAGATCACTCTCGACAAGAACATCATTGTGGGCCGCACCCCCAAGGCGTCGCGTGTCACTGGCGAGATGCCGCATTTGGTGACGGTCCCAAGCCCGTCACAAGACATTTCCCGTAGCCACGTTGAGATTCGCGTCGAGGGCACCGCAGTGGTGGCAGTCGACCTCAATACAACGAATGGAACTGTGGTGCGCCGTGGGGGCGCAGAACCTGCTCGACTTCATCCCGGGGAGCCGTTCGTCCTGCTCAACGGGGACATCATTGACCTGGGTGACGGCGTCACCGTCACCATGGAGGATCTGCCGTGAGTCAGCACCGTGCGCCATCGACGCCGCCTCAACTTGTTGGTTTTGACTACGTCCAACTGCTCGGTTCGGGCGGATTTGCGGACGTGTTCCTCTACCAACAGCAGCTGCCCAAGCGCCGCGTCGCTGTCAAAGTGATGCTGCCGCAGGCGGTCGCTGACGGAGGCGTGGACGCCTTCACCGCCGAGGCAAACGTGATGGCGCAACTGTCGAGCCACCCCGCCATCGTGTCGATTTACGAAGCCTCGGTGTCGCCGGACGGGCGTCCGTACCTCGTCATGGAGTACTGCTCGAAGCCCAATTTGCAGGCGCGCTACCGCCGTCAGCGTCTCAGCGTCGCCGAAGCCTTGCGCATTGGCGTGCAGGTTGCCGGTGGCGTCGAGACCGCACACCGTGCTGGCATCCTCCACCGCGACATCAAGCCCGCCAACATCCTCGTCACCGAATACGGCCGGCCGGCACTCACCGACTTCGGCATCGCGGGTACGACGACGGCTGACACGGCGTCGGCCGGTATGTCGATTCCGTGGTCGCCGCCCGAAAGCTTCGCTGACGGTGCGCCCTCTTCGGTACAGACAGATGTGTGGGCACTTGGCGCGACCGTCTACACGCTGCTCGCCGGTCACTCGCCGTTTGAAAAGCCCGGTGGCAAGAACGGTGCTGTCGATCTGATCGATCGCATCCAGCACGATCCCGTGCCGATGCTGGGGCGCGCCGATGTGCCCGACTCGCTCTACCGCGCGATCGCGATGGCGATGGCGAAGCAACCCCAGGCGCGCTACGGAACTGCTCTCGAGTTTGCATGGGCGCTCCAGCGGGTCCAGGCGGAACTGCAAATGTCGGTCACGCCCGTCGATGTCATCGATGAGTCGGTGGAGGACGACGTCGAGGAAGAGGGCGACGACGGTCGCACCCGAGTGCGCTCGGTTGTGTCGATCAACCCACTCGGGGACTCAATTGAGCCCCTCGCGGACCTCCCCTTCAGCACCACCGACGCGACGGTGATGCGGGATATCGACCACTCGGGTCAGCCGATCGCGGTCCCGCAACAAACTGTCGCGCGTCAGGCCCCACCCGCCGCACCTGTCGACGCGACCATCGCGCGTCCTGCGCCGGTGCAGTTCGAAGCAAGCGCGCCGGTCGAGCACACTCAGGCGCGCTCCCTTGCGGTCGAGGACGAGCCGGCAGATGCGCCGCCCGGAAAGAAGGGCCGATTGTGGCCCATCTTTGCGATCATCGGTTTCGGTGTGGTCGCCGGTGGCGTTGCCATTGCGATTGCCGCGCAAGGCGGTGGCGGTGGTGGCGAAGAACCGAGGCCCACGAGCAGCGCACCCAAGCCGATTGATGACGTCGTAGTGCCTCGCCAGGTTCCCGCCGTGGGCAAGGTGGAAGCGACCGTCGACGGTGAGGTGGTGACCTTCACCTGGGATCATCCCGAGCCAGAGGCCGGCGACACGTTCTTGTGGGGGCAGCAGGTTGCGGGGGCGGCGCACGAATACACCGCGACGTCGACCCCCTCGGTGGAATTGCCGTATGACGGCGAAGAGGTGTGTATCGAGGTGCTGTTGAGGCGCGCCGATGGTCGCGCGGGAGCCGAGCCGACTGTTGGATGCACGTCATGACGGCTCCACGAGCGATCAGCTCTGATCGCCTCACGATCGAGTTCGCTGGTGAGTACTTCCACGTATTTCCCGATGACGGCGCCTGCACGGTGGGCCGTGAAGGCACCATTGCGATCGACGACAACCCGTTCCTTCACCGCCACTTTCTGCGTCTATCCCGCGCCGAGGGGATGTGGTGGCTTGTCAACGTCGGCACTCGTCTCACGGCGACAGTCACTGACGGCGCGGGCCGCGTCCAGGCGTGGCTTGCCCCAGGCGCACGACTTCCCGTCGTCTTTCACGTCACCTCGGTCATCTTCACCGCGGGCCCCACAACGTATGAGCTGACGCTTTACGTTGACGCACCCACCTTCCAAGAACTCGGCCCGAGCTCAGCCGAGACAGGCACGGTGACAATTGGCGCCGTACCGCTGACAGCGAGCCAACGCCTCCTGCTTCTCGCCCTTGCCGAGCCGATGCTCCGCCGGGAGGGCACGGGGATGTCGGAGATTCCCACCTCGGCCAAGGCCGCCGAGCGACTCGGGTGGACCGTCACGCGCTTCAACCGCAAGCTCGACAACGTCTGCGAAAAGCTCTCGAAGGTGGGCGTGCCTGGCCTGCGAGGCGGTCGAGGCGAGTACGCGACGAGCCGGCGGATGCGGCTTGTCGAGCACGCGATTGCCTCTCGCATGGTGACCCGTACCGATCTGCCGCTACTTGATCAACCGCAAGAAGACGACGGCGATGATGCCGACCTTGAGACAGGAGGAGGCGCATGAGCCTCAAGCTGAGCCTGCGATCTGCTGACGGTTCCATCCGGGTCGTGTCAGTGACCGCGGCCCCCGACACCACCGTCGGCGAGGTTGCTGCCTTCTTGTTTAACGCCGACCCCGCGCGCACCGGCATCCCGATGCCTGCTGACCCGACGCTCGTGGTGACAGCGCTCTCGATGGGGCCAGACACTGCTCCCCGCGCCGTTGCGTCGGACGCCGACCTTGCCTCGTCGGGAATCCGATCAGGCGACCACGTCGAGATCGTCCCTTCCGCCAATGCAGCACGCGGCGACGTCAATGAAGCAGCGGCGACGGTGCGCGTTGTGGAAGGCGCCGACGCTGGTGCCACCTTCTCGCTTGGCCCTGGTTCGCACGTCATTGGTCGCGACGCCGATGTGTCGGTTCGCCTTAGCGACCCGCTCGCGTCAAAGCGGCACGCGCGCATCATCGTGGGCGACACGATCGAAGTCGTCGACATGGGCTCCACCAACGGCGTGCTTCTCGATGATGCATACGTGACCCGTGCGGCGCTTGTTCAGTCGGACCGCATCATCATTGGCGACACGGCTCTCGAGATCACGAAGAATGCGACGGTCAAGCGCACGGTGCCCACAAGCGCGACGGTGCCGTTTACGCGCTCCCCGCGCGTAGTGCCGCCGCTGCCGGATGACGAGATCGACCTCCCGGACCCGCCCACCAAGCCGCAGCCGCGTGCCTTCCCGCGTCTCGCTTTGCTCGGCCCGGTCGTTCTCGGTCTCACGATGTTCTTGGTCACCGGACGAGTGCTGTCCCTCATCTTTGTCGCGATGAGCCCGCTCATGATGATGGGTTCATTTATTGACAACAAGTACAACCAGCGCAAGCAGGGCGCTATCAAGCTGAAGGAGTTCGAGGGTGCGCTTGAGGTCGCCGGCGCTGAACTCGAAAGAGCGCAGGAGCGTGAGCGGATCGCCCGCATCGAGCGGTCGCCCTCGGTTTCGCAAGTGCGAGAGGCAATTGCCAACCTTGCACCGCCATTGTGGACGCACCGGCCCGAGCACGAGCAGTTCTTGGAGGTGCGTCTTGGCCTGGGTACCGTTCCCAGTTCGATGGACGTGAAGGCGCCCTCTTTGCGCGACGCCGTTGACGGCACGTGGGAGCAGGTGTCAGCTCTCAAGGACCGCTACACCACCATCTCGTCGGTGCCTGTCACGGCGAGCTTGCGAGACGCGGGTGGCCTCGGCATCGTCGGCGACTCCGCCACCGGACTCGGCGTTGCGCGTGCCGCCCTCATTCAGGTGGCCGGCCTTCACTCGCCGATGGAGTGCGTTGTCACGGCCTTTGTCCCCGGTGGAAACGACGGGAACTGGCGGTGGCTTGAGTGGTTGCCGCACACCTCGTCGCCACTGTCTCCGATCCCGGGCGACCACATCGCTGGCTCCCGTGCAGCGTCGGCCCGCTTGCTGACGGCACTCGAGGCGCTCGTTGCGCAGCGTGCCGGGACCGACATCGCGTCATACGTGCCGGACTTGCGAGGCGCGCACACGTCGAACTCGGAGAACGTGCGCCAAGAGGACCGGCCCACCACGCCTGCCGTGTTGGTGGTGGTCGACGACGCCGCCCCGGCAGACCGCCGACGCCTCATCCGGCTCGCGGAGAAGGGTCCCGACGTCAATGTTCACGTGCTGTGGGTTGCGCGCGCGGCGACGTCCCTCCCGGGGGCGTGCCGCAGTTTTGTTGACGTCGGCGGCGCCGGCACGGCCGTCGTCGGTCACGTCCGGCGCGGAGGCTTTGACGAGCCTGTCACCGTTGAGGCCTTGTCGGTTGCCGAGGCAGAGGAGTCCGCTCGCCGTCTTGCGTGCGTCGAGGATGTCGGCGTTGTCGTCGACGACGCTGCCGACGTTCCCGATGCCGTGTCGTACCTCGAACTTCACGGCTTTGAAGCCCTAGAGCCCGGTCATCACGAACAGCGGTGGCGCCGCGACGCCTCACCTCAACCCGGCACCAAGCGACCCTTCTCGCTACGGGCACTTGTGGGGCATGCGGGGGATGAGCCGTTCTACCTCGACCTTAAGGGCCAGGGCCCACACGCTCTTGTGGGCGGCACCACGGGTGCCGGTAAGTCGGAGTTCTTGCAGGCGTGGATTCTTGGCATGGCCGCCGCGCACGGTCCCGAGCGGGTGACGTTCCTTTACGTCGACTACAAGGGTGGCTCGGCTTTCGCGGACTGCATCAATTTGCCGCACAGCGTTGGCCTCGTGACGGACCTGACGCCGCACCTCGTTGACCGTGCTCTCACCTCATTGCGGGCCGAACTTCACTATCGTGAGCGACTCCTCGCCGCAAAGGGCGCCAAGGACCTCGAGACTCTCGACAAGACGGGCGACCCTGAGACGCCGCCCAGCCTCGTCATCGTCATCGACGAGTTCGCGGCCCTCGCGCAAGAAGTGCCCGAGTTTGTTGACGGCGTTGTCGACATTGCGCAACGTGGCCGTTCGCTTGGACTCCACCTCATCATGGCGACTCAGCGGCCCGCGGGTGTCATTAAGGACAACCTGCGCGCGAACACGAACCTCCGAATCGCGTTGCGCATGGCGGACGAAGCGGATTCCTCCGACATCCTCGGTGTACCCGCCGCCGCTCACGTCGACCCCTCTTTGCCCGGTCGCGCGATGGCGCGTACGGGTCCGGGACGTCTGTCGACCTTCCAGTCGGCGTACGCAGGTGCGCACTCCGTCCCAGGCGGTTCGCGAACCAAGGTGTCTGCCCGCGAACTCTCCTTGGGTGCGGGCAACGCGTGGGAGCTACCTGAGGACGCGCGTGCGGCTGTCGTCGATGGTGACCCCGATGCTCAACGAGTTGTCGCTGCTCTTGCTGGCGCGGCAAAACTCCTTGAGATCCCCCCGCCGCGACGCCCGTGGCTCGATGAGCTTGCCGAAAGCTATGACCTCAAGGAGCTCGCACGCCAAAGCCCCACGGGTGCCGCTTTCGCGCTCGGAGACGATCCCGCCCATCAGGCGCAATTCGTTGCCGCCTTCGACCCCGATCAAGATGGCAACATGCTCATCCTTGGTGGGTCGGGAGCGGGCAAGTCGACGGCGCTTCGCAGCGTCGCAATCGGCGCAACGTTGGCGACCGAGATCGCACCCGTCCATATCTATGCTCTCGATGCGGCGAGCGGCGGCCTCGACATGCTGCGGCCATTGCCGCATGTCGCCGATGTGGTGGACGGAGATGACCTCGAGCGTGTCACCCGCATGATGGACCGCATTGCGAACATCGTCCGCGAGCGGAGCACGAAGTTCACGAGTGCACGTGCCTCGAACCTCACCGAGTACCGGACGATGGCGAACGATCGCGGCCTGCCGCGCATCATCTTGCTCATTGATGGGTACGGCACTTTCCAGAGCGACTACATGAATGAGGTCGGTCGTCAGAAGGTGTTCGGCGACTTCCAGGAGATCCTCGCGGAGGGCCGCTCCGTTGGCGTGCACGTTGTTGTGTCAGCCGATCGGGTTGGCGCGCTTCACACGTCAATCCAGGCCCTCGTGTCCCGCACGGTGACCCTGCGCCTCAACGACGAGAACGCGTACGGCATGCTCGGCCTGCGCAAGACGGGTCTCAACCCGCAGTCTCCCGCTGGTCGGGGTGTTGACGTCGCAACGCGCAAGGAACTGCAAGTGGCGGTGCTCGGCGGCTCTCCCCGAATCGACGAGCAGGCGCGTGCAATTGAGCAGCTCGCGGCCCGTATCCCGGACCGGGCGGAGTGGAAGGCAGAGCCGATTCCGCGCATGCCAGCCTTCGTCAAGGGCTCCGAGATGCCTCCTACGGTTGGGGGCCTGCCAACGCTTGGGCTCGAATCGGCCACGCTTGCACCGCGGGGCTTCGACCTCGACCGCCCCATCATGATCGCGGGTCAAGCGGGCACCGGTCGCACGTCGGCGATGGCCTGGCTCGCAACGTCTATTCGCCGCGCCTACCCCGAGCGTCGCATCGTCCACTTGACCCAGCGTCGGACGTCGATTGCCGACCTTCCCGCCTGGACGGCGTCGTATGCCTCGGCTGCGGCGGGCGAAGAGTTCATGGCCGAGTGGGCGACGGCTCTTGAGGCCGTGGCAGATGGCGACAACCAAGTGGTCGTATGCATCGAGAACGTTCAGGACTTCGGTGCATCAATGAGCGACGGTCCCCTTGTCAACGCGATCAAACTAGGCCGACGCAATGGTCACCTCATCATCGGCGAGGCCGACACTCAGGGATGGGTCTCGGGGCAGCTTGTTTCGGAGATCAAGGGTTCCCGCCGGGGCCTCATGCTTGCGCCCGAAGGTGCCGACTCGCAGATGCTGTTCTCCGTGGCGGCCCCGCGTGTGGCACGTGCTGACATGCCGCCCGGGCGAGGCATCTGGGTGGAGTCGGGGCGAGTCGCAACAGTGCAGATTCCATGGGTGGATGGGGAGTATTCCCCAGATATCGCTGAGTGACTGGCGCAGGCCCGCCACGCTCGATAAGTTGCTTGCACACCACCACAGGGGTGGAACCGGAAGGAAGTTCAGATCATGGCCAACCTTAACGTCACGTACGACGACCTCCGCGTTGCCGCTGACCAGCTGACCTCCGGGCAGGGGGACATCGACAACCGCCTCATGGAGTTGAAGGCGTACATCGACAACCTCGTGTCCGAGGGTTACGTCACGACGGCGTCGTCGGGCGCATTCCAGGAGCAGTACACCACTTTCACTACGTCGGCAAAGCAGACGATCAGCGCCCTTGAGGGCTTGAGCTCGTTCCTGCGCCAGGCGGCCGAGGCTCTGCAGCAGACCGACGAGTCGCTCGCGAGCTCGATCCGCGGTCAGTAAATCGTGGACA
>JAEYUX010000043.1 GCA_023432235.1 Actinomycetes bacterium
AGCGACGCGTGAATAAGGGCGTCGAAAGGGCCCGTCATATGGACAACATCCCTGACGTAATCAAAGACTCGCACCCGCGCGGCAAAGGCCGCGAAGTCAGTGTCAATGCCGAGCCGGACATCAACGAACACTTCAAGCGCGTGATCGACCTCGCGACTACGTGCTCGCTCCACCGCGCCTGGCACCACCGTGTAGCCCGCGATGACTCCCGATTCTTCAAGCCGGCGCACACGTGCGGCCGCCGCGTTTGGCGACAAGCCCACCGCGGCCCCTAAGTCACGGAAGGAAACGCGGGCATTCTCGCTCAGCGCGTCGAAAATCGCAGTATCGATCGCATCCACGCTAGTGAATCTACGCCCACGCAGTGTTTTCCGCACCCGGCAGAACGAGCGTCGGCCACAGTACCCCCATGGATTCGATTGGTGGCGCCGCGCTCTACGGTCTTGCCGCTGGCTTCGGCATCGCGATGCCGCTCGGCGCGATCGCGGTGCTCATTCTCCGCACTGCCCTGTCTCGCGGCATGCATGCCGGGGCTGCCGCAGGCCTCGGTGCCGCCACCGTCGACATCATCTACTGCTCTCTCGCCGTCTTAGCCGGGGCCTCGCTATCGGGGGTCATTTCGAGTTGGGGCGACGCGCCTCTGTACGTCTCAGGCGCCGTTATTACAGCGATCGGCATCGCCCAACTCGTGAGCGCGCTCCGCCCCACCGAGATGGTTGCCGCGACCCCACGGACGCGCGTCGTCTACGTCCAGTTCATCGGCCTCACCGCTCTCAACCCGGTGACGGTGTTGTACTTCGCTTCGCTTGCTGGGGTGCTTTCATCCCATCAAGCCGACGCCGGGGCTCAGGTCGCCTTTGTCGTTGCGGTGGGCCTCGCGTCGGCCGTATGGCAAGTAGGCCTCGGCATCGTTGGTGCCGTGATGCGACACACAGTGGGCGACCGTGCGAGCCGTGTGCTCAGCATCGTCGGCTCGCTCATTGTTGTCGTGCTCGGCGCCGTCATCATCGCCCGCGCGGCGCTGGCCTAAGAGGGAGGGTTGCGCGCCTTTGGTGCGGCCTCTTTGTCCCCTTTGACCACCTCCTCTCGAGGCGCTTTCGAAATATCTTCGCCCCTCGTCGTTGTTCCGATCCCGTGAGCAACGGCGCCGACCGCGCCGCAAACGAGGAACGGAGACCACCATGTCCCAGACCGTCACCGCCCCGGAGCTAGCGCTTCTGCCCTTCGGAGCGCGCGGCCCTTTGAGCGACGCCGTCATGCGGCACGCAGTGGGAGCGAGCGAAGGCGCCGACCATGCCGAACTTGCACGGCGGGTCGTGAACCGGAGCGCGGATGTGGTGCGCGATGACGACATCCAGCTTGCCCTCTTTGTGCTCTATGCCTGCGCTTATGGCTCGCTGCCCGGCCTCAAGGCGCGTCTCGAATGGGACACCGATCTCATCGCCACGCGTCGCGTACTGGAAGAGGCGCTTGAGCAGGAACTGCGTGCCGTGGTCACCACCCCTGAGACTCCGGCAGCACATGCGGGCGACATCGCGGCCGCACTGTTTGACCTCACGGCGCCGACCCCCGGCCCGAGCATCGCCCGCTTCATCGCGCGCAAAGCGACCAAGGAACAGGTGCGCGAGATGTTTGTGCTCCGCTCGATCTACACGTTGCGTGAGGCGGACCCGCATTCGTGGGCGATTCCACGCCTTTCTGGCCGATCAAAGGCTGCACTCGTCGAGATCCAGGCCGACGAATACGGCGGCGGACGCCCCGAGCGCATGCACGCAACGCTGTTTGCCTCGGCGATGCGCGGCGCTGGCCTCGATGACACCTATGGCACCTACGTCGATTACGTGCCGGCTCTCGTTCTTGCCTCGCACAACACGATGTCGATGTTTGGCATGAACCGGCGCTTGCTTGGCGCGATCGTGGGCCATCTTGCGGCTTTCGAGATGACGTCCTCGTTGCCGAGCCGTTTGTGGGCTGACGGTTTGCGTCGGCTCGGCTTCTCCGAGGACGTCACCGAGTATTACGACGAGCACGTGGAGGCCGACGCTGTTCATGAGCAGATCGCGGGCCACGATCTCGCGGGGTCCCTGGGTGAGGACCGACCGGAGCTCATCGGCGACATCATGTTTGGCGCCGCGGCCTGTCTCGCACTTGATGAGTGGCTGGGCCACGACGTCCTCGAGGCGTGGTCCGTTGGCGATTCGATCCTTGAGCGGGAGTTGCGCTCATGAAGGCCGAACGCACCACGATCACGCCCTACAAGGACGGTCCGCTCATCGTGCGCGGCGCCGTGGAGTTGATCGCACCGAACGGTGAACCGATCGAGACACATCGCAAGACGGTGGCCCTGTGCCGCTGCGGGCTGTCAACGATCAAGCCGTTCTGCGACGGCACCCACCGCGCAACGGGCTTCACCACAGACGACTGCTACGAGGGTTCTTAGGGCGGGGCTCTCGCGCCGCTCCCCACGCCCCCAGAAGGCAATCAGGGTCAGCTCCCGCACGGGATCGACCCTCACTGCCTTCTGCGAATGAGCTCAACGGCTCAGTTTGTCGGGGTGACAGGATTTGAACCTGCGACCCTCTGCTCCCAAAGCAGATGCGCTACCAAGCTGCGCCACACCCCGATGCCGCACACCGTACTGGTGCGGGCGATACCCGCAACGGCGCGGGCTCCGCTACTCTAGTACGCGCCGAGGCGGCTCACGCTCCTCGTGCGGGCGTAGCTCAATGGTAGAGCCTCAGTCTTCCAAACTGATGGTGCGGGTTCGATTCCCGTCGCCCGCTCCATTGCATTCGGTCATCGTGTCTCCCCCCTCCTTCTCAAGGTCAACCCTGAGATGAAAAACCAGGGTGCTCCCCCATATCGACGCGTCGGCACCGGCCACTACCGTGAACGCGTGGCAACAATCAGCACACAAGGCCTCACCCGCACCTTTGGTCCGGTGA
>JAEYUX010000082.1 GCA_023432235.1 Actinomycetes bacterium
AGCCACATGACAAGCAACGGCACCTGAAGCCACGACTGGCCGTACTGCAGCCCAGCGAGGTACGGCAAGAGCAGCATTGCCCACACCCCATGCTGGGGTGGGACCCATGCCCTCAGGCTCTTCCGACGTCGACGCGACGGGGCGGGAGCCTGAGCCGGGGTCATTGCTAGCGGTAGTTCACAAACTGCAGCGCCGCGTCGAGGTCGGCGCCTTTGAGGAGCGCGATCACCGACTGGAGGTCGTCGCGTGACTTCGAGCTGACGCGCACCTCATCGCCTTGAATCTGCGCCTTGACACCCTTGGGGCCCTCGTCACGAATCAGCTTGGTGATCTTCTTGGCGGTTTCTTGAGAGATGCCCTGCTTGATGGTGGCCGTCATCCGGTACTCCTTGCCTGAGGCCTCGGGGTCGGTGTACTCAAGCGCCTTCAACTCAACGCCGCGCTTGGCGAGCTTCGAAATGAAGACGTCGAGCACCGCGCGGACACGTTCAGGAGAGTTCGCCTTCATCAGCACGGCTTCGCCAGACCATTCAATCGACGCCCCAACGCCCTTGAAGTCGTAACGCTGCTCCACTTCCTTGCGCGCTTGGTTGAGAGCGTTGTCCACCTCTTGGCGGTCCACCTTGCTCACTACGTCAAAGCTGCTGTCGCTCGCCACGGAGTCCTCCTTTAGGTTTCAGGCTAGTGCCGCGCCTGCCGTGAGCATCGCGCCCAAGGGCCCTGTTCGCGCGGGCACTGCTTTCCTTGCTATCCTTCCATGCGCGCCACGCGCACGGCGGGTTACCCGAGCGGCCAAAGGGGGCTGACTGTAAATCAGCTGCGAGAGCTACGGGGGTTCGAATCCCTCACCCGCCACGACATTGCCCGGCTTGCCGGGTCATTGTCACGAAAGAGCCCGGTTCGCCGGGCCTCTTTTGTTTTCTGGGCCTAGTCGACGGCGACGGCCGCAACGGCGGATCGCAGAGCGTCGGCGATATTGCCCCGCGGCGAGACGTCAACGTGCGAAAGATTGAGCCACGCTGCCACCGAGCCCAGTTCCGCCGCGAGAGCCTGCGCGACTGAAGCGTCGGACCGCTTGCGGGCGCCGGGCGCTGACACTTCCTCACGCCATGCTGCCGCAACCCGCAGCACACCTGCCTTGCGATCTGCCTTGAGGTCAACGCGCCCCACCATTTGGTCTCCCAAAAGGAACGGCAGGCAGTAATAGCCATAGACGCGTTGAGGAGCAGGCGTGTAGATCTCGATGCGGTAATCCATCCCGAACATGCGGGCAAGGCGCGGGCGGAACCACGCGACCGGATCAAACGGGCTGAGCAGAGTCACCGCGGTCGCTCGGCCGGGGTCCGCGGCGGCGCGATGCCACGGCGCGGTAGCGGTCGCCTCGCCGATTGCGAGCAGGGCCGGCTCGCCCCAGCCTTCAACGTCAACCCATTGCGCAAGCCCGCGCTCCACGGCCGACGCTGCCCAGGCCTCGCGCGCGGCCGCACCAGATCCGGCAGGGGAGACGAGCCGGAAGTGATCGGCCAGGTCCCGCATGGTGCCAATGCCGCAAGCGGCAAGCGCACGGTCGAATAGCTGTTGCTGAGCGTCGGCGGTGGAAAGACCCCATCCGCCAACAGACGCCCGCGGCAATCCCCACGCCCGCTCAGTGGAGTCGTAGGTGCGGGCGAAATGCGCGCCCCGCGAGGCTGCCACCTCGCCGGTGATGAAGAGGTACTCGAGAGCATCCTTGACGTGAGATCGATCCCACCACGTGCCTCGAACGCCCTCGCGTGGCGCGAGGTGCTCGAGATCCCGCGCGACCACCGGACCTTCCGCCTCAACACGGAGCCGCACCTCATCAATGAGTCCAGGCCGCTCGGCCTCAAGACGCTCTCGCGTGCGGGCCTTCCAGTTGCTTGCCCCCACCATGCGGTGGTGCATCGCTGGCAGGAGGCTGAGGGGCATCACGCTCGCCTCATGCCCCCAGTGCTCAAAGGCGTGTGCGGAATGGCCCTGTGCGTGCCCCCACAAGGCGTGATCGGCGTCGGCAAGCGGGTAGCCGCCAAAGCGGGCGTACAGCGGCACGTAATGTGCTCGAGCAAGCACATTGACCGTATCGAGCTGGAGAACGCCCTGCGTCTCGAGGTATTGCGCGACGTGCACGTCACGCATTCGCCGCGCCGGCCGTGACCGCGCGAGCCCTTGGGCGTGAAGAAAAACCCGCCGGGCCTCGGCTGCACTGAGCGAGGTGGTCACTCGCGTCACTGTAGTGCTACGGTGCGACACGTTGCGGGCCGGTCCGCACGGCATCGGCCGATTTCGTTTCGCAGGCCCGTGCCGTGTACGCTAGTCCGGCTTGCCCCGGTAGCTCAGTCGGCAGAGCGTTTCCATGGTAAGGAAAAGGTCCAGGGTTCGATTCCCTGCCGGGGCTCAGAGTGATGACGTGCCGTCGCTGTTGTGGCGACTGCGTTTTCACCCTTGCGGCGGGGTAGCTCAGGTGGTTAGAGCACACGACTCATAATCGTGGGGTCGCGGGTTCGAGTCCCGCCCTCGCTACGGAATTCCATCAAGACCGGTGGGTTTCGCGCGCGCGAGCGCTGACAACAAGGCAGGGAGTATTGCCATGGCTAAGAACGACATTCGTCCGAAGATCACGCTCGCGTGCACCGAGTGCAAGGACCGTAACTACATCACGCGTAAGAACCGTCGTAACAACCCCGACCGCGTGGAGTTGAGCAAGTTCTGCCGCAAGTGCGGCAAGCACACCCCGCACCGCGAGACCCGTTAAGTAGACTTTGCATTCAACGCCCGCCCGGCCCGTGCCGTGGCGGGCGTTGGCATTTCCGGCCCGATTGCAGTGTCCGTTTCGATAGGGTTGGGGTGTGCCAGTAAACGTGGAGACTCAGGGCCGCACGTACGGTCCATTTGAGGCGTATGAGGTGACGCGGATCAAGATCCGTGAGTTCGCCGACGCCGTTGATGCGCGATCGGGTGCGCACTTCTATCCCGAGATTGCTGCGGCAGAGGGCTACCGGGATGTGGTTGCGCCCACGACGTTCGCAGCCCTCATCGCCCAGCAGGCTGAGTTCCACGTGGTGACCGATCCCGAGGTAGGCGTCGACTTCTCCAAGGTGGTCCACGCGGACGAGCGGTTTACCCACCACCGGCCGCTTGTTGCGGGAGACATTGTTACCACCACCGTGACGATCGAGTCGATTACGCAGCGCGCCGGCATCTCGATGGTGACAACGCGTGCGGAGATCGTGGATGAGGATGGCGCACCCGTTGCCACCGTCTTGTCCACCCTGGCAGTGAGGGAGGCCGACCAGTGAGCGACGAGACTCTTCCCACCTTTGCCGCGCTCAACGTCGGCGACGAGGTTGCGAGCCGCGAGGTGACGCTCACCCGCGACAACCTCGTCCGCTATGCCGGAGCGTCGGGCGATTTCAACCCGATCCACTACAACGATGCCTTTGCTGAGTCCGTGGGGCTGCCCGGTGTCATTGCGCACGGCATGCTGACGATGGGCCTCGGCGCCTCTGTTGTTGAGGAGTGGGCAGGCGCTGGCAACGTCGCAGACTTCCAAGCCCGCTTCACGCGCCCCATTCCGGTTCCGGCCCTCGGTGAGGCAAAGGTGACGATCGAGGCCGTTGTTGGCGCTCTTGACCATGACCTCAAGCGTGCGCGCATTGATGTCTCGGTGACTTTCGACGGCGCAAAGGTGCTTGGCAAGGCCCAGGCGCTCGTCGACTGCGCGTAGTCTTTCGGCCTCCCACAACGGTTCCGACGCCGTCCCGCGCGCCAATAGGGGACTTTTGTCCGAAACCTCAGACGACTTTTGTGGGATAGCGACAAGGCGCGCGGGTGAGGTTTGACGCCAAGAAGTGGCCATAGCGGGCCAGTCACTGCCACGATGCTTCCCATGGCAGGTGCAACAAAGGAGAGCACGGGCTTGAAAGCAAAGCTCGATGCCTATTTCTCGATCTCTGGCAGGGGATCGTCGTTCGGTCAGGAAGTCCGTGGTGGACTGACGACCTTCCTCACGATGGTCTACATCGTGGTTCTCAACCCCATCATCCTTGCG
>JAEYUX010000049.1 GCA_023432235.1 Actinomycetes bacterium
CGACCTCGCAGCGCCTTGCGATCTGCGCGTGCTCGCGCGGGGTCGACACCCTTGGGGATTGGCATCTGCGGTCCGCCAAGCGCGCGCAGGCGAGCCCGCACAGCGTCCTGGTCGGCCCCAGAAAGCCCCTTGCCGAGGCCGCGGCCAAACTCTTGACGCTTGATCGCACGGATCGTCTTTGTCAGGTTCTTGAGGCGAACCTCGCCTTCGTTGTTCCCCACATAGAGCGTCGTGACGGGCACACCGGGAACGAGCTTCCCGAGGCGTGCGGTCGTCTGGTCGACGGTCTTCTTGGCGGAGCGGCCACCTTCTGCGAGAAGAACGACGCCGCCCTGGCCGACACCCTGGAACACCACCGCACGGCTACGTGCCTCAACGGCGATCGGTTCATCGGCGAACTGCCATCCACGGCGAATGGATTGGGCAACAGCAAGGGATCCGCCTAGCTGACCGTCCATTTGCTTGAACATCTGCTTCTCAAAGCGGCGGGTGAGAACGAGCAGACCAAGGATCATGCCGGTCATGAGGCCGAGCACGGGGCCAAAGATCTTCGCGAAGTAGCCCGACACGACAAAAGCGGACGCAATACCGAGCGCGATCGGTACGCCCGCAACAAGCGCGATCAACCATGTAAGCGCCTTGTCGACCTTCGCCGTGATCTTGTAGGCCTGGACCAGCGTCTTGTACCAGCGCTGTTTGGGTGCGGGAGCTTGCTTCGCCATAGTGCCGCCTAGTCTAGTGCGCTCGATTACGCGCGGGGAGCGCGTGCGAGGAGGGCCGACGCTTCCTGGCGGGCCACCACGGGCTGAGCGAGGTGAGACAAGGCAGGGGGAATCTCCCTGCCCTTGCGCGACATTGCTTGCGCCCATAAGCGGCCGGCCCGGTACGACGAGCGCACGAGCGGCCCAGACATGACGCCTGCAAAGCCAATTTCCTCGGCGGCGTTCGACAACTCGACAAACTCTTCGGGCTTCACCCACCGGTCGACGGGGTGGTGGCGCGGGGAGGGGCGCAGGTATTGGGTGATCGTCAACAAGTCGCAACCAGCGTCGTGCAAGTCACGAAGTGCCTGAATCACTTCGTCGAACGTCTCGCCCATGCCGAGAATGAGATTGGACTTCGTCACGAATCCATCGGCTTGCGCCCGCGTGAGGACCTCAAGGGAACGCTCATACGTAAAGGCGGGCCGAATCCGCTTGAACACCCGCGGCACGGTCTCCACATTGTGAGCGAGAACCTCAGGGCGCGAGGCAAACACCTCTGCCAACTGATCGGGGTTCGCGTTGAAGTCAGGAATGAGGAGCTCGACACCTGTGCCGGGGTTGAGAGCGTGAATCTGGCGCACCGTTTCCGCGTAGAGCCAAGCACCGCCGTCGTCGAGGTCATCGCGTGCTACGCCGGTCACCGTCGAGTACTTGAGCCCCATCTCACGCACCGATTCGGCAACGCGGCGAGGCTCGTCGCGGTCAAGAGCGGATGGCTTGCCGGTGTCGATCTGGCAGAAGTCGCAACGACGTGTGCACTGTGAGCCGCCGATGAGGAAGGTCGCCTCGCGGTCCTCCCAGCACTCAAAAATGTTGGGGCAGCCCGCCTCTTCACACACCGTGTGGAGATTGCCGCCCTTCACGAGCCCCTTCAGTTCCTTGTACTCGGGGCCCATCGTTGCGGTGGTACGAATCCACTCGGGCTTGCGCTCAATGGGCGTTTCGGCGTTGCGGGCCTCGACGCGGAGCATCTTGCGTCCTTCGGGGGCGAGTGTCACGCGATCTCCTGGGACTCGGGGATATCGGGTGCGCCAACGGGCGCTCCACCTGTGGTCCATCGTATGTCTGCCAATGCACGTTCAAGTTCGCGCACCGTTGTGGGGACAACGTCGGTGATGGTGACGCGTCGTCCCAGTTCAAGCGAAAGCGATGTCACATCCGCATCTGAAATGCCGCACGGCACGATCTTGTCGAAAGCGGCGAGATCAGGCTCGCAGTTGAGTGCAAAGCCGTGCATGGTGACGCCCTTCGCCACGCGCACCCCGATGGCGCAAATCTTTCTTTCGCGCCGCATTCCAGACGCGGGTAGCCACACGCCGGAGCGGTCCTCAACGCGCACCGTCTCAATGCCGAATTCGGCGCAGACGCCCATGATCGCGTCTTCGAGCCGTCGGACGTACTTCACCACATCGACCGGTTCAGCAAGACGGATGATCGGGTAGCCCACGAGCTGCCCGGGACCATGCCACGTAATGCGTCCACCGCGGTCAACGTCGATGACGCGAGTCCCATCGAGAGGGCGGTCCCACTGAGCGGTCCGTTTGCCAGCGGTGTAGACGCTTGAGTGCTCAACGAGGATCAGCGTGTCGGGCTCTTCTCCCGCGACAACCCTCGCGTGAATGTCGCGCTGACGCTGCCACATCTGCTCATAGTCGAGCGGCCCGTGGCCGAGTTCCGATGTGATCTGCACCTCACCAGGCTAACGCCGGAATACCTGAGCCCAGTTGCGGTTTGATAGGTCCGTGAAGACTCGTACCTGGTTAAGGCCCGTTCTCGTGGCTGTCGTCATTGTTGTGTGGCTCGGCATTTCCGGTGCCGGAGGCCAAACCTTCGGCAAGTTGAGCTCGGTCCAGGAGAACGAGAACTCAGTCTTTCTCCCATCCTCTGCCGAATCAACGAAGGTCGCGGCTGAGCACGAGCAATTTGTCACGTCCGACGCCGTTCCCGGCTTGTTCGTGATTGACGCGGTGACGCCGGACCGCCTAGGAGAAATCCAGGCGTGGGCCGATCACGTCGGCGCTGTCGCCATCGAGGGCGACCCCGAGGCTCGCAGCGTTCGCGAGGCGCTCGCGTCCGATCCAGTCGCCGTGCCCTCGGAAGACGGTGAGGCGGCGCTCGTCATCTTTGAAATCTCTGCGGACGTCTTTGGCGAGAACGCGGGTGAAGGCACCATCGGTGAACTCGTCGTGAAGACGGTCCGTCACGAATGGACGCAGAGTGGACTCGACAGCCCGGGGTACTTCACGGGTGCGGCAGGCATTGTTGCTGACCTCGTTGGCGCCTTCGCGGGCATCGACGGCATCTTGCTGCTCGTCGCCTTGACCGTCGTCCTCATCATTTTGCTCATCGTCTATCGGAGCCCGGTTCTGCCGTTCTTGGTGCTTGCCACCGCGATGATCGCACTCACGGCGGCGATCATCGCCGTCTACGCCCTCGCGACCAACGACGTCATCACGCTCAACGGTCAATCGCAGGGAATCATGTTCATTCTTGTTGTCGGTGCAACCACTGACTATGCGCTCCTGCTTGTCGCCCGCTACCGCGAGGAACTGCTGCGCCGCCGCAGCACGTACGAAGCCCTCGGTGTGGCATGGCGCCGGTCGATCGAGCCGATCGCAGCGTCGGCCGGAACAGTCATTTTGGGGCTCATGGTGCTCCTGCTGTCGGACCTCAAATCCAACTCATCACTTGGCCCCGCCGGCGCGATTGGTATTGCCAGCGCGCTCTTTGCGGCGCTCACGCTCCTTCCCGCGCTGTTGCTCATCGGTGGTGAGCACGCCCGTGGTGTGTTCTGGCCCGCGCGGCCGCGTTACCTCGGCGCGGATGACCGCGAGGCGGCGCAGACCACTGAAGCGGTCGAGCAGAAGGCCGGAATCTGGGGCCGTGTGTCGACCTTTGTCGACGCCCGCCCCCGTGCTGTCTGGATTGGTGCGGCTGGCCTCCTCGCCCTCATGTCAATTGGCCTTACTCAGCTCGAGGCGGACGGCGTGGGTGACCGCGATGTCTTCCTCGCTGAGACGGAATCGGTGACGGGATTCGAGGTGCTCGAAGAACACTTCGACGCGGGCGCCACGTCGCCCGTTCGCGTCATCGTCGATGAGGAGGACGCCGACGCCGTCCTCACCGCAGTGCAGGACGTTGCGGGCATTGAGCAGGCTTATCTGCTGACTCAGGCGATCGCCGAGGGCGCCCCGCCTGGGGAGGGCGACGCCGCACCGCTGGTCGTCAACGGCCGTGTGGAGATCGAGGCGGTCACCGCGACAGCGGCCTCAACCCGCGCCTCGCAGGACGTTGTCGAGGCTGTGCGAGCCGTGGTTCATGACGTCTCGGATACCGCGATTGTGGGCGGTCAAGCGGCGGAGGCACTCGACACCCGGCTCACCACTGACCGGGACATCGTTGTCATCCTCCCGGTGATCCTGCTCGTCATCTTCTTGGTGCTCGTGCTCTTGCTTAGATCGATCGTGGCACCTGCACTCATCGTGCTTGCGAACATCCTGTCCTTTGGTGCCGCAATGGGCATATCGGCCCTCGTCTTCGACTGGTTCTTCGACTTCCCCGGCATCGACCCGGCTGTCCCGTTGCTCGCTTTCGTGTTCTTGGTTGCGCTCGGTGTCGACTACTCGATCTTCCTCATGTCAAGGGCTCGAGAAGAGGCATTGGCGCACGGCACCGCAGATGGCGTCCGCAGGGCCCTCGCGGTGACCGGTGGCGTCATCACGTCTGCCGGGATCGTGCTGGCGGCGACATTTGCCGCTCTCGGCGTGCTCCCGCTCGTGTTCTTGGCACAGATCGCGTTCATCGTGGCCTTTGGCGTGTTGGTTGATACGTTCATCGTCCGGTCGCTGCTCGTGCCCGGTCTCGTCGCTGACATCGGCCGACGCTCGTGGTGGCCGTGGATGCGCCGCTTTGAGTCCTGATTTTCCCCCTGTGGATAACCGCATGTGACCCCGTGAGGCGGGGCACAGTGGGGGAATGAACACTCTCACGCCGCAAGGACAGGCACAGGGAACCGAGAGGGTCGTCGGAGAGGGGTCTGAGACCTTTGAGCGGGTACGCCTGCGCCGCGATGCCCTTGAGGCGAGTGGTGTCGACGGATTGATTGTGCCTGCCCGGGTCGCGCTTCAGTCTCAAGACGCAGTGGTGGTGACGGAGCCGGCATGCGAGGGCGTGACTCTTGGGGATGTGTTGCAAGCGCGGGGGAGTTTGCACGCCGGTGAATGCGTGTGGTGGGCCGCGCAGGTCGCCCACTTGCTGGCCTCGCTGCACAAGGTCGGCATCGCTCATGGCGCGCTGAGCGCGGAGGCGATTGTCATCGATGGCGACCGGGTGCGGCTTGGAAGGCTTGTCGACGGAGCGCCCGAGGCGTCCGGTCCGGATGATGTGGCCGCTCTCGGTGAACTCCTCACACGGAGTGTCCGTCCCGATGAGGCCGCCCGGGTTCAGGCATGGGCCGAGCCGATGCAACATGACCGCGTCGATGCGCGTCCTTCGGCTGCGATGGTCGCGCGCGCCATAGCCTCATGCGCTCCTGCTCAGCCAATCGATGTGCCCGTCCGCGACGTCGTGGGGTCAATGCGGAGGCGTGCGTCAGCGGTGTATGAAGTCGAACGTCTTCCCGGCACGTGGTGGTGGCGTGCGCGCGTTGCCATGCGGAAGCACTGGCGACGGGGCACGGTTGTGCTGGCCGGCGCTGCGGTGCTTGGGCTTGGGGTGACGGCGGCGGTGCACGGCTTTGGCTCAGGTGGCGCCTCGGGTGACTCCGCGGTGCAGGTGATCCCAGCGTCGGGAACGCCGATCGAGGATGAGCCCCCGGGTGACGCCGCAGTGCAGCTCACCCTGAGTCGCTTTGCCGCGATGATCAACGGCGATGGTGAGGCTCTTATCGCCTTGACTGCGCCTGGAAGCCCGGCACGTGCCGATGCCGAGGCCACCTCCCAACTCTTCGCTGAGGGACGGCTCGGCTTCACTGCGATGAGTGAGTTGCCAACGCGTGCCGACATCTCGCTGCAGGTCGAGGAGGTTCGACATGAGGGCACGAGTTCCCTCCGCACGGCAGAGGTCATCGTCACGTACGCGGGACCCGCCTATGAAGTGACGCTGGACGGAGTGATGAGCACCGTGGATTCGCAGAGCGTGCGCGTGCGGATGATGCTGGCGTGGGTCGAGGGTGCTGGGTGGCGCGTCGCGGAGGCGACTCAGGACTTCGCTGACGCCTCGGACTCGACAACGTAACGGGCTGCATCGGCAATGGTGGGGTGATCCCACGTAAAGCCGAGCTCAGTAAGGACGGAAGGAAGTCCACGCTGTGAAGCAAGCAAATCGTTGACGGCCTCCCCAACAACGGCGCGCAACACCCAACTGGGAACCTTGACGCCTGGCGAGCGACCGTAAGCACGGGAGAGTTCCGCGACAAGGTGTCCATCCGTGACCGGCTGCGGAGCAATGACATTGACGGGTCCCACGTGGTCGCTGTCGAGGAGGAGACGCGTGGCGCGGACGTGATCGTGAAGGGTGATCCACGACTGGTAGGCGCTCGCCCTGCCAAAGCCGCCAAAAAGCCCTCGTTTCACCAGCGGAAGAAGCCGCTCGGCAAAACCCCCGTGACCCGACAGGACGAGGCCGGTACGCAAGTAGGCGACGCGCGCCCCAAGACCCTCGGCAACTGAGGCGACCTCTTCCCATTGCTGGACAACGGATGCCAAGAAGTCGGCGCCTGGCGCACTCGTCTCAGTGAGGGTCGTGTCACCTTGGCCCCCGTAATAGCCCATACTCGATGCGGAAATGAAGCGGGGAGTGGTTCCCGAGGCCGCGACGGCGCGTACCAATGTGGTGGTCGAGTCAATGCGTGAACGCAACACCTCGCGCTTGTACGACGCCGTCAGTCGCTTCGCGCCGATCGACGCTCCTGCAAGGTTGACGATTGCATCGGCCGATGCCACGACATCCTGGTCAATCCGATGTTCGTCAGGAGACCACGATGACTCGTCGATCCCATGCGCCTCGCGCCTCACCAGCGCGATGACGGTGTGTCCGTCCTCGCGCAACGACTCGCTGAGAGCCGTGCCGATGAGGCCCGATGCGCCTGAGATGACGACGCGCACGGTCTAGAGCCCGAGCTCTGCCTCGAAGTCTGCTGCCTCGATCAGCTTCTTCACCGTCTGGAGGAAGCGTGCGGCGTCCGCACCATCCACGATTCGGTGGTCGTAGCTGAGGGGCAGGTAGCAGGTGGGGCGGATCGAGATCACGTCTTCACCATTCGGGCCCTTCACCACCACAGGCTTCTTGGTGATGGCACAGGTGGCGAGAATGCCAACCTGAGGCGCAGGGACAATCGGCGTGTCAAAGAGCGTTCCACCCGACCCGGTGTTTGTCACCGAGAACGTGCCGCCAGAGATCTCGTCGGCACCGAGGCCGCCCTCGCGGGCCTTGGTAGCGAGGTCGACGATGCTCTTGGCGTGGTCGGCGACTGACTTTGAATCTGCGTCGTGGAGCGTGGGCAACATGAGGCCCTTGGGGGTGTCAACCGCGAGCGACAAGTTGACCGACGGGTGGTAGACAATGCTGTCGCCGTCAACGGATGCGTTGAGGAAAGCGTGCTCCTGCAAGGCGATCGACACGGCGCGCGTGAAGAACGGCAAGAACGTGAGGTTGACGCCGTGCTTGGCCGCGAACGCGTCCTTGGTGCGCGCGCGCAGGTTCCACACACCGGAGCAGTCCACCTCGACCACCGAGGTGAGCTGCGCCATGCCATGGAGCGACTCCATCATCTTTTCCGCGGTGATCTTGCGGATGCGTGTCATCTTGACCGTCTGGCCGCGAAGTTCCGAGACCTCGATC
>JAEYUX010000073.1 GCA_023432235.1 Actinomycetes bacterium
GCCCCCCCCCAAAACCCCCGCGGGGGGGGGGGCCCCCCCCCCCCCCCCACCTCACCTCTTAAGAGGCGCTCACCTCGTGAGCGTCAGGCTCGGCGGCATTGGGATGCTCGGCCGCCTCCGCTTCGTCAGCCTCGTTCTCCACCCCGCCGGCGTGCGAGCGGCGGGATGCCTGGGCCACCGCAAACACCGCGACCGCAGCCGCGATGAGCGCAATGCCCCACCGCAACCACGGGTTGGCGTCGTCACCATAAGACAGCGTGACAATCGCGGGGGCGATGAGCAATGCGACAAGGTTCATCACCTTGAGAAGCGGGTTGATCGCCGGACCGGCGGTGTCCTTGAACGGGTCACCAATCGTGTCGCCAATCACCGTCGCCTCATGGGCCGGCGAGTTCTTACCTCCGTACTTGCCATCCTCAAGGATCTTCTTTGCGTTGTCCCACGATCCACCGGAGTTGGCGAGGAACACCGCCATCAATACGCCGGTGCCAATCGCACCGGCCAAGAAACCGGCCAACGCACCCACACCGAGAGAGAAGCCAATGAACACCGGCGCCATTGCAGCCAGGAGACCTGGCGTCGCGAGTTCGCGCAGCGAGTCACGCGTGCAGATGTCGACCACGCGGCCGTAGTTGGGCCGCTGCTCGCCGGACATGATTCCCGGCATCTCACGGAACTGGCGGCGCACTTCGAACACGATCGCGCCAGCGGCACGGGTCACCGCATCAATCGCGAGGCCCGAGAACAAGAACACCGTGGCGCCACCAGCGATGACACCAACGAGAGTCAGCGGGTTGACCACTTCGTAACTGAAGTCGGCCACCGCGTTTGATGCACTGGCAAGCGCCTCGTTGACCGCGTCGGTGTACGAGCCGTACAGCGCCGTTGCTGCAAGCACGGCTGTGGCGATCGCAATGCCCTTGGTGATCGCTTTGGTCGTGTTGCCCACCGCGTCAAGATCGGTGAGGGTCTGCGACGCCTGCTCATCCACCTCGCCCGACATCTCAGCGATGCCCTGGGCGTTGTCGCTCACCGGACCGAACGTGTCCATCGCCACGATGACGCCCACAGTGGTGAGCAGACCGCAACCGGCAAGCGCAACAAGGAACAGTGCAAGCCACACGGAACCACCCGCGACAAAGAACAAGACGACAATCGCGCCTGCGATGACGGTGGCGGTGTAGACAGCGGACTCGAGGCCAACCCCGATGCCGGACAACACAACAGTTGCCGGGCCGGTGAGAGACGTCCTCGCGACGCGTTGGGTGGGCTTCGACCCCGTGTCGGTGAAGTAGCCGGTGAGCCACAGGATGAGACCCGCCAGCGCAATGCCGACGATGACGGCGACGGTGGCCATGAGGCGCGGATCGCGCGTGACATCCACCAGCTTGGAGCCGTTGAAGTCGGCAAACGAGCCGGGCAGGTAAAGCCAGGCCGCCCCAGCCGAAATGACGGCGCCGAGCGCTGCCGAGATGTAGAAGCCACGGTTGATCGCCTTGAGACCGGGCTCGTTGCCGCGGATGCGCGTGATGTAGACACCGAGCGCAGCGGTGAACGCGCCGATCGCGGTGACGATGAGCGGGAACACGAGCCCTTGCTCACCAAAGGCGACCTTGCCAAGGATCAATGCGGCCACCAAGGTGACGGCGTAGGACTCGAAGAGGTCGGCAGCCATACCGGCACAGTCGCCCACGTTGTCGCCCACGTTGTCCGCGATCGTTGCCGCGTTGCGGGGGTCATCCTCAGGAATGTGGTTCTCGACCTTGCCCACCAAGTCAGCCCCAACGTCGGCCGCTTTCGTGAAGATGCCGCCGCCCACGCGCATGAACATCGCAAGGAGCGCCGCGCCGAAGCCAAAGCCTTCAAGAACGGCTGGCGCGTTGTCACGGAAGATGAAGACAACGGCGGCAGCGCCCGCGAGGCCCTGTCCCACCACGCCCATACCAACCGCGCCGCCGGTCCGGAAAGCGATCCGTGCGCCCTTAGCGCGGCCGTCGGCCTCAGTGGCGGCGTGCGCGACCCGCACGTTTGCACGCACCGCAAGCCACATTCCCATATAGCCAATCGATGCGGAACAGAATGCGCCAACGAGGAAGAACACGGAGCGCCCAATGCGCACGCCCGTGTCACCTGGCAAGAGGAACAACAGTCCAAAGACAATCGCCGCAAAGAGGATGAGTGTGCGCATTTGGCGGTTGAGGAACGCCTGCGCACCTTCCTGAACGGCTTGTGCAATCTCTTGCATCTTTGACGAGCCCTCGTTGGCACGCAGGACCTGTTGGCGTAGCGTCCACGAGAGGAGGAGTGCGGCGGCCGCCACCACTCCGATGACAACAACAATGACAACGCTCGGGGTACCAAGCGTGAGGCCGGAGACAGAGGCCTTGTGCATTCGTCCTCCTTGACGAGTGTGGCGCGCTCCGTTGCGCGCCACAAAGTACCCCGCGAGTCTAAAGGACAGGCAGGCGTGCGAACCGACCCAACGTTTCGCCGTGGCCCAGCGTCGACATGGTGAATTGCCACTGGGAGGACTGATGGCCGAATGGCTTGACGAGATGGAACGTCTCGTCCGTGAGCGAGAGAAGGCGCTGCTGGGCTACGCGTATGTGGTCTGTGGCGACACCACTCTTGCTCAAGACCTCGTTCAAGACGCGCTTGTCAAGACGTTTTCGCGGCCCCGCGCGGGGCTCAGCCAGGCCAAGAGCGAGGCGTATGTGCGCCGCGCGATCGCCACGTTGTATGTCGACCACTACCGCCGCCAGCAGCGGTGGCAACGGGTCCAGCATTTGTTCCGCCCTCCGGTCGAGGTGGAATCGTCAACGCCGTTCTCAGACCTTTCGGCCGACGTCGCGACGGCTCTCGCCGATCTGCCGCCTCGGGTCAGGGCGTGCGTTGTCCTCCGTTTCTTTGACGACCTCACCGTGCCGGATATCGCGGCCCAGCTTGGCCTTGCCCCCGGCTCGGTCAAGCGCTACCTCTCCGATGGCATGCGAGCACTTGAACTTCGGCTCGGCAATCTCGACGACGCGGACCATGCGTTCAGCGAGGAGCTTGCCGTGACTGACCACGAAAGGAAGATCCGATGACCAGGCTGTCCGACTCCCTCCGGGGGCTGGCTGACCGCGCCCCCATCGATCACGC
>JAEYUX010000113.1 GCA_023432235.1 Actinomycetes bacterium
TACCCGCTGTGAGCGAGGACAACACTTTTTCCCCCAATGCAGTGATCTTCCAGGCGCCCCAGGTGGCACCGGACCAGGTCGCTGACAAGCCCAAGCGTGCGCCGCGTCGTGCGACTGCGCCTGCGGGCCCGCCCGTCGTCGACGAGTCAAAGGCACCGAGCGAGGGCGCAAAGGACGCCGCGTCGGGCTCAACGCGTAGCCGTTCAGGCGGAGCGAAGAAGTCGGGCGCGTCCAAGGGTGCGGGCGCGGCGAAGAAGACCGAAGCCACAGCAAGCGACACCGCTGAGACGAAGGACGCTGCAGCGTCGGCCGAGCCAGCGAGCGACAAGCCGGCCTCGACGCGCAGCCGGACACGCAAGCCCGTGAAGACCGCCGACGCTGACGCGGTTGAGCCGGGCACGGACGCCTCCGACGCTGGTTCAGGCGACGGCGAAAGCGGCGCGGGAGACGACGCGACAGGTGAAGGCGCCAACGCCGCACGCCGTCGGCGTCGCCGCGGAGGACGTGGTCGCGGAAAGAAGCGCCCGGAAGGTGACGGCAGCGACGAGCAGTTCGCTGATGACGCCGACGGTGACGACGACGCGACGAGCGATGACGCAGACGGAGACGACGCCGGGGACGACGGCGGTGACAACGGGGACGGCTCGAGCTCGACCCGCCGGCGCCGCCGCCGCAGCCGTGGGTCGCGTTCGACCTCCACGGCGTCAAGCGAGGACCAGTTGCAGGGGTCAACGCGTTTGCAGGCGAAGCGTCAGCGCCGCCGCGATTCGCGCGACGGTCAGCGCCGCCGCCCCGTCATTTCCGAGGCTGAGTTCCTTGCGCGCCGTGAGTCCGTCAAGCGCGACATGGTGGTGCGGGAAAAGGACGGCCGCGTCCAGATTGCGGTGCTTGAGGACAACGTCCTTGTTGAGCACTACGTGAGCCACCAGGCTCAGCAGTCGATGGCGGGCAACGTCTACTTGGGCCGCGTGCAGAACGTGCTCCCCGGAATGGAAGCGGCGTTCGTCGACGTGGGCCGTGGCCGCAACGCCGTGCTCTACGCCGGTGAAGTGAACTGGGACGCCGCTGGTCTTGGCGGCAAGCCCAAGCGCATTGAGCTCGCGCTCAAGCCCGGCGACACCGTGATGGTGCAGGTCACCAAGGACCCGATTGGGCACAAGGGTGCACGTGTCACATCGCAGATTTCGCTTGCGGGCCGGTTCTTGGTGTACGTGCCCGGCGGGGGAGTGACCGGCATTAGCCGCAAGCTTCCGGACACCGAGCGCAATCGCCTGAAGAAGCTTCTCCGCGAGGTCATTCCGGCCGACGCTGGCGTCATTGTCCGTACGGCCGCCGAGGGAGCGTCGGAAGACGAGCTCCGCGCTGATGTTGAGCGTCTTAAGCGTCAGTGGGAGGTCATTCAGGCGGAGGCCGCCAAGGGCAAGGCGCCGGCATTGCTGCGCGGTGAGCCCGATATGGCGATTCGCGTGGTGCGCGACATCTTCAACGAGGACTTCGAGTCGCTCACCATTCAAGGTGAGGACACGTGGAACTCGCTCAGTGCGTATGTGGGTCAGGTGGCAACAGACCTCGCTGAGCGCCTTCACAAGTTTGTGGGCGACGGCGATGTGTTTGCCGAGCGCCGGATCGATGAGCAGCTTGCCAAGGGGATGGACCGCAAGGTGTGGCTGCCGTCCGGTGGTTCGCTTGTCATTGACCGGACTGAGGCGATGACGGTCATCGATGTCAACACGGGCAAGTTTGTTGGCAAGGGCGGCACTCTCGAAGAGACGATGACCCTCAACAACCTTGAGGCGGCCGAAGAGATTGTCCGGCAGCTGCGCCTGCGCGACATCGGCGGGATCATCGTCATCGACTTCGTTGACATGCTGCTCGAGTCCAACCGGGACCGGGTGCTGCGCCGCCTCATCGAATGCCTCAGCCGTGACCGCACCAAGCACCAAGTGGCCGAAGTGACCTCACTGGGACTCGTGCAGATGACGCGCAAGCGTGTGGGGCAGGGCCTTGTCGAGGCGTTCTCCACCACGTGTGAGCACTGCAAGGGCCGCGGCTTCGTGGTCCACGGCGAGCCCGTGGGCGACAGCTCGGAAGAGCAGCCGTCGCGCCGTCGCGCTGCGGCGGGACGCGGCAAGGGCAAGGTCGAAGAAGTGAAGGACGTGCCGGTGGCTGAACTCCACGCGCTCGATCCTCGTGAGGATGCGCGCGCGGCCGTGAAGGCCACCCTCGCGTCCATCGCTGCGGCGGCGGAAAAGGCCCACCACGCGCATGGCGAGGGTGGGACGGAAGACGCGGAAGCGTCGGCCGAATCCGGATCAGACGGTGACCACTCGACCGGGGCCGACGCTCCGGCCGGGCCTAATTGACCTGAGGCGCTGGCGCCGCGTATAGTTGTCCGTCGGCGCGCAAGCGTCTGAGCCCTGCCTGCGCCCTCCTGAGGGAGCGGCTGCGGCGGGAGATCACGGCCCTTCGGGGCCATCGAACGAGCTTCAAGAGGAACTCATCATGGTGTACGCGATTGTCAAGGCTGGCGGCCGTCAGGAGAAGGTCTCCGTTGGCGACGTCGTGGTCGTGGACCGCCTGCAGGCGGCGGCCGGCTCGACCATTGAGCTGGCGGCGCTCCTCGTCGTTGATGGTGACAAGGTCACCTCGGCTGCGAAGGACCTCGCCAAGGTCAAGGTCACCGCTGAGGTGGTGCGCAACGAGCGCGGCCCCAAGATCCACATCCTCAAGTACAAGAACAAGACCGGCTACCGCAAGCGCATCGGTCACCGACAGGACCTGACCCGTCTCAAGGTCACAGGCATTAAGTAAGCGAGGAGTAGCACATGGCACACAAGAAGGGCGCGAGCTCCTCGCGCAACGGTCGCGATTCGAACCCCCAGTACCTGGGTGTGAAGCGCTTTGGCGGTCAGGCCGTCAACGCGGGCGAAATCCTCGTCCGTCAGCGCGGCACCCACTTCCACCCCGGCCTCAACGTGGGCCGAGGCAAGGACGACACCCTCTTCGCCCTCGAGGCGGGCTCGGTGGCGTTCACGCAGCGTCGCGGCCGCAAGGTCATCGACGTTGTGGTTGCTAGCTGACCTAGAACTTCGCCAATAGGGGCGTCACCTTCGGGTGGCGCCCCTATTGCTTTGTCCGCGTGCCGCTGATGCGAGTCGCGCTCCCGCACCCGGCCCGGCCTCGCCCCCTCGCGGCGCTCCCCGCCGCACTCCCGCACCCCGCCCGGCCTCGCCCCCTCCATCCGTTGCAGAAGGCACTCAGGGTCGATCCGACCTGCGCATCGACCACCACTGCCTTCCAGGGCTGCTGGCCCGCGGCGCCTCGCGGTGGCCGCTCGACGCGCTCCCGCCCCCTCTTGGCCTCGCGGCACCCGCCCGCCGCGCTCCCGCCCCCTCTTCGCCTCACAGAAGGCGCTCAGGGTCGATCCGACCTGCGCATCGACCGCCACTGCCTTCCAGGGCTCGGGAAGGGTGGGGAGGGGAGGAGCGGAACGGGCGGGAGCGGGACTGGTGGGAGCGGGACTGACCCGCGGGGCTCGATTAGGTGACCTCGATGTGCACGCGGCCGGTGGTGCTCGCGTCGGCGCCGGTCACACGGGACACGCAGCAACACATCTTCTTGTTCGGTGCCTTCTGGCGTTCCGAGTAGAAGACGTCGCGATGGTCGACGCGGCCGTCGAGGTTGAGGATCTCCACCTCGCAGAGGCCACATTCGCCGCGGCGGCAGT
>JAEYUX010000093.1 GCA_023432235.1 Actinomycetes bacterium
ACCTGCCTGACCCGGACCAAAGAACACCCACCACCCCGCAAACGCGAGCGACACCGTGATGAGTGCCCACGTGATGTGTTGGTGGCGCGGTGACATGACCCCAGCCTAAGCAAGGGCGTAGAGGCCGCGGTTGGCATCCACCTGGGAGATGAGGGCGTCGGCAGTCAGTGACTCGAGGCAACGGTCGAGCTGACCGGGCTCGACATCGGCAAGGTCGGCTCGCCCCGTGACGACCACGGGCCCGTCCGTAGCCCGCAGGATCGCCATGATGCGACCCCGCACCTGGCGGTCCGTCCCGTGCCAGGCCTGGGTGCGGACGGGTGCGTCCGCGAGCCCGAGCCTGCCTCCACGGAACCATGCACATTGATCGGTCAACGGGCACTCATCGCAACGCGGAGCACGTGCCGTGCACACGAGCGCACCGAACTCCATTGACGCGACCGCCCACAGCGCCGCAGCGGCAGGCTCGGCCGGAGCGACCTCTTCTGCAAGGTCACGTTCGGCGCGGCGAATCGCCACCGGGGGTAACGGCTCACCTCGCCACACACGGGCGAGCACGCGGCGCACATTCGTGTCGAGCACGATGGCGCGCTGACCGAAGGCAAAGGACAAGACGGCCGACGCTGTGTAGTCGCCAACACCGGGGAGCGCCAACAGTTCGGCGCGGGTCTGAGGAACCTCGCCACCGTGATGGGCGACGAGATACCGGGCACATTCCCACAAGGCCTTCGCGCGACGGGGGTAACCCAATCGCTCCCAGGCGCGCACGGCGTCGGCCTGGGTGGCGGCGGCAAGGTGCGACGGCGTCGGCCACCTCTCCATCCACGTGGTCCAGACCGGGAGCACCCGCGCCAAGGGCGTTTGCTGCGCCATCACTTCGCTGACGAGCACCGCCCACGGGCTTGCGCCGGGTTCTCGCCAGGGCAAGTCGCGGGCGTTCTCGCCGTACCACCGAGTGATCTCCGCAACGACATCGGCCGACGCTTGTGTACCCGAGTGCGGCGCGTTCGGCATGGCCTTCATAGTTCCAGCACGGTACGGCACTACGGTGAAGTCATCGGAAGGAGGTCCGAGATGGACGGTCTTCGCGAGCCTGCGGGCAACTTGCCCCCCGAGGTGTACCTTCGGCGCCGCATCGTTGCGGGCCTTGGCTTCGTACTCGTACTTGTCGTGCTCTACTTCCTCGTCACGTCGCCTGGCGGGAGCAAGGACGATAAGGGTTCCCCTGCAACCGGTGCCACCACGGCCGCCTCAGACGCGCCCACGGTGTCACCCGGCGCAACCACGGCACCCGATGTCGACGCCGCGCGCGCATGCACTGCGGCCGACGTTCTCCTCACCGTGACACCCACGCCATTCAAGGTGGCGGGCGGAGCGCTGCCCACTTTCAACGTGTCAATCAAGCAGCAGGGCAGTTCGCCTTGCCTGCTCGACACGACGGCGGACGGCACCAACTTCATGGTGTGGTCGGGTGGCGAAAGCAACCGCGACATTTACTTCGACACCGCCTACTGCGAGACCGACACGACGATCACGTCGCGCCAGATGGTGCTTCAGCCTGGCGTCGAGGAATCCCTGGCGCTCACGTGGAACCGCAACCGCGTGGGCGAAGGCTGCACCCTCGGTTCCGCTGCTGCTCCCGGTTTCTACTGGGCGAAGCTGACCGTGCAGGGCATCGAGTCCGAGCCCGCTCAGTTCCAGATCGAAAGCTAGTCGCCCGAATCGGACCCGGCGGCTTCAAGGCCTGCCCGTACGGCGTCGGCCACTGTCTCGACCCCAAGGACCTGGATGCGGTCCCCTGCTGCCTCACGCGCAGCGTCGGCCACCGCTGCAGGGACGATCGCCTTGGTGAAACCTAAGCGCGCCGCCTCAGATAGCCGCGTTCCCACCGCACTGACAGGCCTCACCGCGCCAGACAGCGCGACCTCACCGATGGCAAGCAGTCCCTTGCGAACCGGCCGGTCCGCACGCGCCGAGGCGAGCGCCAGTGCGAGAGCAAGGTCGGCAGACGGTTCCGACACCTTGGCACCGCCCACCGTCGACACGTAAACGTCATCCGCCATGAGCGCGATTCCCACCCGCCGGTGAAGCACGGCAAGCATCATCGACACCCGCGATGCATCCATGCCGGACGTGGCGCGTCGCGGGTTTGACAGTGCGCTTGGCGCAACGAGCGCCTGCACCTCGGCAGGCAGCGCGCGCCGGCCATCGATGGTGACGGTGGCGCACGTTCCGGCAATCGGCTCTGCGGACTGACTGAGGAACAGACCGGACGGATCAGGAACCTCCTCGATGCCCGACTCGACGAGTTGGAAGCAACCCACCTCATCCACCGAACCAAAACGGTTCTTCAGCGCACGCACGAGCCGTAGCGGCGAATGCTGATCACCCTCGAACTGGCAGACGACATCGACAAGGTGCTCAACGATGCGCGGCCCGGCGACCGAACCCTCACGGGTCACGTGGCCCACAAGCACCATGGGCGCACCGGATGACTTCGCCGCTTGGATAAGGGCGGACGACACCTCGCGCACTTGAGACACGCCACCGGCAGAACCTTCCACCGCGGCCGACGCGATGGTCTGGATCGAGTCGATGACAACAAAATCGGGGCGCTCGGCGGCGAGGTGGGCGAGCACGGCGCCAAGGTCCGTCTCCGCCGCAAGTTTGAGCAGCGGCTCAAGGGCGCCCATGCGTTCTGCTCGGAGCCGCACTTGCCCGGCAGACTCCTCACCACTCACATAGAGGACGTTGCGACCCTCGCGCGCAGCCCGCGCTGCCACCTCGAGCAACAGAGTCGACTTGCCGACGCCTGGCTCACCCGCGAGCAAGACGGCGGCTCCAGCGACAAGACCGCCACCCAGCACCCGATCGAACTCCGCGACATGAGTGGGCCTGCGTTCCGCCTCAGTTGACGGGATGTCACCGATTGGACGGGCCGGTGACGTCACCGCGGTGGCCTTGGTCGAGGGACCCGCAACGGCGTTTGCCTCCACGACAGTTCCCCACGCTTGGCACTCGCCACAGCGCCCCACCCACTTGGCCGTGGTCCAGCCGCATTCGGTGCAGCGGTACCCCGGCGATGACTTCTTTGCGGCAGGCATGCGGCCACGCTACCGGCGACATCTGACAGGCCCGCGCCTTTCAGTCCCACATGAGCGAGCACCAGGCCCTACGCTGGATCACATGGTCAGCGACGAACAGTCCTCTCCGTGGCTTCCGGTGAACCCTCCACGTGAACCGGAGGACGCGTCGCCCACGCCCGAGCCCGCATCGACAACCGGGCCGGAGCCGGATCCAGAGCCGACGCCAGAGCCTGCGCCCGCGTCGGCCGCACCTTGGGTCGCTCAGGACTGGTCGAGCCCGCCACCCGTCGCGCCCGACCCGGCACCTCCTGTCGCGTCTTCCGGGCCGCCCTCAACTGGCCAGATCCCGCGCGTTCCCCATCCGGATGACCCGTTCACCGAGCAGCCGACGATGAGTCAGTTCGCGGCGCCGTCGACGCCAGTGATGGACACATGGGTCCCGGTGGCCCCCGCGGCAACGACACCGCCTGCTCCTGCGCCCGAGCCCGATGTCGCACCGCCCGCACCTTCTTACGAGCCCGTCGCGGTTGAGCCTGAGCCCGTCGCGGTTGAGCCTGAGCCCGTCGCTCCGCCCGTGGCCGCTCCGCCGGTAGCCGCTCCTCGCAGCCCGTATCTCACGGGGGAACTTCCCCGCGCCACCGAGGCACCCGCGCGACCCTCGTTCTTCCAGGCCCCCGCCGCGCCGGAGCCGAGTGACGAGCCCACCGGTCCGGCCATGACGCCAAGCCCTCAAGAGGCGTGGTCGGGCCCGCAAGTTCAGCGCGTTGAGGCTTTCGAACCCGCGCCTCGCGAGGCGGCGAACCCCGAGGCCGAAGCGTTTGAGCCCGAGCTCACCCCCGCACGTCCCGTGGTTCCGGGAACGGGGTCGATCCCGATTCTCGCCGCGCACGATGCGCCTGCCGTATTCGATGAGCCCGTCGTTGTTGACGAGCCCGCCGCAGTAGATGAGCCCTCCACTGTTGACGAGCCTGCCGCAGTCGATGACGCGCCCGCTCCCGTCACGTCTGCCTCGCCAGGCGTGGTCGAGGCGCCCTATGCCGCGACCGTCCCCGTGTGGGAAGACCGCGTGCCCGAGCCCATCGAGATCGATGACGATGACGCCGACGTGGTGCCGCCGATCGAGCCACCCCCGGCCGAGGAGATTCTGCCCACGGTCGATTCGGAGCCGCTCACGTCACAAAACCCGTGGGCTTGGGACGCTAACCCGCACCCCGAAGCAGCGACAACCGACCCCGTGCGAGACCTCGGTGCGAGTGCTGTCTCGGCCGCAAGCCTCCAAGCGGCAGGCGCCCCGACCCCACCGTCGGGCGTCGTCATGCCCGAGTTCGATGATGTTCCTGACTTCGGCTCCGACGAGCCGTTTGTGCCGCGCTTCGAACCACCCGCGAGCGCGGCCGCGACGCCGGCATCGTCACCGGTGCCCACTCCGGCACCGACTCCGAGCGTCAGCTTCCAACCGCCAGCGCCGCGAGCCATCGACCCGCTGTCACAGGTCGAGGTGCCGACGTCGGACGAGCCGGCGTACATGCCCACACTTGCGCCGGGTGCCGAGGACGACGCTGAACCCGACGCTGAAGCCGACGCCGCAGCAGACGATCTCTCCGTGTCGCGCGGCTCGGGACCGGCAACACCGCTCGAGGGTTGGCCGTATCGCAACCAGGAGTTCACGCCAGCAGCCGACGCGGCGGCAGCCGACGCGGTAGAAGCCAACGATCTACCCGCCAACGAGCAAGCAGGCGACGAGGCATCAGCCGACGAGTCATTTGGCGAGACAGTACCCGGAATCGACGCGTCGTTTGAGCCCGCGCCTTTGCCGGACAACGCGGGTCCCGGTACCCCTTACACCGCCCGCCCGTCGCAAACGATCAGCGACAACGACGTGCTCGACGCGCCATTCACTCCTTTGGCTCCCGAGCGCTTCGACGACATCCTCGCGGAGAACCCATTCGCTGCCGCTGCCCCTCTGACCGATGACCCTGGCGCTCGCCCGTGGGCGTCTGTGTTGGGACAGTCTCAACGCGAAGAGTCCGCAAGCCCGCCCGACGTCACCCCAGTGTCGGCTGCGGACAATGCACTCGCGCCCAGCCAGCCCGCCGCGGCGTTCCCAAGCGCACCTGCCGCCGCGCCCACGGCCGAGCCCGAAACTGAAGTGATCGCGCCAGTTCCGGCCGTCGAGCGTCGGCCGGCTCCGTATTCGCCTTTGGTGAGCTCGTACCCGCCCGTCGACAAAGCGGAACCCAAGCCTGACGCGTCGGCTGACGAGGACGGCCCCGACGCAGGATTTGCAGGTGCACCCGTGACGGAAGTCGACGCCCCGACGGAAGAAAAGGGCGGGACGCGACGGACGCGGCTCATTCTCATCATCGTCGCGGCGGCGCTTGTAGCCGGGGTGATTGGTGTGCTCCTGTACCGCACGTACTTGCTCCCCGAGCCCATCACCCTGCCCACGCCCACCGTGACGGCCGAGCCGCGCGTTCCCGAGGGCGAGCCGATCGAGATTGACGAGCAAGCGTCGGAGTTCTTGGCCGCCATGCCGTTGCAGGCGGGCGCGGACGTCCTCATGGCCTATGAGTCGATCGACCCGGTGGGTGATGAATCGCTACCCGCGCGGGCCGCCGAGCACATCAAGCTCAGCTACGGCAGCGGCGTGGGCGAGCCGGTGTTCACGGTTCACGCCTACCAGCACTACAAGGTCGAGGACGCGCAGGCCGCCTACGACGCGTACGCCGCGGGCGCACCCGATGTCGCGGACGTGACCGTGGACGGCGAGGTGGTGGGCCAGCGCGCGTTCCAGGCCGCGAGCGCGCAGGGTCAGGTTGCGTGGCGCAATGGCACAGCGGTGTTTGTGCTGACGGGGCCCGCGAGCGACCTTCTCCATTTCTACGAGCGGTTTGGCGTGTAGTTGTGACCGCGCGGACGGCCCGGCGTGGTCCACGCGCGGGAGGCGTAGATACCAGGGCTGAGATCATCGCGGCCGCTGGCAACGTTTTTGTCCGTGAGGGATACGAGCGTGGTTCGGTGCGCGCAGTCGCGCGGGAGGCGGGTGTAGATCCCGCTCT
>JAEYUX010000176.1 GCA_023432235.1 Actinomycetes bacterium
AGGCGGATGAGGTGGCCGATACGCCGGGTTCTGTCGCTCGTGCCAAGGCACGAGGGGCGGCCATCCATCTAGGCCGTGAGTTGCCTCACGGCTCAAGCGGCCTACCCGGATGCTCGGGCGGGCTACCCTCAAGCGCATCCTGTCTGGCCTTGCTCCAGGTGGGGTTTGCCGTGCCGCCGAGTGTCACCACCGACGCGGTGAGCTCTTACCTCACCCTTTCACCCTTACCGCCGGCCGAAGCCAACGGCGGTTTGCTTTCTGTGGCACTTTCCCGCACGTCGCCGTGGGTGGCCGTTAGCCACCACCCTGCCCTGTGGAGCCCGGACGTTCCTCGGTGCCGGTCACCCGACAACGCGACCGCCTGGCCACCTCATCCGCTTGCTCAGGGTACCCGCACGGGCCCGGTTGTGCCGCGCGTCGACCGCCGCGTAGGGAATGACTACCCTGGAAACCATGCTGATTCTGCTTCCGCCTTCAGAGTCGAAGGCGGCACCAGTCGCCGGCGCCCCTGTTGCGCTTGCAGACCTCACACACCCCGAGCTTTCGGACGGACGTCGCCGCGTGGGCGATGCCCTCATACGCGTCAGCGGCACTCGCTCCGCGCTTGCGACACTCGGGGTGGGAACGTCTTTGCGTGCCGACGTCGAACGGAACACGACGCTGTGGACAAATCCCGCGGCACGCGCCGCCACGGTCTACACCGGAGTCCTGTACGACTCCGCACGGATGGCCGCGTGGCCGCAGCCAATGCTTGTTCGCGCGGCTCAGCGTGTCCGCATCATCTCCGCTTTGTGGGGAGCGATATCACCCACGGACATCATTCCCGCGTACCGACTGTCGATGACAACGCGGATGCCGCGCCTTGGCGCCTTGGCTGCGTTCTGGAAGCCCCTCCTTAGCGAAGCGCTCGACCCGCTCGCTCAGGACAAAGTGGTCATCGACTGCAGGTCATCTGCCTACACGTCGGTGTGGACTCCCGCCGCCGCGCCATGGGTGACGGTGCGCGTCTTGCGAGACAGGGACGGTGTCCGGACCGTCATCAGTCATATGGCAAAGCACACGCGCGGAATTTTGGCGGGCCATCTCACCGCACTCGAGGCCCCGCCGGAAACACCTCAGGATGTCGCCGACGCGGCAGCAACGTTGGTGGGAGACGCTCTCGTCGACGTCTCGCTCACCAGGGCAAGCGGGCGCGCCCACGAGCTCACGCTCGTCATCGCGGGCTAGCGCTCAGGCGCTGTCTTCTGACGCGTCCGCGTCATCCGCGTCGTCCGCATCGGACTCGATCATCGGCACAAACTCGGGCGCGCGCTCAAATGTGATCCGGTGGACCGCGAGCACGTTGTTCGCATGAGCAATAAAGTCATCAACGCTCGTGCCGTGCAACGGCAGGAAGCCAATCTTGAGTTCAGGGCCAATCAATGTGACGCGGGGATCGGCACGGGAGATGCCGGGGTGATCGGCCTCGGTCTTCACCTGGACCACCGGTCCGTCAACGCGATCAGCCTTGCGTCCCATCACCAGTTCCTGAATGGAACGCGGCCATTCGAGAGTGCCGTCGTCGCGCAACCGCAGGAGAACTCCCCTGTTGCGAAGGAGGTTCGCAACTGCGAGCAGCGCGTGGACGAAGGCGATCGCCGCGAAGGCAAAAAGCACCAAACGCAAGGGCACCCAATCCACGACGCGGGTGACGAATATCCACGCCCCTCCGAGCGCTGCGCGTCCAACGACGCGCAACAACGACGCCATGCGCGGCTCTGTCCACACGACGAGGGAAGTGCCGGTGTTCGTCATTGACATGCTCCTTGGGGTCAGTCGGTGGGTGCGCCCACGCACAGGATGTGGCGTTCTGCGATGTCACCATCACGGCTCACTCGCAACTGAAGAATGGTGATCGACGCGGGCTGCGGCCAAATCGCTCCCCACGCTCCCACGTGCATTCGCATCGACATACCGACAGCGCACTTGATGGCGACGGCATGGGAGACGCAGGCCCATGAGCGTTCCACATTGTCACCCTCGGCGGCGAGACGGGCATGCTCGGCGGCAAGGTCGCGCATCGCAGCATCAAGGCGTTCGCCCACGTGCGGGAGCGACTCTCCGCCAGGCGCCGCGATCGTTCCGTAGCGCCATTGGTGAATCGCGTCGCCCTCGCGCACAGCGACCTCCTCACCCGTGAGGCCCTCCCACTTGCCGAAGTCGATCTCTCGCAATCGCTCCTCGGTCTCCACATGCACCCCAAGGCGTCGGCCAAGCGCCGCGCCTGTCTCTTGAGTACGCACCATTGGCGAGGCGATCACACGCGTCACCGGCACCAAGCGATCCCAGGTACGCCGGCCGATGTGATAGACGGCGTCGGCCGCCTTGGCCGCCTGAACACGGCCGCCTGCATTGAGCGGCGGCCCTGGCACGCCCGAGCCGGAAAGTGCGTGACTGAGCGTCATGTCGGTGACGCCATGCCGCACGAACACAAGCGTCAGCGGTTCGATGAGATCCCGGCCACCCATCGCGAACAAGGGCGTTGGCTTTGTGGCACCCTCACCGTTCGGATCATCGAGAACGAGCGGAGCCGTTGCGTCGTCTTCCTGCGCGTGGTGAGAGTCCACCATTACGTGCTGGCTCCACGCACCAAAATGCGTCCGCACTCTTCGCAGCGGACCACATGATCCGGAGGACGGGACTCGATTGCGGCGAGGTCACCGGGATTGAGATTCATGTGACAGCCCTGGCATGCCCCACGCGCCAACGGTGCTGCGCCCACTCCCCCGTGCTGTTCGCGGAGCTTCTCGTACAACGCCATCAAGTTGGCGTCGATCGTGTCTGCAATCGAGGCGCGCTCCGCGAGTAACGACGCTACCTCCGCCTCGATCGCCGCCGACTCGTGATCAAGCCGTGTGGCCACTTCGGTACGAGAGGAATCGACCTCGATGAGCCGTGCACTCACATCCGCGAGAGTCTTTTCGGCGTCTTCGAGTCGCTGCATCGCCTCAAGCTCCACCTCTTCAAGGTCGGCTTGGCGTTTTGCGAGCACCTCAAGCTCACTTTGGAGACCCTGGAGCTCCCGGGGCGTCATCCCACCATCCAACAGACGGGCGTTGTCTCGCTCCGAGCGTGCTCGCACCGACTGAACGTCGTCCTCCGCCTTTGTCACTTCACGCTTGATGTCGCTCACGGCCGTCTCGGCCTCGATGCGTGCCGCCCGCAAATCGGCCGCCGTCGCTTCGAGCGCCGCAAGTTCACTGCGGGCGGGGAGGGTCTCTAGGCGATGGCGCGCTTGCTGAACGCGAGTGTCCACGTCTTGAACGGTGAGCAGTCTCACCTGGTCCGCCGCTGGGGCCTGGGCCACGTTGCTCTCCTCTAGTGAGTGGACGGCACGTGGCCGGTCCACGGGTCTGTGTTCAGGGTACTCACCAACGCGGTGACCCCAAGATCGGCTGCCATGTCGGCGGCTGCGGCCGCAAGCCACAGCGATTCCGACGCTGCATGAGACACGTTGACGAGGAACGGCTTTCCCCCGTTGACACGCGCCGCTTCGCGCGCATCGGTCGCGGGGTGATGGCGCATGTCAGCGGTGACGAAGACGTCGACCCCCGCCGCCACTGCATCTTCGATGTACGAGCCGCCGGAACCACCAACAATCGCTACCCGCTCCACGGCGCCATCCGGCTCGCCCGCGTATACAACGCCCCCTACCGTGGGAGGCAAAACGCGCGCAACAAGCGCGGCAAACTCCGCAAGTGTTTGCGACGGCACCGTGCCGATACGCCCCGAGCCCACGCGCGGATCGTCCGCATCGGCAACCAAGGGGCCCTCGACCGTTATGCCAAGCGCGTCGGCAAGTGCATCATTCGTGCCGGTCAGGGCAGCGTCGGCATTCGTGTGCGCGGCGACAAGCGCGCAACCGCCCTCAATGAGCGTGTGCACCACGGCGCCAACTGCCGTTGTGGCCGCAACCGAGGTGACGCCGCGCAGCATGAGGGGATGGTGCGTGACAAGGAGTTGAGCGCCAGCGGCGACGGCCTCGCGGGCGACGTCCAACGTGGGGTCCACGGCGAACATCACACGCGCGAGTGGCCGAGTGGGATCGCCAACCGCAAGTCCAGGGGTATCCCAGTCCTCTGCGAGGCGAGGCGGAAAGCGTTCGTCAAGCCACGCCACGGCGTCGGCGATGCGTGTCATGGCTCCCTCGCGATTGCCCCGGGCGCGTCGTAGCGCCGCATGGTGGATTGCTGTGGACCTTCTGGAGCGATTCTAGTCGGCACGCCTCAGGACCATGGCCCGCGAACGTCGAGCCTGATGACGAGGCAAAGTGGTGGGCCCTGCCGGACTCGAACCGACGACACCTGCGGTGTAAGCGCAGTGCTCTAACCAACTGAGCTAAGGGCCCGCGCCCTATTGTTCCGTAAATTCTGGGCGGCAGTGACGCGTCACACCAGGCCAAGCACCTTTCGGTATTCGGACAGATCGCGCGCGTCACCGGTGGGGGTCTCAAGGACCCAATCGATGATGCCCTCCGCAGTGACGTGGAACGTGCCGCGGCGTGCGCGGCCTGTCACGTCGTCGAAGACGTCGTACGCCCGCGCGACCTCGCCGTGCGGCCAGAAGTCACTGAGCAGCGTCCCCACAAACTTGTTTTGGTAGGCCCACTCTTGATTCACGAAGGTGGAATCGCAGTTGATGATGAGGACACGCGCGTCAGACTGGTTGATGTCATCCGCGTCACGGAGTTGCTCAATCTCATACGTGCACACCGGCGAGAACGCCCACGGGACGAACACGAGCAGGGTGTCGGTGCCACGCAAATCCGACAACGTGACTGAGATGCCATCCTGATCAACAAGAGTGAAGTCCGGTGCGGGTTGACCCACAAGGGGGTGGGTCACTTCGAACGTCCCTTCTCGACGAGCACAGTGCCCGCCCAGGTGCCGTCAACAACAAAGGTCGATGTCGCGTGCAGACCAGCGAGGGACGACGCTTCTTCGACCTCCCGAGGGTGCACATGGCCGTCGCGGCCCGCCTTGGGTGTCAACAACACCACTTGATATCCGGAGTCCAGGAGCGACTGAACGTCAACAAGCATGTCCGCGAGGTCGTCATCCCCATCGCGGAACCAGACGATGGCGGCATCGGTGACATCACCGAAGTCCTCGTCAACGAGGTCTTCGCCTGTGGCGTCTTCGATTGCCGTACGCAACGCCTCACAGACGTCGTCGTCGTACCCGAACTCTTGCACGACCATCCCTGTGGTCAAGCTCAGACGTGACACCACCGACGTGTCGACAGTCTCCGAGCCCTCTTTCGTGGCCACGGTCGCGCGCCCCTTTCGTTCGTGAGCACGCGGCTACGTGCTCGTTCGTCCCACAGTACGGGCCCGGCGGTGCACGGTGCAACGGCATGCCCTCCCGTTTGATCGAGGAAATCCGTGCACGTGCGCACATGGGCCACCCGGGACCCTGGCGTGACATTGGTCTGGGATGTGACAAGAATGGTGAGGTAAGCGGCTTCACAGCCTCGCACCTCACGGAAAACGGCGCGCCACCTTCGCGCCCCGACGAAAGGTCCCCTGTGGCACAGCACGGCGTGATCGATAAGGATCCGGACGAGACTCACGAGTGGCTTGAGTCGCTTGACGATCTCATTGACGCCCGAGGCGAAACGCGGGCCGAGTACATCGTGGATCGCATCGTCGACCACGCGGCTGCCAAGCAGTTGATGGTGCCGATGCGCCTCACCACGCCGTACATCAACACCATCCATGCGGACGAAGAACCTCAGTTCCCTGGCGACGAGGAGATCGAGCGCCGTTACCGCGGATGGATCCGTTGGAACGCGGCTGTCATGGTGACGCGCGCCCAGGGCCCCAACAAGAGCGTCGGCGGCCACATTTCGTCATACGCATCTGTTGCGACGCTGTACGAAGTGGGCCTCAACCACTTCTTCCGCGGCAAGGACCACCCCGGCGGCGGAGACCAGGTGTACTTCCAGGGTCACGCCGCTCCCGGCGTGTACGCGCGTGGATATGTCGAAGGACGCTTCAACGAGGCTGACCTCGATTCCTTCCGCCAAGAAAAGTCCGGCCCGGGGCGCGGTCTGTCCTCCTACCCCCACCCCCGCCTCATGCCCGACGTGTGGGAGTTCCCCACCGTGTCGATGGGACTTGGCCCGGCGTCGGCGATCTACCAGGCGTGGACTAATCGTTACCTCCACCTACGCGGCATCAAGGACACCTCGCAGCAGCACGTGTGGGCGTTCCTTGGCGATGGCGAGATGGACGAGCCGGAATCCCGCGGCATGCTTCAGCTCGCAGCGCACCAGCGTCTCGACAACCTCACCTTTGTCGTCAACTGCAACTTGCAGCGTCTCGACGGACCCGTTCGCGGTAACGGCAAGATCATTCAGGAACTCGAAGCCTTCTTCCGCGGTGCCGGTTGGAACGTCATCAAGGTGGTGTGGGGACGTGGTTGGGACAAGCTCCTTGCCCGCGACACCGACGGTGCGCTCGTCAACCTGATGAACACCGTCCCCGACGGCGATTTCCAGACCTTCCGGGCCGAGTCCGGCGCGTTCATCCGAGACCAGTTCTTTGGCGGAGACCCGCGTGCCAAAGAACTCGTTGCCGACATGAGCGACGACGAGATCTGGGCGCTCAAGCGTGGTGGACACGACTACCGCAAGTTGTATGCGGCCTACCTCAAGGCAACGACCGAAGCCAATGGCAAGCCCACCGTCATCCTCGCGAAGACGATCAAGGGCTACGGTCTTGGCACGAACTTCGCGGCGCGTAACTCGACGCACCAGATGAAGAAGTTGGCGTCGGCCGACCTCAAGGTCCTCCGCGACACCTTCGACATCCCCTTCACGGACGAGCAACTTGACGCGGACCCGTACAACCCGCCGTACTTCCACCCCGGTATGGACGACCCGGCTGTGCAATACATGCTCGAGCGTCGCCGTGAGCTCGGTGGATTCGTGCCGGAACGCAGGGACGTCGCAGCGCCCGTCCACCTCCCGGACGATAAGCACTACGAACTCCTTGCCAAGGGATCCGGCAAGCAGCAAATCGCAACGACGCAGGCACTTGTGCGGCTCCTCAAAGATCTCATCAAGGACCCGGAGTTTGGCAACCGCGTTGTGCCGATCATCCCCGATGAGGCCCGCACATTCGGCCTCGACTCGATCTTCCCAAGCGCCAAGATCTTCAACACCCAAGGGCAGAACTACCTGCCCGTTGACCGTGACCTCATGCTCTCCTACAAGGAGTCGGAGGCCGGACAGATCATGCACACCGGCATCAATGAAGCCGGATCGGCTGCCGCCTTCCAGGCCGTTGGCACGTCCTACGCGACGCAGGGAGAGCCGCTCGTCCCGTTCTACATCTTCTACTCGATGTTCGGCTTCCAGCGCACGGGTGACCAGTTCTGGGCGGCTGGCGACCAGCTCACGCGCGGCTTCATCATCGGCGCAACCGCCGGTCGCACCACGTTGACCGGAGAGGGCCTGCAGCACGCCGACGGGCATTCGCCTCTTATTGCGGCCACTAATCGCGCGATCGTCACGTACGACCCCGCGTTTGGGTACGAGATCCGTCACATCATCAAGGACGGATTGGCGCGCATGTATGGCCCCGAGGACGGGCGTGACAAGAACGTCATGTACTACCTCACCGTGTACAACGAGCCGATCACGCAACCTGCTGAGCCCGAGAACGTCGATGTCGAAGGCATCCTCAAGGGGATCTACCGGCTGGCTGCCGCCCCTGCTGGCGAGGGTCCCAAGGCACAGATTCTCGCCTCAGGCGTTGCCGTGCCATGGGCACTCGAGGCTCAAGAGCTTCTCGCTGCGCACTGGAACGTCCATGCGGCCGTGTGGTCAGTGACCTCGTGGACCGAACTGCGCCGCGATGCGCTCGCCTGCGAGGAAGAGGCCTTCCTCTACCCGGAGCGTCCGCAGCGCACGCCGTTCATTACTCAACGCCTCCAGGGGGCGCCGGGGCCGTTTGTCGCGACAACGGACTACGACCACCTTGTTCCGGATCAGGTCCGCGCGTGGATCCCCGGCGACTACTCGACTCTGGGTGCGGACGGCTTTGGGTTCTCCGACACGCGGGCCGCAGCACGCCGCTACTTCCACATCGATGGTCCGTCCACCGCCGTACGTGTGCTTCAACAGCTCGAACGGCGTGGCGAAGTGCCTGTGGGAACGACCGCAGCAGCCATTGAGCGCTACGAACTACATGACGTGCGCAAGGGCACGTCAGGGAACGCGGGCGGCGACTCGTAGATCTGCATTCACCCTGTTCGCGGTGGGCGTGTGGTGGGGCCTTGCCTCACGACACGCCCACCGTTCTTTCTTTGCCCAGAATTGCGCAAACGCACAGGCACCACGGGTTTGACCCGGTTCTCAATCGTGAGAGTCCACTAATTCCGGCCCTCATGACGCCAATGTGAACGGTCTCACGCCGATTCTCACGCAAAATGCCCCCCAAATGGGGGGCACCCTCTTGTGGGCTAGAAACAAAAGCCCCCTATGCTGACTGCATGGTCGCACCAGCGGAGGTCCGCCACGAAACGCTCCGAAAACTTCGAGCAAGCACGGGGAAGCTTGCGACCGCCGCACTTCGGGAACTCGACACGCAGTACACGTGGTTTGGTGAACTGCCCGCGCAAGAGCGGTCATGGGTGGGCACCGTCGCGCAAGCGGGCATCACGTCCTTTGTCACGTGGTACGCGGCCCCGGCCACCGGCTACCGCGGTGCGATGGAGATGTTCGCGGCCGCCCCGCCGGAACTCACGAGGTCGATATCTCTTCAACACACGCTGTCCATCGTGCGGACGGTCGTCAAAGTAGTCGAAGAGCACGCCGACGACCTCGCGGCCACCGGCGGCGAAGCGCACCTGCGCGAGGCCATCCTCCGCTACTCGCGAGAAGTCGCTTTCAGCGCCGCCGAGATCTATGCGCGAGCCGCCGAGTCCCGCGGAGCGTGGGACGCTCGCCTTGAGGCGCTCGTGGTCGACGCACTCGTGCGCGGCGAGGTCGACGATGACTTGCCCTCGCGTGCGGCCGCCCTGGGGTGGAAGCCCGGCCCGACGCTTGTTATGGTCGGCCGGACCAAGGGACCGCTCGGAGAGACGGAATCGGCCGAGCTGCGGCGTTCCCTTCGCAAAGAGGCGCCGCGGGCCATGGTGGGTATTCACGGCGAAGACCTCGTGGTGATCGCGCGCACTGATGCTGACATTGATGAACTCGCCGCAGGGATCCTTCCCCATTTTGGGCCGGGCCCCGTTGTGACCGGACCGCCCGCCGTCACCCTTCTCGAAGTGGCCCGCGCGACGCGAGCCGCCTTTGCCGGCGTCGTCGCCGCACCCGCCTGGTCACTCGCGCCGCGTCCTGTCATGGCAGACGACCTCTTGCCGGAGCGCGTGCTCGTCGGCGATACGAATGCGCGCGACAAACTCATTGCGATCGCGTACGACCCGATCGTCCGCGCTGGAGGTTCCCTACAAGAGACAGTGGCGACCTTCCTTGACTGCGGACGGTCCCTCGAGCTTTCTGCTCGCACGATGTTCGTTCACGCAAATACCGTGCGTTACCGCCTCAAGAAGGTCACCGAGATCACCGGTTGGGATGTGCTCGCCACACGTGATGCGCACGTACTCGACATGGCGTTCACGCTCGGGCGCTTGCGGGACGCCGGGCGCGCGTTTTTGTAGGTTCCCTACAAGGTACGGCACGCAAGTCGGTGTCACCCGGTGCCACGGATCGCTCCAATATGAGGCAGGCTGTACCCATGCTTGCCGTTGTGAGCCCCGGACAGGGAGCCCAGGCACCAGGAATGCTCAAGTCGTGGATCGAGATCCCGGCCGCGCGCGAAGCGCTTGAGCAGTTCTCGGAGGCCGCTGGAATCGACCTCATCGACTTTGGCATCAATGCCGACGCCGACTCCATTCGCGACACCGCAATCGCGCAACCCTTGTTGGTCGCGTCCGCGCTCGCCGCTTACGCCGCGCTTGAGGTGACACCCGCGCTCGCTGCGGGCCACTCCGTCGGCGAGTTTGGCGCAGCGGCGGTTGCCGGAGTCATCTCCCCCGCCGACGCCGTCTCGCTCGTGCGCACGCGAGGCGTTGCGATGGCGGAGGCTGCCGCCGCAGCGGAGGCGACGTCGATGGCAGCAATCCTCGGCGGTGACGCCGACGAGGTGGCAGCTCGTCTTGCCGAGCTCGGCCTTACGCCTGCCAACATGAACGGTGGCGGCCAAGTTGTTGCGGCCGGATCGGCAGCCGCGATCGCCGCACTCATCGAGACGCCCCCCACGCGGGCCCGGGTCATTCAGCTTCAAGTGGCCGGTGCGTTCCACACCGACTACATGGCACCTGCAGTGCCTGTCCTCGCAGAGGCCGCGGCAAAGGTTGAACGCCACGAGCCCACCATCACCTTGCTGTCGAACTACGACGGAGCTGCCGTCGCGTCGGCCGAAGCCGCCCTGGAAAGCCTTGTCGCACAAGTGGCCCGCCCAGTCCGTTGGGACCTGTGCATGGACACGATGCTCGCCCTTGGCGTGACCGGCATCATCGAGCTCGCACCGGGCGGAGTCCTCACCGGACTCGCCAAGCGTGCAATGAAGGGCGTTCCCGCGGTCGCCCTCACCTCACCCGAAGACCTCGAGGCCGCGCGGGACCTCGCGAGGAGCGTCGCATGAGCCCCACCATCCAGATTCAACGGGGCGCCGAGTACTCCCGCATTCATGGGCTTGGTGTGGCCCGCGGTGAGCGCTATGTGACGAACGATGAGGTTGCGGGACCCATCGAGTCCTCGGACGAGTGGATTCGCTCGCGCACGGGCATCGTGACCCGCGTTCGCGCCGAAGAAAGCACGTCGGTACTCGACCTCGCAGAGCAGGCCGCACGCGAAGCGATCGCACACGCGGGCATTGACGCGAGCAGCATCGACGCAGTGCTCTTGTCGACGATCTCCTACCCGCACCTTGCCGGTGCCGGTGCCCCCGTGATTGCTGACCGCCTCGGCCTCACCGTCCCTGCGCACGACATTCGTGCCGCTTGCGCTGGTTACTGCTACGGCATCGGCCAGGCCGACGCGATGGTCCGCTCAGGCGCCGCGACGTACGTGCTCGTCATTGGCGCCGAGAAGTTGTCCGACTTCGTCGACCCCGCGGATCGCTCGATTTCGTTCTTGCTTGGCGACGGTGCTGGAGCGGTCGTTGTGGGCCCCTCAGAATTTCCGGGCATCGGCCCTACGGTCGCAGGTTCCGATGGCTCCGGCGCTCACCTCGTCGCTGAGTCAAACACGTGGCTCGACATCAAGAATGATCGATCACTGCCCTTCCCCACGTTGCGCCAGGAAGGCCCGAGCGTCTTCAAGTGGGCCTCCTTCAAGATGGCGCCAGTGGCGCGCGAAGCAATCGAGAAGGCGGGCCTCACCCCCGAGGACATTGATGCGTTCATCCCGCACCAGGCAAACATCCGCATCATCGAACAGATGGTGAAGCAGATCGGCCTTCCCGAATCGGTCGTTGTGGCCAAGGACATCGCCGATTCTGGCAACACGTCGGCGGCGTCGATTCCGCTTGCCACCGAACGGCTGTACCGTGACGGGGCTGTGAAGTCGGGAGACATCGCGCTCCAGATCGGTTTTGGTGCTGGACTTGTCTATGCAGCACAAGTGATCGTTCTTCCGTAAAACACCACCGTCCGGCGCTACCCTCGGTAGTCGTCGACATGAAGCGGGTGCCAACCGGCACTGCCCAACCCAAGGAGAGAAACCCGATGGCCCTTTCTGAGCAGGACATCCTCGCTGGCCTTGCCGAGATCGTTGCCGAGGAGACTGGCATTGACGCTGGCGACGTGCAGCTCGACAAGTCCTTCACCGATGACCTCGACATCGACTCGCTGTCGATGATGACGATCGTCACCCTTGCTGAGGAGAAGTTCGACGTCCGCATCCCCGACGAGGAAGTCAAGAACCTCGTCACCGTGGGCGACGCCGTCTCTTTCATCGAGAAGGCTCAGGCCTAATTCCACCCCGGGCCGCATGAGGCCCAGCCACACGACCACCGATCTCGGAGGAACACCATGGCAGTTGTCGTCACCGGCCTCGGCGCCACGACCCCACTAGGCGGGGATGTGCGCTCTACCTGGGAGGCGGCACTCGCGGGACGCTCCGGCGTGCGTTCGCTTGAGAACGATTGGGCCGAGCGCTACGGGCTTCCCGTGACGTTTGCCGGTCAGATTGCGGTCAATCCCGAAGAGGTGCTGAAGCGCCCCGAGATCAAGCGAATGGACCCGTCAGCACAGTTCGCGATCATCGCGACACGCGAGGCGTGGGCCGACGCTGGCTCGCCGGAGGTTGACCCCGAACGCCTTGGCACCGTGGTGTCGAGCGGCATCGGCGGCGTGTGGACACTGCTGACGGCATGGGACACGGTGAAGGAGCGGGGCGCCGAGCGCGTCCTGCCCCTCACCGTGCCCATGCTGATGCCGAACTCCCCCACCGCCTACGTCGAGTTGGAGCTCGGTGCGAAGGCGGGTGCGCACGCCCCCGTATCGGCGTGTGCCTCAGGTGCTGAGGCGATTGGCATGGCCTTTGAGATGATCGAGTCTGGCCGTGCCGACGTCGTTGTGGCGGGCGGTACCGAAGCCGCCATCCACCCGCTTCCCATCTCCGCATTCGCGGCGATGCAGGCGCTGTCCAAGCGCAATGACGACCCTGCCGGTGCGTCGCGTCCCTATGACACGACGCGCGACGGCTTTGTCCTCGGTGAAGGTGCGGGCATCGTTGTGCTCGAGTCCGAGGAGCACGCACGCGCACGCGGGGCGAAGATCTACGCGCGTCTCACGGGCCTTGGCCTCACGTCGGACGCCCACCACATCGCTGCCCCGGACCCGGAAGGCGCGGGCCAGCAACGTGCAATGCGCATTGCCATCGAGCGCGCGGGCCTCACCGCAAACGACATTGTTCACGTCAACGCCCATGCCACATCCACCCCTGCGGGTGACATGGTTGAGGCGCGTGGAATCCGCTCTGTCATGGGTGCGCATGCGGACAACGTCCTGCTCAGCGCCACAAAGTCGATGACCGGCCACCTTCTCGGTGGTGCGGGTGCGCTTGAGTCGGTCTTCACGATCCTTGCTCTTCATGAGCGCACGGCTCCGCCCACGATCAACGTCAACAGCCCTGACCCCGAACTTCAGGTGGACCTCGTGCGGGACACTCCTCGCGCTCTGCCTGCCTCGGGCGACCTCGCCGCGATCAACAACGCGTTCGGTTTTGGTGGCCACAACGCGGCGCTGCTCTTTACGACCGCCTAAACCCCAGCGTCGGGCCCGGCACTGGTTCATGGCGCCGCGCCCAAGGCACAGCGTCAGTCGTCAGAGGTGTCGGACGTCGGCGTGCCCTGGTGGAAGCGCAACAGCCAGCGCTCGTCTTCGTGCAACCAGATCGACGTGCGATGCGCTGCGCCATGGGGCGAGTCGAGAGGCACTGTCGTGTAGCGCGTCAGCACCACGTCAGGGGCAATCTCGACAATCTCGAGACCCCGCAAGGGGATCTCGATGCGAATCTCGACCGGCGGCATCGACAGGACGTCATCACGCGTGAAGAGGCGCCCGGAGCGGCCCACTTCGGTGAAGTCGGGGTGCAGCACCGCGTCCATGTACGTGGGGTCAAAGCGGCTCTCGGATACCCACATTGACTCCTCGAGCGCTTGAAGCGTGAGGAGCGCGATGGATTCCAAGGCCATGGCGCTCCTAGCCGACGCGGTGGAGCCAGCGCACAGGCGCTCCCGCGCCCGCGTAACGGAAAGGTTCGAGTTCCTCGTCCCACGCGGTTCCCAGCGCAAGATCCATCGCACGCTTGAAGTCTGCTGCGGTGCCGCCCGCCTCAAGCACGGCACGGATGCGATCCTCTGGCACCACGATGTTGCCGTGAACGTCCGTGACGGCGTGGAAGATGCCAAGCGATGGGGTGTGCGACCAGCGAGCGCCGTCACAGCCAAATGAGGGGTCCTCGGTCACCTCGTAACGGACGTGCTCCCATCCGCGCAGGGCGGACGCAAGGCGCGCTCCCGTGCCCTGGTGACCTTGCCAGGCGACCTCGGCACGGAAGAGGTTCGCTCCCGCAGGCTGATCAGTCCATTCGAATGAGGCGCGCGTACTCAGCACCGACTGCGCGGCCCACTCGATGTGAGGGCACATTGCGCGGGTTGCTGAGTGCACGAAAAGAACACCACGGGTGATGGCGGCCATGACCCCTCCTTTGGTACAGGTGCGTCTTCCCCAACGACCTATTCCAGGAATCCGGCTCTCCGGGTGTGTACCTATCGTGCCTCACGCATCGCCAAAGCGCCAGCACAGCGACGGTGTGGCGCCGCATTGCGGGGCCAGCCATGGGGAGCGTCTCATCACTGCCCACAGCTCACACAGCGGATGCCGCGGCTTCATGGCACAGTGGAGAGGTGACACCTCACGCTCTCGATGAGCCCCGGACCACTCACTCCGGGCCGCTCACGGTTGCGCAGATTCGTGAACTCGAGCGCCGCACGATGGAGACGGTTCCCGAGGCCACCCTTATGGGCCGCGCTGCTCGTGCCGTGGCCGACGAGATCGCCGCGACTGTTGCGGACACTCGCCACCCATTGCGCGGCACCCGGGTGGCGATCCTCGCTGGTTCGGGAAACAACGGCGGCGACGCATTGCTTGCTGGCGCCCTGCTCGCAGCCGACGGAGCCATCGTGGTGGCGATTCCGGTGGCCGCGAGGCTTCACGATGATGGCGCTGATGCCCTACGAGCAGCGGGCGGACACATCGTTTCGCTTGGTGCGGACCACGATCTTCTCGCCGCCACCGAGGCCGTGAGGTCAGCGGACATTGTGATCGATGGCATCGTGGGTCTTGGCGCCCGTCCAGGTTTGCGGTTTCCCGCTGATCAACTTGTCGAGGCGATCTCGGATGACGCGCTCGTTGTCGCGGTCGACCTACCAAGTGGGCTCGATGCCGATTCCGGTTCAGCCGACGCCTCACACGTCGAGGCGGACGTCACCGTGACGTTTACCGCGCCAAAGATCTGCCTGTCTGTCGCGCCTGCGTGCCATGCTGCTGGCCGCGTCGTCGTGGCCGACGTGGGCGTTCGCGTCGTTGACCTCACGGAGGACGACACGAAGTACGCGGATGAGGTGCTGTTCTAGGAGTCGATTTGCGCGCGAAGTTCGCGCATCGCCTCACGGCGCGTCTCTTTGGTGAGGCGATCGATGTAGAGCTTGCCGTTGAGGTGATCGACCTCGTGATTGATGAGGCGGGCCCAGATGTCCTCGCCCTCGACAATGACCTCATTGCCGTCAAGGTCAGTGCCGACGGCCTTGGCGTATAGCGGCCGTTCACACGGGTACCAGAGGCCGGGCACTGAGAGGCAGCCCTCGTCGGCCAACTCCTGGAATTCGGAGGCGTTCTCAACGATCTCGGGGTTGATGATGTAGCCGATATCGCCGTCGATGTTCCACGAGAATGCGCGCAGGCCAACGCCGATCTGGTTGCCAGCGAGACCCGCTCGACCCTCGTAGTCGACGGTTTCGAGGAGGTCGTCGATGAGGGTGCGGACACGTTCATCGATGACGGTGATGGGCTCGCACGGGGTGCGCAGCACAGGGTCGCCGATCACCCGGATCTCTCGCATGGCCATAGGCGCCATTGTTCCATGGCCGTGAACTGTCGGTGCGCGGTCATTTGCCTTCCGAGGCGCGCGTGCCAGGCTAGGCGTATGGACATTGTTGATCGGGCATGGGTTGCGTCAGTGTGGCCGCGACCGCGCGCCACTGACGACAAGTACACCCGCGGGGTGGTTGGCATGGTTGCCGGCTCCGATGCGTATCCGGGCGCAGCCGCGCTGTCGGTTTCGGGGGCGTTCCGGGCTGGAGCGGGAATGGTGCGCTACGTGGGGCCGCACCGCGCTCAAGACCTTGTCCTCCGCCACCGGCCCGAGACTGTCGTCTATGACCCGGCCGACGCCGCCGAGGTACTGCCACGAGCGTCGGCATGGGTGGTGGGCCCGGGAGTTGCCGACCACCCCGGACAAGACACCGTCATTGGCGCCGTACTCGCATCGGGCGGCCCCCTCGTTGCCGACGCGGGAGCTCTTGACCAGTGCGTGCGTGCGCGTTCTGCTGGCTCGAGGGCAAGCCAACCTCATCAGGTCCTGCTCACGCCACACGAGCGCGAACTCATCGGGGCGCTTGCCGCGATCCGCCACGATGTGACGCTTGACGACGTTCTCCGTGACCGCACGGGGCATGCGCGCCTTCTCGCTGAAACCGCTCGCGCCACCGTGCTCCTCAAGGGCACCCGAACCATCATCGCGGCACCCGGTGGCGCCGTTGCCGAACTTCCCGAGGCGCCCGCGTGGCTTGCGACGGCCGGGACGGGTGATGTGCTCGCGGGCATTGCTGGCGCCTTGCTTGCGGCCGGGTTAAGCGCACCCGAGGCCGGCGCTGCTGCGTCATGGGTGCATGCCCGCGCCGCCGAGGCAGCGTCAGGCGGCGGGCCAATCGCGGCGCTTGATGTAGCCGACGCGGTACCCGCCATTATCGCGGATCTCTTGCTGTCGACGGAGTGAAACCCCTGGTACATGCAGTGGGCCAGGTGGGGCTTGAACCCACGACCGACGGATTATGAGTCCGCTGCTCTAACCGGCTGAGCTACTGGCCCGTGGACAGAAGGTTAATGCCGCGCGTCATCCGCCGATTCACCATGCTGGTGATGGTCGAGTCCTTGCTCTTCCGCCTCCGGCGTCACGCGAAGGCCCATCGCGGCCCGCAACACCATCGCGATGAGCCACGATGCGATGAAGGCAAAGGCCGCCACGGCGAGCACCGCCACCACTTGTTTGCCGAGCAGTGCGGCCCCTCCCCCGTTCATCAGACCGATGCCAACGGTGTGGTCGCTTTCGATGAGGCGTGCAAAGAAGCCGATGAAGACCATCCCGAGCGCGCCACCCACAAGGTGGACGACGGACACGTCGAGGGCGTCGTCGACGCGCACGCGCGCCATGAGGCGTACCGCGAGGAAAGCCGCTGCGCCCGCCACAAAGCCGAGCAGGAGCGACGCAAAGGGGTCAAGAAAGCCAGCACCCGCCGTCACGGCAACAAGCCCGGTCACCCCGCCACGGGCGGCGCCACTCGCGGTGATCACATTGGTGAGCCGCTTTTCGATCATGAGCCACCCGGCCATGCCACCAACGCCCGCGAGATGTGTCGCAAGTGCGGCCGACGCCGCCACCCGTCCGGCGCTCAGCGCAGCCCCCGCATTGAGTCCCACCCAACAGCACCACAACAGCGCGAAACCGGTGAGCGCGATGGGGAGGTTGCGGGGCTGCAACCGTTGAGCTGTGGCGTGACGGCGCGGCCCGAGCGCAAGCGACAGCGCGAGTGCCGAGGCTCCTACCCCCGTGCCAATCACGGCGCCGCCAGCGAAGTCAAGCGCGCCCCACTCAGCAAGCCAGCCACCGGGTGTCATCGTCCAGTGCGTCACGACGGGCACGACGAGAGCCGACCACAAACCCAAGAAGGCGAGCATTGAGCCGAACTTCATCCGTTCCGCCCCTGCGCCAACGAGGAGGGCGCCGGCGAAGACTGCAACAGCGACTTGAAACAAGGCGAACGCGATAGGCGGCACACCCACAGCGCTCGCCACCCCGGACTCAGCAATGCTCGCAAGCCCTGCATTGTCGAGATTTCCCACGAAACCGCCGCCAGCGTCGGCGCCAAACGCGAGGCTGAATCCAACGAACACCCAGGTGACCGAAATCGAGATCACCGCCGCAAGGCCGTACATCACCATCGACAGCGCATGACGAGGTCGCACCCGGCCCGCGTACACCATGACGATCGCGGAAGCCATGAGCAGCACGAGCACGGCGCAAAGCAAGAGCCAAGCGGTGTCACCAGGGTCATCGACCGGCATGAAACCCCCTTCGCCCACGTCTGTGCGTCACGCTACCGTGGTCATGACACTGCGCGCGATCGTGTACAGTTTCTTCGGTCCGCGAGGATACCCATCCCGCTGATCCCCCGTAGCTCAATTGGCAGAGCATTCGACTGTTAATCGAAGGGTTACTGGTTCGAGTCCAGTCGGGGGAGCCACCTTTTTTGCCCTATTCCGCACGGAGTGAGCGCCTGCGCGTCTCGAGCGCGGTGATGTCCCCAAAGATCCGCCAGTACTCGTCGGTGCCCTCCCCCGCGCGCTGCATCGACCCGCGGAGTTCACCCACTCGCCGCGTGAGCTGCGCGTCAAGCACCTTGGCGAGAATGGACCGAGCGTAAAGACCGAGAGTCTCCGCCTTGTCATGTGGGAGCGGGGTGACGGCGAGACCGTTAATCGTCGAGGCAAGTTCCTCTGGCGCTTGTTCAAGAACTCGCGTGATCCAGTCCGGCCCCGCTTCGCGCACCCCACCGGCTGCG
>JAEYUX010000047.1 GCA_023432235.1 Actinomycetes bacterium
CGGGCGTTGTCGGGTACTGCTCCGTCACGGTGGGACGGAAGAAGTTCCGCAACGTCACTCCAAACCCGGCGACAGGGAGGAGCGCTCCCCCGACGCCACCCGGGTTCGGCAGGTTAGAGACGAACTCTTCCTGAACGTCGGACGCATTCCACTGGTGGTCACTCACTGGGAGCCTCCTTGCTGGCGTCAACGGTACGGCGCCGCGCGCGGGGGGACGGGGGGAGCTTCTGACCCGGCAGCGGCGGTACTGGGTAGCCGCCCGCAAACGCGTCGAAAGGTTCCTCTGCAATGACGCGCTCGCGCTCCTCGCGTTCGGCGTCACGCTGCATCTGACGCGACTCCGCGACAATGCTGAACACGAGCCACGCGAGGATGATCGCGATCACCGGTGCCACAGCAATGAACAGCGACGTGGAGCGGCCGAAGTGCGGCAAGAGGACAAGAGCGCTGCCCCACAAGACGAGCCAGGCCAGGGCGGTGGGGATGAGGACCTTCCAGCCGAAGCGGATGAACTGGTCGTAGCGGAAGCGCAACACCGAACCGCGCACCCACACAAAGAAGAACATGAGGAGCCAGATCTTGAGGATGAGCCACAGCGGCGGGAAGACGCCGTTGCTCAGCACCTCATAACCAGGCCAGTCGGGGCGCCATAGCGGTTTCCACCCACCCATGAACAGCGTGGCGGCAATCGCTGACACGTTGATCATGTTCATGTACTCGGCAAGGAAGAACCACGCGAACTTCATCGACGAGTACTCCGTCATGAAGCCTGCGACAAGCTCGCCTTCTGCCTCGGGCAGGTCAAAGGGAAGACGGTTGGTTTCGCCCACCATCGAGATGACGTAGATGACAAACGCTGGCAGTAGCGGCAGCGCCCACCACCAGTACTCTTGCGCCGCGACGATGTCGCTCAGCGACATCGAGCCCGCGTACATGAACACCGTGACAAGCGACAGGCCCATGGCGAGTTCATAGGAGATGATCTGCGCGGTCGAGCGCACTGCACCCATGAGGGGATACGTAGAGCCCGACGCCCATCCACCGAGGACGATGCCGTACACACCGACGGCCGCACAGGCGAGCACGTAGAGCATCGCGACCGGGAAGTCGGTGAGCTGGAGCGGGGTCACCTCATCGGTGAACGGGATCCGCGTGGGGGGCCCAAACGGGATGACCGCAAAGATGAGGAGTGCCGAAAACACGGAGATCATCGGCGCCACGATGTACAGGAGCTTCTCGGAAGCCCGGACGGTGATGTCCTCCTTCATGAGGAGTTTCATCGCGTCCATGATCGACTGGAACAAACCAAAAGGACCGTGGCGGTTGGGGCCCGGACGTTGTTGCAGGCGGCCGATGACGCGGCGCTCAAACCACACGGCAAACAACACGGAGGTCAGCAGGAACACGAGGACGAGCACTGCCTTGATGATGACGATCCAGATCGAGTCACCCTCAAGCGAGTACTCGATGCGCTGAATGCACGCGAGGCGCACCGCATCGATGTTCGCCGGGTCGGTGACGCCACAGGTCTCCTGTGCAGGAGTGAGGTCGACCTCAAGCGGAAGGATCACGCGCTCGCTCCCTTCACGACGACCGTGGCGCCAGGCGCCACGCCCAACTGCTCGGCTACCCACGAATTCTGGGACTTTGCCGGCACCCACACCACGCCGTCGGCCATGCCTTCGGTGACGACCAGTGGCAGCTCAATCGAGTCGCGGCGAACGCCGGTGATCGAGACAACGCCGGACAACTTGGCCTTCGCGGCGGTCGCAGGCGAGACGCGTGCAACAGAGACGTGGGCCGTGCCTGCAAGATACGGTTCACCGTCCTGAAGCGAGCCCTCATCCACCTGGAGGTGCCACGAGGACAGGACGAGTTCGTTCGCCTTTCGAACGCTTGTCTTTGCCGCAGCAGCGCTCGGCGCCTCGACACGGTCAGTCGCGGCGGCCGCACCAAACGAGGCAAGCTCGCGGTTCACGTCCTCGACGGTGGCCGTGCTGAGCGCGGTACCCATCTCACGGGCAAGGAGGTCGAGCACGCGGTGATCCGACATCGCGTCCGTGTGGATCGCGGTCGCGAACGCCCGCAGGCGGCCCTCCCAGTTGACAAAGGTGCCGGACTTCTCGGACGGCGGTGCGACCGGGAGGACAACGTCGGCGGCGTCGGTGACGGACGTACGACGCACTTCGAGGCTGACAACGAATTTTGCCGTGTCGATGGCCTTGAGCAGGTTCTCCGTGAGATCCGAGGCGTCCACACCACCAATGACAAGGCCGTCAAGGTTCTTCGATGCTGCGGCGGCGATAATCGCGTCGGCATCGCGGCCCTTGCCCAAAGGCAACTCGCCTCCCCACGCCTCGGCAACCTCCTTGCGTGCTGACAGCGAACCAGCATCGCGCCCTCCAGGGAGCAAGCCGGGCAATGCGCCAGCTTCCACAGCACCGCGTTCGCCCGCACGGCGCGGAATCCACGCAATGCGTGCCTTCGAGCGTCGGGCTACATCAGCGACAGCAGTGAAGCCGCCCTCGACACCGGCGAGCCGTTCACCAGCGATGATGAGCGCACCCGGCTCCTTCAATGCCTTGAAGGCGTCCTTCGACCCCTTCAGCGCGTTGAGCGCCGCCGCCTCTTGACCGGGCACAGCGGGGATCAGCGTGGCGCCAAGCTTTGCGGCACCACGGGACAGGAAGGGCGCGACGGTGAACACGCGCTGCTTGCCGAACGCCTTGTGCAGGCGGAGGAACACCACTCCACCTTCGTCCTCGGGCTCAAAGCCAACGAGCACCACCGCGGGAGCGTTCTCAAGGTCCTGGAACGTGACGCCGAGTCCAGTGCCGGCGACGTACGTACCAAGGAATGCTTGCTCTTCATCGGAGTGGACGCGCGTGCGGGCATCGACGTCATGAGTGCCAAGCGCAAGGCGCGCGAACTTGCCGTACGCGTAGGCATCTTCCATCGTGATGCGTCCGCCGGGGAGCACGCCGACACCCTTTGCCTTCTTGTCGGCAGGGGTGCCGGTGCGCCCGGCCGCTGCCTTGAGGCCCTCTGCCGCAGCCGCGAGAGCCTCAGGCCATGACACCTCAACGAGCTCGCCGTCCTTGCGCACCAACGGGCGGGTGAGGCGGTCAGCCTGGTTCTGCCAGGAGAAGGCAAAGCGATCCTTGTCCGTGATCCACTCTTCGTTGACCACCGGGTCATTGTCCGCGAGGCGGCGAAGGATCTTGCCGCGGCGGTGATCGGTGCGGATCGCGGAACCGGATGAATCGTGCTCCGAAACGCCGGGGCTCGACACGAGGTCAAAGGGCCGCGAGCGGAAGCGATACGCGGCACTCGTCAGCGCGCCGACGGGGCAGATCTGAATCGTGTTGCCCGAGTAGTACGAGCTGAAAGGCCTGCCGGATTCATCCTCGACAGCGGCACCAAGCGGTGCGTAGCCGTCAAAGCCGAGCACGTCCTCGTCGAAACGGCCAATCTGCTGAAGTGCACCGCGGTTTTGCAAGTCGATGAAGGCGTCGCCGGCAATTTCCTTGGAGAAGCGGGTGCAACGCTGGCACAGAATGCAGCGCTCGCGGTCCAACAGAATCGAGCTCGACAGCGCGAGGGGCTTCTCGAACGTGCGCTTCGTGTCGACAAAGCGCGACTCGGGGCGGCCGTGGCTGAGAGCCTGGTTCTGCAGCGGGCACTCGCCTCCCTTGTCACACACCGGGCAATCAAGCGGGTGGTTGATGAGGAGCAGTTCGATAATGCCCTTTTGGGCGCGATCAGCTTCTTCGGACGTGTGCTGGGTATTGACCACCATGCCGTCAGTAACCGTCATCGCGCACGAGGGCTGTGGCTTGGGGAAGGCCCGGAGGTTGCCGTCCGGTCCGGGGCTCGCGACGTCAACAAGGCACTGCCGGCATGCGCCCACCGGCTTGAGTAGCGGGTGGTCACAGAAGCGGGGGATGTCGATGCCCACCTGTTCCGCGGCGCGGATGATGAGAGTGTCCTTTTCCACCTGCGTCTCGATGCCGTCAATCGTGACGGTGAC
>JAEYUX010000100.1 GCA_023432235.1 Actinomycetes bacterium
GCTCGCGCCGCGCGGAGGCGGCGTGGCAGATCCTTCGCCCGGCACGGCGACCTCGTCCGACGTCATGCTGACATTGTTGCGGTACTCACTCGTCCGCGGCGGACGCGCCCGCGAGTGGCGTCGTTGCGGTGGGGACAACGCGCGTGTCACGGCGACCGCGCTTCACGGTGCGCCAGATGCCCGCGACGAGGAGGACAACGAGCCCCGCGGTCACCACCCCGGTAGCGGCACTTCCCCATGCGGCGCGAACACGCACCTTGAGCGTTTCGGCAACGGCAATGGTGGAGCCCGATTCGGTTCGCAGCGCCACCGAGACACTCGCGTCGCCGCTTGATACCGCCTCGACAGGCACGGTGACCGTGGCGTCGGAACCGGGTTCGATGTGCGCGAGGGGCGAGTCCTTGGACCTCAGAATTGGCGAGCGGGACGTCATCGCGACCCGCACATTGACCGGGACGTCGAGCGCGTTGTTGATGGTGATAGGAACCGCGCCCGAGCGCGACACCAGCGTGAGATCGGATCCCGACGTGACGGTGATCGAGTTTGCAACGGCGGCGGCGGTATCGAGCGTTTCAACGAGCAACTCATCGCGTCGTTGCGGATCGAGTCGCCGTGGAGTCGAGAGGGCAGTGAAGACATCGCGTCGCGCCTGGGCGACGATGGCCGACGGGCTCTCAGTGATGGAGTCGAGATGATCGAGAGCGGACAGAATCGACACCGCTTGAACAATGCTGCCGCGAGCAATATCGGAGTCCGACTCAATGAGCTCGGGCATATCAATATCGGCCCGTGCGGTGTCAGAAAGCTGCGCGGCAAGCGTGCGTGAGGTGACAAACGGTGCGTCGAGGAGTTGCTCGACCGCGCGCGACGGTCGCGCTCCGTCGACGAGCCAGGCGCTGCCCGGTGCGATGACCACCGTCTGCGCTCCCCGCATCGCAGCGAATGCTGCTTCCGCGTACACCTTGGCCGGGTTGGTCGGGTCCCCAGGGGTGTCACCCGCAAGAGTTCGCGACAGCACCGGGTCCGGAATGATCAGCGGCGCGGGGGTGTCGCTTGCGATCCCGGTGACGTTCGCAATCGGTCCCGGAGCGTCCGGCACGTCGCGAGGGTCCGCGACCACTGCCATCGCACCGGTGCGGGACGCGAGCGCGATCGTTGCATCGTCGGTCACCGCCGCGAGTGCGAGCCACGGCAAGTCCATGCCGGAGCGCCCGGCCGCGAGGCCCGACTCAATGAGTGACGCGGAGGAGGCATGAGCGGCGCTTGATACGTCAAGGTGTCCGGCCGGAATTGCGTAAACCTCGCGGCGCGAGAGCGCGAGACGCTGCGACAGGGTGAGGGATGACGGGTCGATCGCGAGAGCGACCCTGTCGTCCGACGCTGCGCCGAGCAACGCAGTGGCACGCTCCTGGGTGCCGGCGACGGTGGCAAGCACGGTGACGTCGAGCACCGGAAGGTTGCGAGGTTGCCACGTGACAGGGGCGATGCGCCGCCAGACCACGCCTGAGGCCGTCCTCAGCTCAACGACAACGCCGTAAACACCGCTCGTTTCGGCATCGAAACCAAAACCGCCTGGTTCAACAAACGCGCTGACGGCAGTGTCCTCACCCACGGCGAGGGAATGGCGACCCATCGCATCGGAGGCACCGACAGGGGTGCTCGCAACACGACGGGTAGCGGTCGCGTCGGGATTCGCGATGAACTCCGCGAGCGCCTGTGAGTCCTCGAGCGGCGCCTCCGTCACGCTGAGGGTGAGGCGCAAATCCTGAATGGCTTGCTGTGAGGACATCACCTTGAGGCGCACGGTGTACTGGCCCTGAGGGGTCGCCGCGACCGGCAAGTTACCCGCGGCGGATACGGCGAGTCCGGGGATTGGCTTGATTTCTGGCTCGTCTGCACGGACGAGCGTTGTGGCAGGCGGGGCGTCGGGCACGATGCTGTGGGGAGGGATCGGCTCGACCGCGGCAGCGGGTGCAACCATCGCGAGCGACGCGATGCCCACCCCCACCACGGCGAGGGCGCGCCTAATTCGTGAAGTAGCGATAGTCACGATCGTGATGTGAGGAGTTCCGCGGCCGTCTGCGCCATCTTGCGCTCGTTGGGAAAAGCGAGCTTGGAGTGAAGTTCATCGATACGGATCCACGCCGCAAGTTCGGCCTCGTGGTCGGGGTCGTTCTCTGTGGTGATGTAACCGCCAACGGCTTCAAGGAGAAAGTGATGAACCTTCTTGTGAACCCGGCGATCGTCGCCCGTGAACCAGTAGTCGATGATGCCGAGCGACTGGAGAATCTCGGCCTCAATGCCGGTTTCTTCCGCGACCTCGCGAACGGCTGCTTGCTCCGGAGTTTCCCCGGGCTCGATATGCCCCTTGGGCAAGCACCACTCAAGACGGCCCGCACGGTTGCGACGCGCAATACACGCGACGTATGCCACTCCGTCCTCGACCTTGACGGCAACGCCACCGGCGGATACCTCGCGGGAAACGGGGAGTTGACCGGCGACTCGCACCACTCTCTTGCGACGAAGCCCGGTACTCACCGGCGGCCGCGGCAGACGGCTCGGTCGCGGGAGAGGTGCTTCGGGCATGGGGCAACTCTAATGGCGACCACCCGAACCACCACCTTCGCGAGATGACCCAAGCGTCGGCCGCTACGTGCTGACGCGTCGGCCCCAGCGTGCCCGAGCGTCGGCCCGTGCCCGCGCGGTGACGGCACTCTGTAATGCTTATCCCTATGACTCGGCCCGTCGCTCCCGTCCTGCCACCGCGCGACGTACTGGGTGCGCGGTCCGTCGCTCTCGGTGCCGCGGTGCCCCCAGAGGTCGCCGAGCTTGCCGAGATTTTCCACGCGGCCGGATTTGAGCTCGCGCTTGTGGGTGGCTCCGTTCGAGACGTGCTGTTGGGTCGACGCTCCACCGATGTGGACTTTGCGACGTCCGCTCATCCCGACGACACGGAGGCGCTGCTCAAGAAGTGGACGTCCGCCACGTGGGACATGGGCCGCGACTTCGGCACGATCGGCGGGCGCAAGGGCGACCTTGTTGCCGAGATCACCACGTACCGTGCGGACGAGTACGACGGCGCGACCCGCAAACCAGTGGTGGCTTTCGGCGACTCTCTCGAGGGGGATCTCGCACGGCGAGACTTCACGATCAACGCGATGGCGCTCCGCGTGCCAAGCGGCGAGTTTGTCGATCCGTATGGCGGGCTTGATGACATTGCGGGCGGGCTGCTACGCACGCCCATCGACGCGGACGTGTCATTTGGCGACGACCCCCTGCGGATGATGCGCGCGGCACGTTTCGCGTCGCAATTGAGCTTCGACATCGAACCGGCGACTTTTGCGGCAATGGCGCGACTGGCTGAGCGGATCGACATCGTCTCTGCCGAGCGAGTCCGTGATGAACTCACCAAGCTGCTGCTGGGCGTCAATGTGCGCGAGGGCTTGCGCGTGCTCGTTGAGTCGGGTTTGGCGGAGCGGGTGCTGCCCGAATTGCCCGCGCTCAAACTTGAGATCGATGAACACCATCACCACAAGGACGTGTACGAGCACACGCTGACAGTGGTCGAACAGGCGATTGATCTGGAGACGGATGACGAAGGCGCCGTCCCGTCCCCCGACCTCGTGTTGCGCCTCGCTGCGCTGCTCCACGACATCGGCAAGCCGCCGACGCGTCGGCTTGAGCCCGGCGGCGGCGTGAGCTTCCATCACCACGAGGTGGTGGGTGCCAAGATGGCTGGCCGCAGACTCAAAGCGCTGAAGTTCGACAAGGAGACCATCAAGGCTGTCACCTTGTTGGTCGAGTTACATTTGCGCTTCCACGGTTATGGCGAGGCGCGGTGGTCGGATTCCGCGGTACGGCGCTATGTGACGGATGCGGGTGAACAGCTGGAGCGGCTGCACCGCCTCACCCGTGCGGACGTGACGACGCGCAACCGCCGTAAGGCCGAGCGCCTCGCTTTCGCGTATGACGATCTCGAAGCGCGCATCGCACACCTGCGCGAGCAAGAAGAGATTGACGCGATCCGGCCGGACCTCGACGGCACGCAGATCATGGAGATCCTTGGCATTAAGCCCGGCCGTGAGGTGGGTGAGGCGTACCGGCACATGCTGGACCTGCGCATGGAGCATGGGCCGCTCGGGGACGACCGCGCTCGCGAAGAACTTCTCGCGTGGTGGCGCTCCCGCTCCACCCCCTAACCCCGGAGGTGGTGGCGAACCGCGTGAAAGCTGTCAGCTACCACTCACAGGTGGCTCGGCCGCCGATGAAAGAGGTGGCCTTCCACCATTGGCGGCGGCAGGCGATGGGTGGCGGGGGGCAACCGCATAGGCGGCCGCGACCACCACGTACGCACCCGCGAGCGCAACCATCACCCAACGCGAGTAGCCATTGGTGGGGAGCAGCAGCGCGCCAACAAAGGCCGAGGAGATGAAGGCCGTGTTGTATGCGACGTCATACAAGGTGAAGGCGCGGCCCCGGAACGCATCGTCCGTGTCGCGCTGAACGATCGTGTCGACGGCGATCTTGCCGCCCTGAACAGCAAAGCTCACTACGACGGCAGCGGAGTACAGCCACGGCCGCGTGGGAGACACGGCGAGCAGGATCTGGCCGACGCAGCCAAGCCCAAGGCACGCAAGGATCCATCGATGAGGGCCCAGCCGAGGCGCGATGCCGGGGGTGACAACGGCAGCGAGGCCAAAGCCAACGGCACCGAAGCCGACGACCAACGTGAGTTGCGTGATGCCGCCCTCGACGTCGTCGGGAGTGGACAGCACGTGGCGGGCGATGAGGATCGCGGCCACGAACATCACGCCATATAGGAGGCGCTGCGCCGCCATCACGCCAAGCGCGTCAAACGGCGTGACGCGCTCGCGAAGGTGGATGAGCCCTTCACGCAAACCACGAATAAGTTTGGCTGCCTCGTTCCCAATAGCGAGGTGCGCCCGCGGGTCAACGGGGCCAAGCGACCGACGCGACAGTGCCGTCGATGCGATCGACGCTGCGGCAAACAGCAGTCCCGCGAGGGCGAGACCGATGAGCGCTCGGTATTCGTCAGATACCCGCGGCGCGATGATCGTGACGGCACCACCAACGGCACCGCCGAGCGCAGCGGCGATGGTGCCGAGTGTCGGTTGGATCGAGTTTGCGGTGAGAAGGTCCTCGTCCTTCACCACACGGGGGATGCCAGCAGTGAGTGCGGCGAGCAAGAACCGATTGACGGACAGGGTCAGTAGCGCGAGGACATATTTGAGGTATCCGGGTGCGCTGCTGACGATGCTCACCGCGATGAGCGCAACGAGCCCCACGCGCACCACGTTGGCGACAAGAACGATCCGCTGCCGCTGCCATCGGTCGATCAGCGGGCCAACAAACGGGCCCACAAGCGTGAACGGTGCGAAGAGCGTCGCAAAGCCGATGGCGATGTCACGAGGCGTTGTCGCATGAGTGGGATCGAAAAAGAAGGCGGCGGCGATGCCGAACTGAAACGCGCCATCGCCCGCTTGGCCCAGCACGCGAACGCGTGTCAGTGCCCTAAAGCCGCGCGCCCGCCACAGATGAGCGAGCTGGGCGGCGTATGACATGGCATAAGGCTAGGGGCACGCGGCCGACGCTCTTGCCGGGCACAGTAGTTGCTGGTGGCTCGCTCCGGGTAGCGTTGTGACAGACGCAGAAGGAGGTCGCCATGTCGTTCCGTGAATCGGTGTCAGTGTGCATGCGCAAGTTTGTGGACTTCAATGGCCGGGCCCGCCGCGCAGAGTTCTGGTGGTTCTATCTCTTCTTGCAGTTGGTCGCGTTCGTGGCGATCGGCGTGCCGTACATCATCTTCATCATTGCGCTCGTCGCTGAGACGTCAAGCTCCCCCAATGCGGACCCGGACTTCACCGGCGGGATGCTCGTCGCGCTCTTGCTTCTTGGCCTTGGCGTGCTGGTGAACTTGGTGTTCACCATTCCGTATCTCGCGGTGTCCGCACGTCGCCTTCACGACACGGGCCAATCGGGACACTGGCTGTGGTTCCACCTCGCAGGGCTCGGCATTGTGCCGCTCATCATGTGCATCATGGAGGGCCAGCCGCACGCAAACCAGTGGGGACCAGACCCCAAGGCAGCCGAGCGCTGGAACCCGGGCTACCCGACGTATCCGCCGCAGGCAGCGGCGCCGACGCCGTGGCAGGGTCAGCCGCCGACGCCGGGTGGGTATGCCCAGCCGCCTGTTGCTCAGCCCCCCGTCGTCGCGCCGCCTGTCGCCCAGCCGCCTGTTGCTCAGCCGCCGGCGCCACCGGTCGCACCGCCAAGTGCCGGGCAGCCGCTCAACCCGGCCCCGCAGGACCCTTTCGCCACGCCGCCGCAGCAATAGTCAGCGTCGTCCCCAGGCCCGAATGTGAGCGTCGGCCCACAGGGGCCCATCGCAGCACCCCGCGGGACCCACCTCGATGGTGAATAGTCCCCATTGGCGAGCGATCGTGCCGCCGCTACGGTGCGAGATGACAAGGGGGGTGCATTGATGCCGACCACCGAGCAAGCGCGCAGACGCGCGACCGATGCAATCGAAACGGCCGTGACCGCAGCAGCAGAGGGACGGACGCCCGTTGCGGACCCGGCCCTGGGCGAACTTGCACGCGACCTAGAACTGCAGGCCTGGGCATTGCTCGACCCCGGGAATCTGCGCGCAACGCAGCCGCACGCGCCGGTGCTCGTTGACCGCGCGAATGGTCGCGCTGGAGAAAGCGAATGAGCCGGCTCGGCGTCGACGGGGACGCGCTGTACTCGCGCGCCCGGACGATGCGAACCATCCTCGGCGACTTCTCGTCAATCGGCGGCCAGGCAGACGCGGCGGCCGACGCTGTGGGCCAGGCGGTTCTCGCCAGCACCTTGAACGACTTTGCAAGCAACTGGACTATCCACCGTTCGCGCACGGTCGAGGCATTGACGGGCTTGGCCGATGCCTTCGATGCCGTCAACCAAACCTTTGCGGATCTCGACTCAAAGCTCGCCACTCAGTTGCGCGAAGCGACCGCCCAGGTGAATGACGCGGTGGACTCCGCGTCGAAGTCGAGCGGGAGGCTGCAGTGAGCGCCCTCGCCGCGCCCCCGGGAAACCCGGCCGCGCTGCAGACGTCCATCGATCAGCTCGCGGCCACCGAGGCGGCATTGGCCGACGCTGCCGCCCGGATCGAAGCGACACTCGCCGATGGTGAGGGCAAGTCCATCGAGGAACTGCGCTCGCGAAGTGGCCGGGCAACCGCGGGAATGCGCGCCGCCCACGAGCGGAACTCGGCGGCTACGGGAGCCTTGCGTGATTATGCGGTGGAACTCAACCGCTTCCACAACGAGGCTTACGCGGCGATTGCCGCATACGACGAGGCGGCGGCGCGGCTTGCCACGGCGCAGTGGTCTCTTGCCGATGCCGAGCGCGAGGTCATTGAGGCGGCGCTCCAACCGGACCTTCCTCAGTTGCTTGAGGAGGCTCGCCAACTCCGCCGCAATGCGCGGCGTGCGGTCGAGGCAGCGACCGAGGCGATGGCCGTTGCCCACCAGGCGTACCTCAATGCATGTGAGGCGATTGCCGAAGCCGCCCGCATCGCGGCCGAGCGCATCAAGGCTGGTTTCGATGCAACCGTGGACTCTCTGCTCGACCGACTTCAAGAGCTATGGGATGGGGTTACCAACCTGCTCGCGTCGATCGTCGAGTGGGCGCTGAACTTCTTCCAGCAAGTGCTTGAGGTCCTCGCCGCGGCAGTTGAGTTGCTCTTGACGGCGCTGCTCGTCGTGTTGCTCGTCGTTGCGCTCATTGTGGTGCTCGTCATCGCACTCGTCTTGATCGTGGTCCTGCTCGTCATCGTCGTTGCGCTGATCACGCTCATTGTCGCGTACCTTCTTGAGCTCTTCATGGCGGGCTATGTCGGGTACCAACTGGCGGATCTCCTGGGACTTGAGGGCGCCGACCGGCTGCGCCTCGTTGTCGCAATGGTGTCCGCGGTGTGTCCCGCGCTCGGCATCTTCGTGGTGAGCCGTTTGCTTGATGAGGCAATGAAGCCCGTCCCTACCGTGTCGGAGCTTGACGAGTCACCGCTTGACAAGGACAAGTCCAAAGCCTTGGACGAGCTTGACAACATGGTGCCGCAAGACACCGCCGATCTGTTGAGAATGGCGGGCCTTGTCGACACCGTCGGCGGAGCGGACCAAGCCGTTGTCAACATCTCACGCGTGGTCGACGAAGAGGGAAATGTCAGCTGGATTGTCACTCTGCCGTCCACGATGGACTGGGTGGTTGGCGGCGACAAGGGGGCCCCAAACGACCTCGACGCGGACCTCATGCTCATGCTCTTCCCCGAACTGCGTACCCAATACGAGAACGCGGTGCTCAAGGCGATGGACGAGGCGGGCATCGGCAAGGACGATCCGGTGGTGATCGCCGGCTGGAGCCTCGGCGGCATCATGGGCGGCAGCCTCATCGAAGATGGAGCGGGCGGCTACAACTATGCGGGGCTCGTCTGCGCTGGTTCACCGGTCGATTGGATGGCGATCCCCGACGATGTGCCCGTGCTGCAGGTGAAGCACACATTGGATCCCGTCCACCGGTCAGACCTCATCAATTCGGGACCAGACACCCCGAACCATGTCGAGGTGTGGGACGGGCCGGGCTCGGGCGGCATCAGCCCCGGAATCAAGACGGACAACGGCGTGGGGCACAGCAATAATGACTACGTCTCGACCCTGCGTGACCACCTCGACTACAACGCAGCGAACGGCCTACCCGATCTGGACAATCCGTTTGAGAGCACCGTGCTGCCTTTTGACGATCCGCACACCCCGCAGCGCGTGACGGTCACGCACCAGCAGT
>JAEYUX010000111.1 GCA_023432235.1 Actinomycetes bacterium
CTCATTCCGTTTGGGTCGGTGGACCCCCACCGCGAGGACGCGCTCGATCGCGTCAACCGCCTCATCGAGGACTACGGCGTGCGCGGTTTCAAGTTCCACCCCACCGTCCAAAACTTCGACCCCTCCGAAGAACGCTGGTACCCGCTCTACGACGCAATGCAGTCCGCTGGTGTTGTGGCGCTGTTCCACACGGGCCAGACGGGCATCGGCGCCGGCACTCCAGGGGGATCCGGGCTTCGCATTGGCCTGTCCCGCCCCGTCCTCCTCGAACCAGTCGCCGCCGACTTCCCCGCGCTCCAGGTGGTGATGGCCCACCCCTCGGTGCCGTGGCAGGACGAGGCCCTCGCGCTCGCCGTCCACAAGAGCAATATGTGGATCGACCTCTCCGGCTGGAGCCCCAAGTACTTCCCCGCCGAACTTGTCCGCTACGCCAACACGATGCTGAAAGACCGCGTGCTCTTTGGCACCGACTTCCCACTGCTCACCCCCGAGCGGTGGCTCCGCGACATCGACACCACTGACCTCAAGGACGAGGTGAAGCCCGGCATTTTGCGCGACAACGCCGTCCGCTTGCTTGGCCTCAGCTCGTAACAGCACGTTTTTCCCACGACATCAACGGAGGACCCACCCCATGACCACCACCATCGCGTACGCCGATATCGCTGGACTCGCGGGCACCGACCTGGGCTGGAGCGACTGGCTCGAGATCACGCAGGAGCGCATCAACACGTTTGCCGACGCTGCGGATGACCACCAGTGGATTCACACCGACCCCGAAAGGGCGAAGGACGGACCCTTCGGCGCACCCATCGCACACGGCTTCCTCACGCTGTCTCTTGCGGTCCCTTTCTGGACGGAACTGCTTGACGTCGAGGGCGTCACCACCAAGGTCAACTACGGCCTCGACAAGGTGCGGTTTATCTCCCCCGTCCCCGCCGGTTCGCGCGTGCGGATGAATGCCGTCATCGCGGAGGTTGAGGAAGTGAAGGGCGGCTACCAACTGGTGGTCGACCAGACCATCGAAGTGGAAGGGTCCTCGAAGCCTGCCGTTGCGGCGCGCGGCCTCTACCGCTTCTATGCGTAATTACTAGGCAATACACCGTTCGACCACGGCGCAATGGAGGGCCATGATGAACGACGAGGGTATTGGCACGTGGGTGGCGCGCAGGCGACTGCGCTCCCGTGCGCACGTCGCGATCATTTGCGACGACGTTGTCCTCACCTATGAACAGTTTGCGGACCGTGCCGACGCTGTCGCTGCCGGTCTCGCGGCGCACGGTATCGAGCCGGGCGATCGGGTGGCGTACTTTGGCGAGAACAGCCCGGAGTTCTTGTCCGTCCTGTTCGGCTCCGCGATTCGGGGAGCGGTCTTCGTCCCGATCAACACGCGCCTCGCTGTGCCGGAAATCGCTCACGTGCTCCGCGACTCAGGCGCGCGCGTGCTCATTCACGACGGCATCCCGGCGGAGCGGCTCGAGGCGATTGCCTCGCACATCGAAGTCGCGGCAATCCTCGATATCGCCGGCGACGACCGCAACCTTTTCGAGCCGTCTTCCTGGCCCGTCCCCGCGCCCGTCAAGGTCAGGGGCGCCGACCCCGCCGCCATCATCTACACGTCAGGCACCACTGGCCGGGCCAAGGGAGCCGTGCTCACCCACGCCAACCTCGCGGCAGTGTCAATCAACTGCATCATCGACTACGGCGTCACGTCGCATGATGTCGCGCTCATGATCTCTCCGCTGTTCCACGTGGCGTCTCTTGGCATGGGGGCGTTGCCGGTGGTCCTCAGTGGAGGAACACTCGTTGTCGAGCGGGGCTTTGAGGCAGGACGGGCACTTGCTCAGATTGAACGCCACAAGGTGACGATGCTGAGTGGCGTGCCGACCACGTTCCAGTTGATGGCCGACCATCCCAATTGGGCAACTACCGACCTGTCATCTCTCAACAAGCTCACTTGCGGCGGTTCACCGGCGCCGATGCGCATCATCGAGGCCTATGAGGCACGCGATCTGCGGTTCTCCCAGGGCTACGGGATGACTGAGGCATGCCCCGGCGTCACCGCTCTATCCGCCGCCATGACCCGCGAGAAGCAAGGCAGCGTCGGCCTCCCCCACTTCTTCACCCATGTGCGCGTGACGACGGAGGGCGGCCTTCCCGCCGCAGTTGGCGAGGTGGGCGAGATCGAGATTCAAGGCCCCAACGTGTTCGCTGGCTATCACGACGCTCCTGCAGCGACCGCGGAAGCGTTCACTGAGGACGGCTGGTTCCGTACGGGTGATCTGGGGTATCTGGATCACGACGGCTACCTGTTCATCGCAGGCCGAGCCAAAGACATGATCATTTCCGGCGGAGAGAACATCTACCCCGCCGAGGTTGAAGAGGTGATCAGCGAGATTCCAGGCGTCACTGGCTCTGCGGTGATCGGCGTGAAGGATGAGAAGTGGGGCGAGGTCCCGTGGGCCATCGTCACGCTTGCCGAAGGTGCCACCGTCACCGCTGATGACGTGAACGCCCATCTCGACGGCCGCCTCGCGCGGTACAAGCTGCCCAAGAACGTCGTCTTTGTTGACGCCTTGCCTCGCACGGCGCTCGGCAAGGTCCGCAAGGTGGAGTTGCGCGAACAGTTCGAAAACGCCACCGCTTAGCTGAGACTGCGCGCGAGCTCGCGCTCGGAATCCGGGATGAACTCATTGCGGCGCATCCGAAAGATCTCGGCGGACTCGTCGGCTGGCCATCCCGGCCCCACAAATGCGGGAGGTAAGCCGGGGTCCGCGCGTAGGAGCGCGAGCCAGTCCGCGACAAGTGCGGTGCGACACGTGAGTGCTGGCGTTGCTCCGACCGGCTCAGGAGGCTCTCGCCACACGTCAGCAAATGCCTCGTGATGGGCGCGAATCCCCTCGAGATCCCACGCCGCACCCACGCCGGAGTCCATCTCGAAGCCATCGATCGCATGCGCGTGGAACGCGGTGAGCGCGCCGTACGGCAGTTCGGGCTTGAGGGGCTGGAGTGCCTTGGTGAGGTCAACGAGACCCGGCGCAAGCCACAGCCCATCGCGTAGCGGCGCAAAACCTGCCCACGTGAGGCTCGCGCGCAAGCGGTGACGCAGCGTGCGTTGGCCTTCTGGGACGCTGAATGTGACAAGCGTCCAGCCGTCACCTTGAGGCACAAATGGATTGTCGCGATTCACGCGCCCCGCTGCCTCGTGAAGCACGTCAATGCCCGCCTGCGACAGGCCGTATGCGATACCCCTGCCCTTGCGCACGCTCATGAGAATGCCGCGATCGGCCATGCGGTTGAGTGTGGCGCGCGTGGTGGCAGGGGCAACCCCTACACCGCTCAAGACATCAAGGAGCAGCGGTGCAGGCACGGGAACGTCGACGCGGTCAACGACCACGTCTCCATAGAACGCAAGCAAGAGTTGGGCTGGCTTGCGTTGGCGCATGTGCCTCATCCGTGTCGGTTGCTACGAAGCCCGGACTGCCTCGCCACGCTTGGCCCGCTGCACCTGCTGGTACACGTGCGTGCGCAGCTCGGTGAAGCGCGGCAATGCGCGCGTGGAAATCTGATCGCGGTCCGGCGACAGGTCAACCGTGATGTCTTCTTGTACCCACGTGGGTGAACTCGACAACACGACGACGCGCTCGCCCAGGTATACCGACTCGTCAATGTCGTGCGTGACAAAGAGGATCGACATGCCACGGTCACGGTGGAGAGCGCGAACCAAGTCCTCAAGGTCAGCGCGAGTCTGAGCGTCAACCGCAGCGAAGGGCTCGTCCATGACGAGAACTTCCGGACGGTATGCAACGGCACGCGCGATCGCGACACGTTGCTGCATGCCGCCTGAGAGCTGCCACGGGTAGCTGTCCTCTTTGCCGACAAGACCCACGGCCTCGATCGCATCCGCGATGATGCGGTTGCGCTCGTCCTTCGGAAGCTTCTGGTGGCGCAAAGGCAATTCGACGTTGCCGCGCACCGTGAGCCATGGGTACAGGCTGCGCCCATACTCCTGGAACACAACGGCCATGTTGCTTGGCGGCGCAGTCACCTCGGTGCCGTCAATACTGACTGTGCCCGCCGTCGGCTTTAGTAGCCCGGCAATGCACTTGAGGAGCGTTGTCTTGCCGCAGCCAGACGGCCCAACAATGCAGACAAGCTCGCCACGGTTCATCTCAAAGCTGATGTCACCGATCGCCTCGACCGAACCGGTCGAGGAGTCGTAGACCTTCTTGAGATTAGTGACGGTGAGTAGATTCTCAGCCACGTTCGATCTCCTTCACTCCGTGGTACCAGCGCAGCATGCGGCGCTCGACCATTCCAAAAATGAGTGCGAGCAATACGCCCACAAGGCCAAGCAACGCGATGCCGCTCCACATCTCGGCGACAAGGTAATTGCGTTGGAAGTACACGATGCGGTTACCGAGACCGGCCGATGTGTTCGACATCTCCGAGATCACCATGAGGATGAGCGCAATCGACATCGCCTGGCGGATTCCGGTCATGATGCGCGGCATCGCGGCTGGCAGCACGAGGCTCCATAGGCGCTGGAACGGTGTGATCCGGAACGACCGTGCGGTCTCTTTCATCACCGAGTCCGTACCGCGCACTCCATCAATAGTGTTGAGCAGAACCGGCCACACCGCACCGAGCACAATGATGATCACCTTGGTCGAGTCCGTGGCTCCCAAGATCACGGTGATGACGGGGATCATGACGGGCGGCGGGATCGCGCGGAAGAACTCAAAGATCGGCTCGACGAGTTCGCGCAACGGGCGGAACAGACCAACAAGCGTGCCAACCGCAATTCCAAGCGCAATCGAGGCGAGGATGCCGACGCCAAGGCGAGAAAGGCTTGGCACCACGTCGGTGAAGAAGGACTCGCCGATCCACGTGTCGACGAACGCCTCGACAAGCTCCGTAGGCGTGGGGAAGAACTTCGGTTGCGTCGCCGTCGCCCACAGGGCCCACAAACCGACAAGTGCGAGAGGCAAACCAAAGGCGTAGAGGGTGCTTTCCCCCATCCGCGCCCACAGGCCACGCTTGCGACGAGTCCGGGGAACCTTGACCGTGGTCACTTCGCTCATGACGCCTCCTCCCCGCGAACTGACTCATGCCAGCGGAGCACGTACCTCTCGATCGAGCGGAACACCATGTTGACAAGGAGGCCCAGTAGGCCGGTGACAATGACGAGCGCGTAAACCTCGACATACTTGGCACCCGACTGCGCAAACACGATGCTGCGGCCGATGCCCGGGTTGCCGATGAACATTTCTGCTGTGATGGCGAGGATGAGCGCAACGGTGGCGGCGAGTCGAATACCGGTCATCAAATACGGCAGCGCCGTGGGGAACACGAGGCTGCGGAAGCGGGACACGCGCGAAAGACCAAAACTGCGAGCGGTGTCGCGGGCCACGGTGTCAACGTCTGCAACGCCGTACAGCACCTGCACAAACACCTGCCAGAAGCTCGCGTACACAATGATGATGAGCGCCGCTTGCATTTGGTAGCCATACAAGAGGATGGCGAGCGGGATGAGCGCGACCGACGGAATGGGGCGCAAGAACTCGACAACGGTGTGCGTTGCGCGGCGCAGAATCGGAACGAGACCGATGACCGTGCCAAGGAGGACCGCCGCCAAGGTGGCGATCGTCAAACCGATCACCCATGAGCGCATCGTGGTGCCGATGTCCCCCCACAGGTCGCCGGTGCCGAGGTCCCGTCCAAGCTGAGCGAGGGTTGACGTGGCGTTAGGAAAGTAGCGGTCGTCGACAAGGCCGATCGCGGGCGCTGCCTGCCACATCAGGAGGAAGATCGCAACGCCCGTTGCCCCAAGGATCAACGGCCGGGGGCTGCGAACTGTGCGAGAAGTAGTCATTGCCATCGTGTCTGAGGATCGTAGTCCGGAGACGACGACGGCGGGGTGCTACGTGCACCCCGCCGTCATACGCCTACTGTTGCTTGACGAGCCGGCCGAAGTCGGGCTTCGCGGGAAGAACGCCGAAGTCGACAGCCATGCCGGAGAGGGCATCGAGCTGGTCCACGTCGATCACCCAGTTGAACGTGGGCAACGTGATGCCTGCCGCCGCAGCGTCGGGGATCTCAAGGTTCTTGGCGATTGCCGCACGAACCTTGTCCTCGTTGGCGTTGGCCCACTCAAGAGCCTCTTCCATGGCGGCCGAATACTGCGCCACCATCTGGGCGTTGTTGTCCAGGTTGTCCTGAGTGGTGATGTTGGTCAGCACCGTCAGCCCCGGAATGGTCTCCTGGTAGGGGTGCATCACAATGAGGCCGCCGTCACCGGCAACCATCGACATGAAGGGGTCGGGCGCCCATGCCGCGTCAATCGTGCCCGCGGCAAGCTGAGCCGGCACCTCCGGGAACGCGACCTCAACAAACTCGATCGTCGAAGGGTCGCCACCGGCGTCCTTGACGGCCTGCATGATGGTCACGTCACCCGCAGCACCCAGGGAGTTCACCGACACCCGCTTACCAGCGAGGTCGGCAGGGCCCGTAATGCCAGATGACTCGAGTGCGACAACTCCGTTGACGTCCTTGCCTGTGGCCTGGGAGTCCGCGTAGTCACCGATGATGACGATGCCGAGGTCCTGACCGTCTGCACGGAACGGACCGAACGGCTGGCCAATAGCGAAATCGATGTCACCGCTCAGCAGCGCAGGGATCGCCTGCGCGCCACCCTGGGCGGGCACAATCTCGATGTTGATGCCGTGGTCGGCGAAGATGCCTTCTTCGATAGCCGCCCAAAGGGCGCCCGTCTCAGCAATGGGCAGTGCCGCCACGCGGACGTCGTACGTCTCTTGCGTGGCCTGCGTTTCGGAGGTCGTGGGTTCTACGGGTGCGCTCGTTGTGGGCGACTCAGTAGATGAATTGGTGCATGCGCTGACCACCAAAGCGATAGCGGCCGCGGATACGGCGGCGGAAACTCTCTTCATCGAACAGCCTCTTTCCCGGTGATAGGTGCTCACCACTCCGAGTCGACTGTCGCTGAGAGGACTGTCCGTCCGCGAAGCGAATATGTCTCACATCGTTGTGGTGACACAGCCCCATCGTTGAGCACCAAGGGTGCCATTGTCAAGGTATTGCTGACGCCCGTCACAATGTTGTTAACTCGCTCAGCGAACGTATCTGAACGGGAGTGGCCTTGTTGACGGGCCAGAATCCGGGCAGTATGTTCACTTATAGAACGCTTGTTCGCCTGGCGGTCAACGATGACCTGGGGTCTTCAGTCCGTCCGTCAGCGCCGCCAGGAAGGTGGAATCCACGGTGGAGCCCCGCACGTCGAGCACCGGAACAATTCCAGGGAGCCAGCCCCGCGATGGCGATGGCCTCGTGCCCAATACCGGTGAGCGCCGGGAGGCAACCGAACGGTCCGGTGAGTTTGTCCAATCACTTGAGCGCGGCCTTGCCGTCATTCGGGCTTTTGGCGCCGAACGCCCCGCCCTCACCCTGAGCGAAGTCTCCCGACACACTGGCTTGTCACGCGCGTCGGCCCGGCGCTTCCTCCACACCCTTGTCGAACTCGGGTATCTCGCCTCGGACGGGCGGGAGTTCTCTTTGCGCCCACAGGTGCTCGAACTTGGCCATGCGTACCTATCCGGTCTGTCCCTGCCGCAAATCGCGCAGCCCTATCTGAAGAATCTTGCGACTGAAGTGGGCGAATCCGCGTCAGTTGCGGTGCTCGATGGCACCGACATCGTTTACGTGGCCCGCGTGGCGACCTACCGCATCATGTCCGCCGCGATCGTGGTGGGCACGCGCTTCCCCGCGTACGCAACGTCCATGGGACGTGCGATCCTCGGCGCCGGCTCTATCGACCGTCAGGAGCGCTACCTCGCGGAGGCAGAGCTGCAGAAGTTCACACCCCGTACCATCACCGACCCCCGCCGTCTCAGGGCTGCGCTCGAGCATGTGCGCAAGGAAGGGTGGGCGCTCGTCGACCAGGAGCTCGAGGAGGGCCTGCGCTCACTCGCCGTGCCCGTGCGGGATGCGACGGGGCGCGTGGTCGC
>JAEYUX010000142.1 GCA_023432235.1 Actinomycetes bacterium
CACGCCTCGGAGGCGAGCGCGGCCCAACTCATCGCCGCATCAATCTCGCTCGCCTCGATCACCCAGAAGCCGCCCAACTGCACAGCGCCCTCCTGGTAGGGGCCGCCAGCGTCGGTGCGCGCGCCGTCCTTGAAAGAGACGACGGCAGCGGTGCTCGGCTCGTCAAGTCCGCCAGCGAAAACCCACGCGCCTGAAGACTTGAGGTCCTCGTTGAACCGTGCCACGGCGTCGTAGAACACCTGCATGCGTTCGGGCGTGGGCGGCGCGGCCGTGTAATCGTTGTGAACCGATAGCAAGTAGTGCGCCATGAGAGCTCCGTTGTCGCAAGGAATGCCGGTTTGGCCTTCTAGGAGCCTGCCGGGCCATGGAGCCCAGCGCAACCCCGGCCGACGCTGGCGTCAGCGGTAGTACGAGGCCACGAGGTCGTCGCCTAGCTGGTGAACAGTGAACGGCATGTCGAACACTTCGCCGAGCGCGGCGGGCGTGATGACGTCCTGCGGGGTGCCATCGTGCACCACAGCACCGTCCCGCATCGCGATGATCCGGTCTGAATGCGCACTCGCGTAATTAATGTCGTGCAGCACGAGCACAATCGACTTGTCGCGCTCGTCGGCAAGCCGTCGCAGCAGCCGCATGATCCCCGTCGCGTGCGCCATGTCGAGATTGTTGAGCGGCTCGTCGAGCAACACGTAGTGGGTGTCCTGAGCAAGCACCATCGCGACGAACGCCCGCTGACGTTGACCTCCGCTCAGTTCATGGAGACCGCGCCCTGCCAAGGCGTGGAGGTCGCAATAATCAAGAGCGGATTCGACCGCGGCGCGGCACGCGTCACCCAGCCGCCCTCCCGAGTGGGGGAAGCGCCCAAACTCCACGAGCTCACGCACCGTAATGCGAGCGGTCATGTGGGTGTCTTGGCGGAGCACCGACAACAGCTTCGCCACGGCTTTGCCGGGGGACGAGAACACGTCGAGCCCATCCACCGTGGCCGTTCCAGCGTCGGCCCCGAGCGTGCGCGCAACCATTGAAAGCAGTGTCGATTTACCTGCCCCGTTTGGCCCAATGATGGAGGTGACCCCGGCGTCGGGCAGTGTGAGCGTGACGTGATCCACCACGGTGGTGGGGCCGTAGGACTTGGTGAGGCCGTCGATGGCGATCATGCGCGCGACTCCTTGAGGATGAGCGAGATGAAGTAGACGCCGCCCACCAGGTTGATGATGGAGCCGAGCGTGGCGTTGAAGTGCAATACGTGTTGCAAGAGGGCCTGGCCCAGGATGAGCGCGATCGCCGCTACCAGAATGGAGGCGGTAAGCGTGATGATGTGGCGGCTACTGCGGGTCACTTGATAGGCGAGGTTGGTGACAAGAAGACCCAAGAAGGTGACGGGACCCACGAGCGCGGTCGCCACCGCGACCAACATTGCGACCAATACGAGCAGCCACGTGACGGCGCGTCGATAGTCGACACCCAGCCCGATCGCACGCTCCCGGCCTAGCGCCAGTACATCCAGGGTGCGTGCCGCGCGATAGGCGATGACGGTGCCCGCCACCATCACCCATCCCGCGAGTGTCAACACGTCAGTGTCGAGCGAGCCAAATGACGGCAGCAACTGATTGAGGAGGGTGTCGTACTCGTTGGGGTCCATCACCCGCACCATGAAGTTCTGGATGGACGTGAACAACGTTCCCGCGATGACGCCCATCAACACGAGGGTGTAGAGCCCGCGCGAACCGTCGCCGAGCATCCACCGGTACAGCGCAGTGGCGCCCACCATGAGGAGTGCGGAGGTGGCAGAGAACATCACCCATGGGTTGAGGGTGTCCACGGTGGTGGCACCAAACGCGAAGACCAATGTGGTGGCAAAGAGCGCGTAGAGCGCATCGAATCCCATGATCGACGGGGTGAGGATGCGGTTGGTGGTGAGGGTGTGAAAGATGACGGTGGATACGGCGATGGCGGCGCCCACCACGAAAAGCGCGACCACTTGCTCCGTGCGGCGTGGCAGCGCGTAGTCCCAATGGCCGTTCACACCCCACGTCAAGAACAACGCGGCCGACGCGAGGGTAAGGACGGCAAGAGCCGTGAGCACTCGTGCGTGACGAGGGAAGGTAGCGCGCGCCGGGGCGGCGGACTCCGCCGAAATGGACACAACGGCGTCACGCAGTGACATAGCGGTTCCCCTTCCTCAGCACGAGCGCCGCGAAAATGACGGCACCAAGCACGCCGACGATGGAACCGACAGGGACCTCGTAGGGGTAAATGAGCACGCGCGCCAGGAGGTCGCACGCGAGAGTGAGCGCCGCTCCTGCAAGAGCGGTCACGGGCAACGCGCGGCGCAGATTGTCGCCCATCACCATGGTGACGAGATTGGGAACGATGAGACCGAGGAACGGGATCGCACCCACAGTCACCACCACCACGGCGGTAGTGAAGGCAGCAATTGCAAGCCCGATGGAAGTCACACGCTTGACGTTGACGCCAATGCCGGTGGCAAAGTCCCGCCCCATCGCTGTTGCAGAGAACTGATGGGCGAAGCCGTACGCAACGACAGCGGCAATGCCAGCGAGCCACAAGGTCTCGTAGCGGCCCTGGATGACGCCTGAGAAGTCGCCGTTCATCCAGATTGCGAGGGACTGCGTGAGGTTCTCCCGGTACGCGAAGAACTCCGCGATCGCGCGGTACACGCCTCCGAGCAAGAGACCAACGAGTGGAACAAAGACGATGTCTTTGAAGTGAATGCGCTGGATGACAAAGACGAACACGGCGGTGCCAGCCAGCGCAAAGGCGGTGGAGATCAGCACTTTGCCCATGACGGGTGCGCTCGCGAACAAGAGGAGCGATACGAGGACGCCCACGGCCGCGGCGTCTACTGTGCCAGCAGTTGACGGCGCGACAAATCGATTACGCGTCAATTGCTGCATGACGAGCCCCGCGACGGCAAGCGCCCCGCCCGCAAGCACCAGCGCGGCGGTGCGGGGAGCGCGCGACAACGTGAGGAGTCCGTGATCATCGGACAAGGTGAAGAGGTCCGCAAGCCGCACGTCTGCCGCGCCCACAACGAGCGAGCCGATCGCCAGCAACACCACGGCCGCCAGCGCCACCCAAGGGGCGACACGTGCGGCCGTGGTGTGTTCACGCATTGTGGCGATCACTCCACCAAAGCGGCGACTTCGGCGTACACGGCGGCGGTGGCGGTGAGGCCACCGAACGCCAAGTACCAGTTCTCGGGAACCACGTATGCGATGCGTCCGCTCGTGGCGGCGGTGGTCCCATTGACGAGGTCATTGTTGAGAAGTTGCTGCGCGCTCTCGCCCTCGGCGCCGATGGCGGCGTCGCGGTCGATGACAACGAGCCATGCGGGGTCGGTCTGAGCCAGGAACTCAAAGCTGATTGAGTCGCCGTGCGAATCGATGGTGCCCTGATCCGTCGCCGCGCCGAGCCCCAACGTGTTGTAGATGAAGTCGTAGCGCCCCTCGGGTGCCGGTCCGTAGGCACTCAACTGACCGCCTGAGGTGAGCACAACAAGGCCATTGCCAGCGTCGGCCGCTTTGGACGCAATGTCCGCCGCCTGGCCGTTGACGGCATCGATGGCGGCTTCTGCCTTGTCGACCTCGCCAAAAATGGCGCCAATAGCTCGGGTGTTGCGTTCGAAGGACTCGACGAAGGCATCGGATCCCCAGTCAAAGGTGAGGTCGATCGTTGGCGCGATCTCCGCCATTTGGTCGTACGTCGCAGCCGAACGGCCACCCACGATGATGAGGTCAGGGTCCGCGGCATTGACGGCTTCAAAGTCCGGCTCGAAGAGCGTGCCACCGTTCGTGGTGGTGCCCGTGTAGGAACTGAGGTACGAGGGCAGCACATGGTGCGGGACAACTGCCACTGCGTCACCAAAGCCGAGTGCGTCGATCGTGTCGAGAATGCCGTGTTCGAACACGACCACGGTGGTCGGGTTGGTGGGGACAGTCACCTCTCCACGGGCCGTGTCGATGGTCACTTCGGCAGGGTCGGCAGCGGCTTGGTGGGTGGACGACGATGCCGCCGACGTAGAGCTCGGCTTCGCCTCGGCCGTCGCACACGCGGTGAGCGCAAGCGTGGTGAGGGCGGCCGCGACAACGGCGAGCGCGGGTCGAGTTGCGTGCATGGTTCTCCTATGAAATGGGTGGGAAAGAATGACGTCGTCGTCAAGGTAAGGCATGCCTTACCTGGGGCCCGGAATTACGCTACACCGTCATTGCATAATTGCAAACCACGCGTGAGGCATCGCGGGGCAAGCAGTCTGAGGCGCGGTGGATGCCTGGCGTCGGGCGCGGCGGGGCTGCGCAGAATGACAGGTGCGCCGATCCAAGCAAAGGGCGTTGAGCGCCTAGATCACCGCGTCCGTTTTGTCGGGAACAGAAAAACCGTCCTCATCGTTGAGAAACTACGTACCCGCCAGAGCGCGAGCCTCACGGGGAGAAGTAGGGTGAGACTAGAGCGCCCGGCCCCTTTCCCCCCCTCAGGGGTCGGGCGCTCGCTCCCCGCTGATCTCCGTGGGTCTCGCACTGTGGCGGGTACATCCGCGTTCGGCTCCGCGCCCCGCCCCTGATCGCAGGTGGCCGTCCGGATGCCGACGCCGATCCCGCTAACGTGGGTTCAGAAGGAGTGACGATGTCGCCAAACAAGATCGTGAAGACCGACGCCGAGTGGCGCGCCCAGCTCGGGGACTTTGAGTACAAGGTGCTCCGCGAGGCCGCGACGGAACGGCCGTGGACTGGCGAACTTCTCGAAGAGAAGCGCGAGGGCGTGTTCCGCTGCAAGGCGTGCGGCGCACAGCTTTTCAGTTCGGACACCAAGTTCGATTCCCACTGCGGCTGGCCCAGTTTCTACGACGCCGCCGAAGGCGCCGTCAACCTCACCGAGGACCTCTCTCTCGGCATGGTCCGCGTTGAGGTGACCTGCGCTCGCTGCGACTCTCACTTGGGGCACGTGTTCCCCGACGCCCCGCAGACGCCCACAGGTGACCGGTTCTGCATCAATTCGGTGTCTCTCACCTTTGATGCGGCCGACGCTGCGGGCAACGCTGCGGACAACGCTGCGGGCGAGGCCAAGTAGGTGGTGGAGCAACGCCGTTTCCGCCGTCCCGCCATGCTCGACATGGAAGAGGCCGAGCAAATTGAGGGCGACATTGACCCGCTTGACCGTGCGCTTGTCGCGCACGAGTCCGCCGCGGCGCTGGTGAACCAGGCGCGCGCGAGCCGTGATCCCGAGCTCGTCGAGAGGCTTGTGCGCCTCGTCGAGGAAGAGGGCATCGACACCGTTGCCATGATGTGGTCCAAGGCGGAGCCTCACACCCTGCCCGGAGCGCTGTGGCGCATCTACATGCTCCGTGAATGGGTCCGTCATAGCCCTGATCAAGTCGCCCGCTCCTATCACGAGGGAGTATCAGCGGCACAAGTTCGCCATGCCATCGCGGGTGTGGAGGATCCCCCGGGGCCGGAGGAAGTAAAGCGGCTTGCCGATCAGATCCTCTCGGGCGTCTTCAGCGGTGACTTAGCGCTCGCGTTGTTCCGCGCAGGCGCGTTTTGCCGGGTGGTCGCCACAGGTGCGGCGTTCGAGGCGCAAACCGATGAGGGCCACGCCGACGCTCGGGCTCACAAAGCGACGCTCCGCGCCGCTCAGTTGCTTCGCACCGGAGAAGAACTCGAGCGCTGTGCATCGCTATGGAAAGACGGCGAACTCGAGTAGAGCGGCCTCGCCGCAGTCCACGGGGCGTGTGCCGCCACCGAGTGTGTCGATTTTGTCACCAGAACGGCGCGCAAAAGGCGAGCGGTCACGTATCCTAGAGGTGGCGTCGGACCGTGGTAGCCCCGGGCTCCAACACCAGCCGCCAAGAGCGGCCTTAGCGCCGACTGGCGCTCCCGGTCCGGCGTCATTTTCATGCCCGCG
>JAEYUX010000169.1 GCA_023432235.1 Actinomycetes bacterium
GTGATGAGACCACCGCTGGACGTGTCGATCACGTCGCCACCAGCGTCGGCAATCCACGACGCGAGGTGAACCGACTGCTCAAGGGTCCAGCCCTCGGGCTCCACCCAGTCGGTGGCCGAGATGCGGACAAAGACTGGGACCGCGTTGCCGACAGCCGCCCGCACTGCTCGGACCACGTCAAGAAGAAGGCGCGCGCGATTCTCGAGCGAGCCTCCCCACTCGTCCTCACGCTGGTTGCTCAGCGGCGACAAGAACTGGTGGAGGAGGTATCCGTGTGCTCCATGGATTTCCACCACCTCAAAGCCCGCATCGATTGCGCGACGCGCCGCAGCAGCGAAGCCATCGACGATGCGAGCGATACCAGCAGGGTCCAATGCGACGGGAGCGTCATATCCCGTGAAGGCGATCGCCGAAGGCGCCACGGTGGTCCAGCCGCCATCGCTGAGCGGCACTGTGCCTTTGCCTGACCACTCGCGGTAAGTCGATGCTTTCCGCCCGGCGTGCTGAAGCTGGATCGCAGGCACTGCGCCTTGACCCTTGATGAAGGCTGCGATGCGGGCCCACGCATCGCGTTGGGAGTCGTTCCACAGTCCCGTGCACCACGGTGAGATGCGTCCTTCCGGGAGCACGCCAGTCGCCTCAGCCATGACAAGCCCCGCGCCTCCTCGCGCGAAAGAGCCCAAATGCACAAGGTGCCAATCGGTGGGCACGCCGTCGCGCTCCTCGCACGAGTATTGGCACATGGGGCTCACCCACACGCGATTGCGCATCGTGATCGAGCGAACGGTCAAAGGGGCGAAAAGCGCAGTCGACATGCAAGCATCCTCTCCGAAGGAACGGCCGACGCTGGGGGCCCCTGGTCCCCGCGCTTCAGTCATGTGACGGGTGCGGGCGGTACAGGGGCCGGTCCCGCGGCTACAGTGGAACACGCTAGAGACCTGCCGGGACGACCCGTGCAGACACGTGTTGAGTTGGGACGACCCAGCAGAACAGGTGTTCTCCGTGGCTGTGACGTTGGCCTTGAGGTCCATTCTCCCACCCACCACGCTCGTGAGACTCGCCGTGGGGTGGACCGCGGTTGTTGCCGTTGTCGCCAGCCGTTCGGTTGTGAGCAACGTGTCGAGTTCGCTGCTGATCGGCGTGTACTTGGCGGTGACCACCGCGGTGATCGTCGCGTGCGCCTTTGGCGTGGTGCGAGAGGCGGAGGCTCTTGCTCGTCGCCTCGGTGAGCCTTACGGAACGCTCGTGCTCACCTTGTCGATCGTGGTGATCGAGGTGATCTTGATCGCGGCCGTCATGCTCGGGCCGGGCGATCACACCACGATTGCCCGTGACTCGGTCATGTCCGCTGCGATGATTGTGCTCGCACTGATCATTGGCGTTTCGCTACTTGCTGGTGGCACCCGTCACGGCGGACTGCGTGTCAATCGGGCGGGGGTGTCGACCTATCTTGCCTACCTCGTCGCGCTCCTCACGGTTGCATTCGCTTTGCCCGCTGTGGTGGGCGTCGGCGGCGCTTTTTCGACCGTCCAGGCCGTGCCGGTGGTCGTCCTCACGGTGGTGGCGTATGGCTACTTTCTTTATCGCCAAACGGGTCCCCAGAACGCCGATTTTCGCGAACCACACGCGGCGCAGAGGGACGGTGCGACAGTGCAACGGATGCCGGTGGGCGCTGTCATTGCTCAGCACCGCGCCGAGATTGTCGCAAGGGCGCTCGTCTTGATCGCGATGGTGGTGCCCATCCTGGTCCTGTCTCATGACATGGCGACGCTGCTTGATGAGGGGCTCAATCGCTTAGCGGCGCCGGTCGCGCTCTCAGGCCTCCTCATTGCGCTCATTGTGTTCTTGCCCGAAACGCTCACCACCGTGCGTGCTGCATGGGCGGGGGAGGGGCAACGGATGAGCAACCTTGCTCACGGCGCGCTCGTCTCATGTGTGGGCCTCACGGTGCCGGTGGTCCTTGCGATTGGACTCGTGACGGGCCAGACGGTGGTGCTGGCACTTGACCCCGCGGAGGCCGTGTTGCTGGGGGTTGCCGTCATCCTCAACATCGCGACGTTCATCACACCTCGCGTGAGCGCGGCGCACGGCGCGGCGCACGTGCTTGTCTTTGTGCTCTACGTGATGACCGTGTTCGCCTAGCTCACTGCGGGCCGGGGTGCGAGCCGTGTGCGCGGTGTGCCCCCGGCAGGACTCGAACCTGCAACCTACGGATTAGAAGGCCGTTGCTCTATCCATTGAGCTACGAGGGCGTCGCCCTGAGGGCCTTTCTAGAGTACCGGCGCGGTGGGTGGTGTGACGTGCATCGCACCGGGGTCGAAACGTTTGCACCACCGCGTTCCTTGCCGATTCTCCAATTGAGGAGTCGTGCACCACGTGCGGCTCGACCGAGCACCTCTTGGCGTTGCTGAGGGGTGCATTTGTGCGAGAAAGGGTGATCAGTGAACGGGATTATCGGACGCTCCGCCGTCGGAATGATGGCCATCGCTGCCGCCCTCATCGCCGTTGCTGCGATTGGGATTGCAGGGGTGCGCGGTTCGCTGGACGCCGGTATCGCGACCACGGGCATCGCCATTGCAGCCGTCGCCGGTCTCGCCGTGATCGCCGGAACGCGGCTCGCTAACCGGTCCGGTGATGAGGCGCAGCGAGCGATGCGCGACCTACTTGCACGCGCCGCCTCGGGCGACCTCACGGGCTCGGCGAATGAGGGGTGGCCTGGCGACTGGGGCGTCATCGCGTCCGAATACAACAAGGTGATGGCAACGCTGTCGGCAAACTTCGCCGCGATCGAGGCGCAGGCCACCGAACTTGCGGCCTCCGCTGAGGAACTCTCTGTCGCGTCGGGCCGCATCTCCGCCAACGCGGCGTCGTCGGCACAAGAAGCCCACACTGCAGCGGCATCTGCTGAGCAGGTGTCGATGAGCGTCCACACCCTTGCAACCGGCACTGAAGAGATGTCGGCGACGATCGCCGAGATCGCCACGACCACCGAGCATGCCGTCACGGTTGCCAGCGACGCTGTTCAGGTCGCCGGAGGAGCCCGCGCTGCAGTCGAGCGCCTCAATGCGTCGTCGGGCGAGATTGAACTTGTCCTCAAGGTGATCTCCTCGATCGCCGAGCAGACCAACTTGCTTGCCCTCAACGCGACAATCGAGGCTGCCCGCGCCGGCGAGGCAGGCAAGGGCTTTGCTGTGGTTGCCAATGAGGTGAAAGAACTTGCGCAGGAGAGCGCTCGGGCCACCGACGACATCGCCCGTCGCATTGCCGCCCTTCAGGACGACACCGTTGCAGCGTCGAAGTCGATCGGCGACATTGCGACCATCATCGACACGATCAACGAGTCTCAAGCGTCCATCGCGGCGGCACTCGAACAGCAGACCGCCACCACGAATGAGATGAGCCGTTCGGTGACCGAGGCTGCGACCGGCACCGATCAGATCGCCGCGGCCGTCACCGGTGTTGCGACGTCGTCCGCGTCGACGTCGAGCGGTATTCGCGACAGCGAGCAGGAATCCTCGCACCTGTCCTCGCTCGCCGCAGCACTCGCGGACCAGGTGAGCAGGTTCTCCTTCGCTGCTGCACACTCCACCCAACTGGACGTTGGCGCTCAGATCACCAAGGCAATCGGCGCCCACGGCAAGTGGAAGGCTCGCCTCGTTGACGCGATCGAGAGTGGCAGCCATCAAGAGGACATCGCGAAGGTGGCCCTCGACAATGTCTGTGAGTTCGGCAAGTGGCTCCACAGTGCTGACGTCGCCCCCGAGTACGTCCACCTCCGTGATCAGGCAAAGGCCGAACACGCGCAATTCCACAAGGAAGCCGCCGCCGTCCTCTCACGAATCGACGCTGGCAAGGTCAACGACGCCCGCTTCGCAATCGACATGGATGGTTCCTTTGCCGCGATCTCTCGCGAATTGACGGCGACGATGACGGCATGGCGCAAGCGCACGCAGGCGGCTCTCGTCTAGTTTTCCGCCCGTTTTGGGTGGTTCGTTGACCAATTCCGGCGCGGTAGCCTCATGCCCTACGGGGTGAGAGGGCAGGCTAGGTACATGGAATTCAGGCCGATCAAGACCTGGG
>JAEYUX010000052.1 GCA_023432235.1 Actinomycetes bacterium
GTCCACACCGAGGTGGGGCACAAGACCGTTGGCGCGAAGGTGAACGGTCGTCTCGTGTCACTCGACTCAACCCTGGAGAACGGGGATACGGTCGAAGTCATCACGACGTCGGATGAGAACGGCCATCCAAAGCGTGACTGGCTGGATTTTGTCCAGTCAACGCGTGCGCGGAACAAGATTCGCCAATGGTTTACGCGTGAACGCCGCGAAGAGTCGATTGAAACCGGGCGTGACATGCTGGCCCGCGCAATTCGTCGCCAGCATCTGCCGATGCAGCGCCTCATGTCGAAGTCGACGTTGCTCGCCCTCGCCCGCGAGATGCACTACGACGACGTTGACTCGCTCTATGCCGCCATTGGCGAGCACAAGGAGCAGCCATCCGACGTTGTCGACAGGATGATCGAGGCCGTTGGTGGCCGTGCGGGCGCTGATGAAGACCTTGCCGAGATCACCCGACCGGGAACCCGGCAGACCGCACGTCGGGGCGACCCAGGCGTCTCTGTCGCAGGGATGACAGACGTCGTGGTGAAACTGGCGAAGTGTTGCACGCCCGTACCCGGTGACCCGATTCGAGGCTTTGTCACCCGGGGTCAGGGCGTGTCGATCCACCGTTCGGACTGCGAGAATCTCCTCCAGCTCGAGCAACAGCCTGAGCGCATGGTCGATGTCCAGTGGACAGGCGCTTCTGACTCGACGTTCATGGTCCAAATCGAGGTGGAAGCGCTAGACCGCAACCGCCTGCTCGCCGACGTCGTTCAAGTCTTGTCCGACCATCACCTCAATATTCTTGGCGCGCACGTGTCGACGTCGCGCGACCGCGTTGCGCTCAACACGTTCACATTCGAGATGGCGGACCCATCGCACCTTGGTGCAGTTCTCAGTGCAGTGCGCCGCATCGATGGCGTCTACGACGCCCGCCGTGTCACGGGAGCTCGCCGGGTCTACGACGGCTCGTAAGTGCCGCTACGGGCATTTCTCACTGCACGCCACGCTTGCCATGCCCGCCGCGTAGAAGGTCCTCTGCGCGGCAAGAGCGCCTCAACATCTCGAGGGGGAACGCCGAGGGCGTCTAGCGCCCACCATGCGGCCGGAATGGCGTGACGTAGTGAATCGTGAGCCAGCGCAGTGGCGACAGCGCCTGCAGGATGGGCGACGGCGGTGCCGCCAATGGCCTCGGCGTGCTCAACTGAGCCTTCATGAGTCACCGCACGCCACGCGGCGAGCGTGCCCGCAGGCTCGCTGAGTCGCACACCCGGGCGCGCAGCAACTGTGATCGCTACGGGAAGGGGCTCATTGGCCGCCCACCCATGCACCCACAGAGCACTCACGCCCGTGAGCGCTCCGCGAGCGGGCACGAGATGCGCGACAGACGCCGCGCGAACGTGAGGAAGACAAGCGAGCACAGGTGGGGCCGCGACGCCCGTGCTGAGTTCTCTCACGCAGTCATCGCGAACAAGCCGCGCGTACGCGCCCACACCGAGGAGGGACGGTGTGACAACAAGCGTGCGCAGTGGTGCCCCAGGGCGCCGCCTCGCGGTACGTGGTGCATCGACCGCAGACGGAGCGTGAATCATGACGGTACGCTCTCACGCGCACGCGTCACGGTGCTGAACTCCGCGCGGTTCTGTGGACAGCCGCTTCGGGTACCGAGGCCTTACTTCGCGACAGCCTCGATCTGCTTGAGCCAGGCCTTGCGCGCCTCGAGCGCCTCCGTCAATTCCTTCACCTTGCGCTTGTCGCCACTCGCTGAGGCGTCGGCAAGGCTCTTTTCGAGATCGGCAATCGCCGCGTGCAGTTGTGCCGCAGCACCCGTGGCGCGCGCCTCGATCTCTGGGTTACGAGACGACCATGCTTGCTGGTCAGCCTCACGCACCGCGCGCTCAACAGCCGCCATGCGCTTGCTCAAGCGAGCAGCGTCTGCACGCGGAACCTCGCCCGCCGCGTCAAAGCGATCTTGAATCTGACGAAGATCACGTTTGGCGGAGCGAATATCGGAGATCGGCAACAGCGCCTCCGCCGCAGCAACTGCGGCTTCCTTCGCTGGCACGTTCGCGGCCCACTCAACCTCCTGCGCATCGGCTTCAGCGCGGCGTGCAGTGAAGAAAGCCTCCTGTGCTGCTTGGAACCGTTCCCAGAGGGCGTCGTCCGTTGCGCGTCGGCCGCGACCGGCGTTGCGCCACTGGTCCATCAGTTGTTTGAACTGACGTGCGGTGCGATCCCAATCGGTTGACGTCGCCAAGGCCTCTGCTTGCGTCACAAGGGACTCCTTGGTCGCGGCGACAGCCGAGTTCTCCTTGTCGAGGTGAGCAAAATGCGTCTTGCGCGCCTTCTCAAAGGCGGAGCGCGCCTTCGTGAATCGCTTCCACAACTCCCGCTCGACGTCTTTGCCGATGCGCGCACCTGAGCGCTGCGCTTCCTTCCACTCATCGAGTAGCTCACGCATACGCGCAGTGTCGTTCTTCCAGTGCACCTGGCGCTCGGGCTTTGCGGCAAGCGCTTCGGCCTGGGCGACGATCTCTTCGCGAGCGGCAGCGGCCTGCTCGCGGGCGGCGGCGCGTTCGGCGCGAACCCGCTCCGCAACCTCGCTTGCCTCCGCCTCGACCACTGAGAAACGTGCCCGGAGTGCGGCAATATTGCCCACCACGACAGGTGTTTCGATCGACGCTTTGAGACCTGACAGCGCGTCGTCGATGTCTTTGGGGCTCAGTTCCGCGCCCACGAGACGTGCATGGAAACGCTCAACTGACGCAGCAAGCTCGATGAATGCCTTTGCGTACGGCGCGATGGGTTCATCACCCGCGGCGGGGCCAACGACGGTGCGGGTCGTGCCATCGACGAGCACCACAGAATCGCCCTCAACGGCGCCAAACTCAGATGCCGCTGCGATCTGTGCTGGCGTGATCTCGTCGACCACAGGCACGCGCACAGGGTGAGCACTGTGAGCGGCCAACACAGCGGGCGATGGCGCCTTAGGGCGGGGGATAGGCCGGGGCTTAGCGGGGCTCATGCGGTAGCGACCTTCTTGAGAATGACGGATTGGGCGGGTTGGCCATCAGAGGCACCCGTGATGGTACCGCCTTCGGCCACGTGTCTCACGATATCGAGTCCTTCAGTCACTCGACCAACGACTGTGTACCCACGTCCATCGGCCGTCTCGATCACTGAGTCCTCGTACACAATGAAGAATTGGCTGCCCATCGAGTACTCGTCGTCGCCGCTTCGCACCATGACGACGCTGCCGGCGGGGTAACGGTGATCGGATGGTGCGTTCTCGACAGGGCCAAAGCGATATGGCGGCCCACCGCTCGATGTTCCGTCGGGTGAACCGCATTGCAGGAAGAACGGTTCTTCGGTGCGTACGCGGTGACAATCGGTGGACGCAAAGAAGCCACTTTGATTAAGCGACAGGAGCACGGAGGCCGCTTGAGGAGCCTCGTTGCCATCGAGCACGATCGAGATGTCACCCCGATTTGTCTCGAGCACCCAGTTCCACTCGTGACCACGTGCGTGGTCGGCCGAGGGGACCAGCGACGAGTTGGCGCGAGGAGCTTCATTGCCACCTGGCACCGTTTCGCGTGACTGCACAACGGCGACAATGACAAGCCCAATGAGAAGGCCAAGCAGCACCGCCGCGAGGATGAGGGTGCGGCGGTGCTGGGCCCGAAGGGCCTGCTGCCGCGACGCCGTTTGTGCGTTCTTATTGGCTTTGCTCGCCGTCGATGGGCGCTTCTTCTTGCTCATACGCTCCCGCTCCTGCGACCGCTCATCGCCGCGTGTGCGTCAGTCTACGGCGCGGGCAATGGAACAATGGTGGCCATGTCGCGACGTGCGCCCTTGTCCGGATTCCCTGAGTGGTCCCCCGCAGAGCGTGCAGTTGAAGCATCGCTCCTGTCATCGTTGCGCACGATCTTTGAACTCCACGGCTTCGCTGAGATCGAGACGCGTGCGGTCGAGCCGCTTGACCTCCTTGGCGGCGGCGCTGAAGCCTCCAAAGAGGTTTATGTGTTGACGAGGCGTGGAGGGGATGCGGCCGACGCTGAATTCGGCCTGCACTTTGACCTCACGGTGCCTTTCGCTCGCTATGTCGAGGAGCGCCAGGGCCAGTTGCAGTTCCCGTTCCGCCGTTACCAAATTCAGAAGGTGTGGCGAGGCGAGCGCCCTCAGGAGGGTCGTTTCCGCGAGTTCTACCAGGCGGACATCGACGTGGTGGCGAGGGATACGCTGCCGGCTCACTTCGAGACGGAAGTCGCCGTTGTCATGGCACGGGCACTTGCTGCGCTGCCTGTCCCGCGGGCCACAATGCGCATGAACGACCGCAAGCTCGTCGAAGGCTTCTACCGCGGAGTTGGCATCACAGACGTTGCTGGCGCGCTGCGCAGCGTCGACAAATTGGGAAAGATCGGTCCTGCCGGTGTCGCGTCGGAACTTGCGGCCCAGAACGTGAGCGAGCAGGCCGCGCAGGCAATTCTTGAACTCGCCAAGATTCAGTCAACGGACGGTTCCTTCAAGGAGGCGGTCCTCGACTTGTGGGAGACCACCCCCACCGTCAATGACGAGGAGGCACAGCGTGCACTCGGCGAGGGCATCGCGTCTCTTGTGCGCCTTGTTGAGTCCGTGAACGCCGCTGTGCCCGGTACGGCCGTTGCCGATCTCAGCATCGCCCGCGGTCTCGATTACTACACAGGCGCCGTGTACGAGACGACCCTTGAAGGTCACGAGGATCTCGGCTCGATCTGCTCGGGAGGTCGCTACGACTCTCTCGTTGCCGGCGGTGGTTTTCCCGGCGTCGGCATGTCGATCGGCGTGAGCCGTCTCGTTTCTCGTCTCGTTTCCCATGGATTGGTGACGGCCTCTCGGTCCGTACCGAGCGTCGTCCTTGTTGCTGTTGTCAACGACGAAAGCCGCGCCGCATCAGATGCGATCGCCGGCAGGTTGCGGTCGCGGGGAATCGCGTGTGAAGTTGCGCCCGCAGCGGCGAAGTTTGGCAAGCAGATCCAATACGCGGATCGGCGCGGTATCCCGTTTGTATGGTTCCCCAATGACGAGGGGGACGGCGACGTGAAGGACATCCGCACGGGGGAGCAGATCGCGGCCGACGCCGACGCGTGGGTTCCGCCCGCCAGCGACCTCAAGGTGCGTATTCAGCGCCGCTAGACTTGCATGGCGCCCTTTCCGAGGGCATCTCACCGTTACGAAAGGCCGTTCACGTGCTTCGCACCCATCTTGCCGGGAATCTCCGTGCCGCCGACGCTGGCGCGACTGTCACTCTCGCTGGGTGGGTTGGCCGGCGGCGCGACCACGGGGGTGTTGCGTTCATTGACTTGCGCGACGCCTCGGGCCTCGCCCAGGTTGTGCTTCGCGAAGAGGTCGCGCACTCGCTCCGTACTGAGTTCGTTATCCAGGTGACCGGTGAGGTGCGTTTGCGCCCGGAAGGCTCGGCGAACCCGAACATGGCCTCGGGTGAGATTGAGGTTGTCGGCACCGACGTTGTTGTCCTCAATGAGTCGATCCCCACGCCTTTCCCAATCGACGAGTACGTCACGGTCGGTGAAGAGGCCCGCCTCAAGCACCGGTACCTCGACCTCCGCCGCCCCGCGCCGCGCTCGGCAATCGTGTTGCGTTCGCAGGCAAACGCCGCGGCGCGTCGTGTGCTCGACCGCCACGACTTCCTTGAGATCGAAACGCCGACTCTCACGCGATCGACCCCGGAGGGCGCACGCGACTTCGTTGTCCCAGCGCGCCTTGCTCCGGGTTCTTGGTACGCCCTGCCTCAGTCGCCGCAATTGTTCAAGCAGTTGCTCATGGTCGGCGGCATGGAGCGGTACTACCAGATCGCTCGCTGCTACCGAGATGAGGACTTCCGCGCCGACCGTCAGCCCGAATTCACTCAGCTCGACATCGAGATGAGCTTTGTTGACCAAGATGACGTGATCGCTCTTGGTGAGGACATCATCAAGGAGTTGTGGTCCCTCATCGGTTATGAGGTGGCGACGCCGATTCCGCGTCTCACGTACGCCGAGGCGATGGCGCGCTTTGGTTCGGACAAGCCGGACATTCGCTTTGGCATTGAACTGACCGAGCTGACCGAGTACTTCAAAGACACTCCTTTCCGCGTGTTCCAGGCTCCATACGTGGGCGCTGTCGTCATGCCTGGCGGCGCAAGCCAGCCGCGCAAAGCGCTTGATGCATGGCAGGACTGGGCGAAGCAACGCGGTGCAAAGGGTCTTGCTTATGTGCTCGTCGCCGAGGACGGCACCCTTGGTGGTCCGGTTGCCAAGAACCTGTCCGAGGGCGAACTGGCTGGCCTCGCCGAGGTAGTCGGTGCGCAACCGGGCGACTGCATCTTCTTTGCCGCTGGTGACGCCGACTCTTCTCGCGCACTCCTCGGTGCTGCGCGTGGCGAGATCGCCAGGCGCGTTGGTCTCATCGATGAGTCGCGCTTCGAGTTTGTGTGGATTGTCGACGCGCCGCTGTTCAAGCCCGTGAAGGCTGATGACGACGACGTTGCACTCGGCACCTCTGCGTGGACGGCCCTCCACCATGCGTTCACCTCGCCCACGCCGGAGTGGATCGACCGCTTTGAAGAGTCTCCTGGTGAGGCACTCGCTTACGCCTACGACATCGTGTGCAACGGCAACGAGATCGGTGGTGGCTCAATCCGTATCCACCGCCGTGATGTGCAGGAACGAGTATTCACGGTGATGGGGATCGGCCCCGAGGAGGCACAGGAGAAGTTCGGCTTTTTGCTCGACGCCTTCCAGTACGGTGCACCGCCGCACGGTGGCATCGCGCTTGGCTGGGACCGCGTTGTCATGCTGCTCGGTGGCTACGAATCGATTCGTGACGTCATCGCCTTCCCGAAGTCGGGTGGGGGCATGGATCCGCTCACGGGTGCACCTGCGCCCATCCCAGCGGAGCAACGTGCCGAGACGGGTGTCGACTATGTTCCCGAAGAGGAGCCAGCAGTCGAGGCATAGCCGTGCGCCGCGGTTGTTCGCGTCGCATTCGCTGTGGTGTAGCCCCGTCGCTTCCAGCCAGTAAGCGCGACGGAGCCACATGCCATGACGACGCCGACGGCGAGGAACGCAGGGGGAGTGCCGGCGCGGTCGGCAAGCCAGCCCACGCTCATACTCGTCAGCATTCCCACTGACTGAAGAGTCATTGACCGAATCGACAACATCGTGGTGCGGTGACCGGCGCCCACGGCGTCGTGGGTCAGTTCATCGAGCAACGGTTCGCCCGCGCCGAGTGCGGCATAGAAGATGAGATACATCCCGCCTGCTGCAAGCACTCCTGGCAATCCGACGCCAGCGAGGGCTATCGCCGCAATGATCGTTGTCGCGGCGAGAGTGACAGGTGCAGACCGGAACCTGTGAGCGACAAGGGGAGAAGCCCACGCGCCCAAGCCGGCTACGAGGAACGCGGCGCACGTGAGGAGAGCGAAGAACGTCGCGGTTGAACTGGTGTCGGCGGTGAGCGCGCTGAGGTGCAATGGCGCGAGGAGTTCAATACCGGCGAGAGCGGCACCAATCGCTGCCGTTAAGAGGAGGAGGGGCCGCAGTGGACCGCGTTGGCGGGCAAGGGAGAATCCGTTCCTGAGGGTTCGCGGCACATCCACCATTGCGTCGCCTAGCCGGGCACGCGGGGCGTCAGATATGGGTACGAGCCAGCGGGCAACTAGAACGCCGTAGAGCGCATACATCGCGGCAGCAGCGAGAGGCGGAACCGCGACCGGGATGATGGTGTCACTTCTTGGTGTCGAGCCTCCTACGTGCGTGATCGCGGCTGTTGCGAGCGCGCCCACCGCGATCGCAATGGAGCCGCTCGCGCTCGCTCGGGACAGTCCGGTACGCACCGGCGCGTGCTGGTCGTGCGCACGCTCGTGATTGACGTACCACGATTGCAACGGGCCCGAGTCGAGAGCTCGCGAGACCCCAAAGAGTGTGTATCCCGCCAGCATCGATGGCAGCGTCTGTGACATGGCCACGATGAGCGTCGCCCCGACCGCGAATGCTGTTGCGATGAGGAGCACGGGACGCGCACCGATCACATCTGCGAGACCGCCTGTGGGCAACTCAAAAAGAATGGTTGCAGCGGAATACGCGCCAAAGAGCATGCCGATGTGCGCGGGACTGATGTCTCGAGCGATCGGCAAGAGCACGAGCACGGGCAGAACGAGCCCCGTCGGCAGTTGCCGTAACGCGGAGAGGGTGATGAAGCGTCGGCGTGCGAGCACGCTTGTCATGACCGCTCTCCTGGGAAGTTGTACGAGAAGAAGCGAATGGCTCGGGAATGAGCTGGACGCGTGCTTTCATCTGACAAGCGCTCGGCGTAGGGCGCAACGAGGGCGTACAACTGAGCCGTGAACCCAGCCAGTTCTTCGGCGGTCATCCACATGACGGCGTCCATTGAGCCAGCGAGGTCGCGCCACGGCTCAGATTCCTGGGAGCGCCTCGCCTTGTACCGTTCCCATGCGTCAAAGCGATAGGTATCGACGGCGTCGGTCACTGCACGCGCGGCGGCCGCTGCGCCCGGCCCGGTCTCGTCAAAGGTGATGCCCTCTTCGCGGGCCCGCCAATACCGCTCGCGCCCATGCCCACCCTCCGCCGGGAGAACGTGCCCGTACTTTGCGAGTTGGCGCAAGTGATACGAGCAGTTGGCAGGTGTTTCGCCGAGCCGTTCGGCGCATTGGGTTGCGGTGAGCGGGCCTTCTGCAAGGAGATCGACGATGGCGAAACGCACGGGATGCGCGAGTGCCTTGAGCTCGGCGGGGTTCGTGATGCGACGCACGGGCCACGGGGCAGGGGGGTGGTGAGGCGTACTCATATCTCGAAAGTAACGTTTCGAAAGAGTTCTTGCAATAGGTAAGTTCTCACCGTCAGCCGTCGCGCCTAGAGTGGCCGTGTGGACCTCTTTGACGCGATAGGCACCACCTCAACTGGGGTGCCGGAACCTAGCGCCGCATCACCACTTGCGGTGCGAATGCGTCCGCGCGCACTTGACGATGTTCTTGGGCAAGGGCACCTCCTTGGAGAGGGCTCGCCGCTACGGCGACTGATCGGGGATACGTCACCTGCCACGAGCGTCATCCTGTGGGGGCCGCCAGGGACGGGCAAGACGACTCTTGCCTATCTGGTCGCAGGCTCGAGACGCTTTGTCGAGTTGAGCGCCGTCACTGCCGGCGTAAAGGATGTCCGCGCGGTCATCGAGGATTCAAAACGGCGCCTCGCGATGGGGGAGCGCGAGACGGTTGTCTTCATAGACGAGATCCATCGCTTTACACGCAGTCAACAGGACATCCTCCTGCCAGCGGTCGAGAACCGGTGGATCACCCTGATCGGTGCAACCACCGAAAACCCCAGCTTCTCCGTTGTTGGACCGCTCTTGTCGCGGTCCTTGCTCCTCACCCTCAAGGGGCTGACGACCGACGATGTCACTCGCCTCCTTGAGCGTGCGACGGAAGATCCGCGCGGCCTTGATGGCGAAGTGACACTTGAGCCAGACGCTCGCGATCACATCGTTCGCGTTGCGGGTGCCGACGCCCGCAAGGCGCTTACCTTGCTCGAGTCGGTCGCAGACTCGGCGAAGCAGGGCGACGGCCGCATCACCGCCGAGATCGTCGAATCGACGATGGACGCCGCACTTGTCGCATATGACAAGTCAGGCGATCAGCACTACGACGTCATCAGCGCGTTTATTAAGTCGGTGCGTGGCTCAGACGTTGACGCCGCTTTGCACTACTTGGCACGGATGGTCGTTGCCGGGGAGGACCCTCGGTTCATCGCGCGCAGGCTCGTCATTCTCGCAAGTGAAGACATCGGTCTCGCAGACCCGCAGGGACTCGTCATCGCTCAAGCCGCTGCAGACGCCGTCAGCTTCATTGGGATGCCGGAAGGCCGGATTCCCCTTGCCGAAGCGACTGCGTACTTGGCGCTTGCGCCCAAATCAAACCGCGCCTACGTTGCGATCGACACCGCAATCGCCGACGTCAAAGCCGGCAAGGCGGGCGTTGTCCCTGACCACCTACGGGACGCCCACTACCCGGGCGCCAAGGACATCGGCCACGGGACGGGCTACGCGTACGCACACGACGCACCACACGGCGTCGCCGCCCAGGATTATCTGCCGGAGACATTGCGCGGTGAGCGCTATTACGAACCAACGGATCACGGACTCGAACGCTCGCTGACGGAGCGCTTGCAGACCATCCGGCGCTTGCTGGGACGGGATCGGTAGCGGCGCGTCGGCGTGGCTCCGTAGCCGCCCGCTTGTTGCTACACTTGTCAGGCCCTCGCGGACGGTTGGCTGCTGGCGCCGCGAATAAGCACACATCGATTTCATCGGAGCACTTCCGCGTGCCTCGATACACGTAAGGACATCATGACCTCAGTTCAGAAGGCACGTCGCCAGGTTCGCCTGTCGCGTTCGCTCGGTATTGCGCTCACGCCGAAGGCTGTCAAGCACTTCGAGAAGCGTCCGTACCCCCCGGGTGAGCACGGCCGCACGGCACGCCGTAAGGAAAGCGACTACGCCGTTCGTCTGCGCGAGAAGCAGCGCTTGCGCGCCCAGTACGGGCTCCGCGAGAAGCAGATGACGCGCACGTTCGAAGAAGCACGCAAGGAGCCGGGTTTGACCGGTGAGTCCTTTGTCGAGCTGCTTGAGATGCGTCTCGACGCTCTCGTGCTGCGCGCTGGCTTCGCACGTACGATCCTGCAGGCGCGCCAGACCGTTCTTCACCGTCACATTCTTGTTGACGGCAAGATCGTTGACCGTCCCTCGTTCCGTGTGACCCCTGGCCAGACCATCCAGGTCAAGCCCAAGGCCGTCACGATGGAGCCCTACATGGCTGCCGCCGCCGGTGCACACCGCGACGTGCTGCCGGAACTGCCTGACTATCTCGACGTCCAGCTCGAGAAGCTCACCGCCAAGCTCGTGCGTCGCCCCAAGCGCGCCGAGGTTCCGGTGATCTGTGACGTCCAGCTCGTTGTCGAGTACTACGCGCGCTAACACGCACTAGTCTCGGCAGGAGACCTGACCACAACGGCCGCTGGGCCCCTGGCACATGTCGGGGCCCAGCGGCGTTGTCACGTATGGAGGACTTGATGCGCACCGCCGATATTCGTCAGCGCTGGCTCGATTACTTCGAGCGCAACGGGCACACCGTGGTGCCGTCGGCTTCGCTCGTGTCACCCGACCCGTCACTGTTGTTCACGGTGGCCGGCATGGTGCCATTCATCCCGTACATGCTTGGTCAGCAGCAGGCGCCATGGCCGCGCGCCACGAGCGTCCAAAAGTGCATTCGTACTCTCGACATCGACGAGGTAGGCAAGACCACCCGTCACGGCACGTTCTTCCAGATGAACGGCAACTTCTCGTTTGGCGACTACTTCAAAGAGGGTGCCATTTCCTACGCCTGGGACCTGGTGACTGGTCCTGAGTCGGAAGGCAAGTACGGATTCGACCCGGACCTTATCTGGGTGACGGTCTATCACGATGACGACGAGGCCGTTCATTTGTGGAAGACCATTGCCGGTCTTCCCGATGAGCGCATTCAGCGCCGCGGCATGAAGGACAACTTCTGGTCAACCGGGCAGCCGGGCCCCGCCGGGCCTTGCTCGGAGATCTATGTTGATCGTGGCCCCGAGTTTGGCAAAGAGGGCGGCCCCGTTGCGGACGAGGACCGTTACATCGAGATCTGGAACCTCGTGTTCATGCAGTACGAACGAGGCGCGGGTGGCGGTAAGGACGAGTTCCCGATCCTTGGCGAGCTGACGCAAAAGAACATTGATACCGGTCTCGGTCTTGAGCGCGTCGCTTTCCTCAAGCAAGGCGTCGCCAATATGTACGAGATCGACGAGGTCTTCCCGGTCATCGAGACCGTGCAAGAGATGAC
>JAEYUX010000131.1 GCA_023432235.1 Actinomycetes bacterium
GTGTTCAGTGAGAACACCTTCCGCAATGAGGATGTCTCCCAGCTGTCGCACACAGCCTCCTCAGCCCATGGGGCCCTTGCCTCTCAAGCGCCGAACATAACATCGGCACGGCCTGTAGCAAATGGAGTTATGAGTTATTCAACACCGCTGTCATGCCTGCTTCCATCGCGACTAGCGGTGCGGCTTTGCCGGTCATGAGACGCACTTGCTCGCCTGCCTGATGAAGGAGCATTCGTGTGCCGTCAACGCTTGCGCCGGAGGCCCGCATCCACTCGGAACTGAGCTCGCTCACGCGCGGACGGTACACGACGTCGAGCAATACCCCACTCACCCGTGCCCCTGCTGCGGCGAGCTGATCCCCCACGTTCGCCCCAGCGTCGGCCGGAACCGTCGAAACGACAGCGTGTGCCTCAAGCAACGCGGGCACCACGGCAGGGTCGTCCCACATGACGAGGCGTGGCGACAGGCCCATCTTGCTCGCTGCCCGGATCACCCGCCCAGCACGTGCGCGCGACCGAACGACCACGATGGGCTGCTTCACGCCAAGGGCGCCCAATGCGGCAACTGCGGACGACGCCGTGGCTCCGCCCCCGAGCACGACGCCGCGGGAGGCTTCAGTGCAGCCGCCTTCACGCAACGCTTCGGTAATGCCGTGAATGTCAGTGTTGGCTCCCACCCATTGTCGGTATTCGCCTCGCCCCGACGGCACGAGCGTGTTGATCACACCGAGCAGCTTCGCTTGCGGTTCGACAAAGCTCGCAAGCCGCGCACCCTCGACTTTGAGAGGCATCGTCAGCGACAATCCTCCCCACTCGTCGCCGCGCGACTCGAGAAACGCCTCAAGCGCCGGCTCCTCGACGTCAATCGCCTCGTATCGCCAATCGATGGCGAGGGCCTCGTAGGCGGCGTTGTGAAGCGCCGGGGAAAGTGAGTGGCTGATCGGGTGACCGAGGACGGCCGCCCGAGTGGTCACGAGTCGCCCAGGTTCGCGTCAATCCACGCGCGCATCTGCTGCACGTTCTTCTGGTGCTCCGACAAGGTGGCGGCGTACGCGGTCTCACCGGTGTGGAGGTTCACCGTGACAAAGAACATGTAGTCGTGCGCGGCAGGAGCCACCGCAGCGGCGATGGATGCTTCTCCGGCGCCCGCGATGGGTGCGGGCGGCAAGCCTGCGTACTTGTACGTGTTGTACGGGCTGTCGATGGCCTTTTCTTCGTTCGTGATGAACGCGCCCTCGGTGTCCGGCGAGACGTACTTCACCGTCGAGTCGAACTCGAGCTTCCAGTCCTGCTCGATGCGGTTGTAAATGACACCGGCGATGAGCGGACGGTCCTCAGCCAGCTTCGCTTCCATCTCGACAAGCGATGCAACCGTGAGGATGCGCTGGCGATTCTCAGGCGCTACACCCTGAGCATCGAGCACATCAACAGTCTTCTTCACCATGGCCTGGAGCACCGCGGTTGGGGTGACACCCGGATTGAACTCGTAGGTTGCTGGGAAGAGCCAGCCTTCGAGGTTGCCGCCCGCCTCAGGAGGCAGGCCCAGCTTCTCCGTATCCTCAGCCGCTGCCTTCACCTCATCGATTTCGACTCCGGTGAGGTCAGCAATCTTTTGGTAGTAGAACTGAAGCGTCTTACCTTCGGGCACATTGATCTTGCGAAGGTCACGGTTATTCGGGTCGAGCAGGAGAGCGAGTGCATACTCGGCCTTCATCTGCCGTTGCATGAAGTAGAACCCGGGCTTGATGCTCATCGAATCAGCGCTGGCGGTGTACACCTTCGTAAACGCCTCGACCGACGCGACAACGTCGCTTTCGTACAGCGTCTGAGCGATCATCGCGCCGGTGTCGCCAGGCTTGATTTCCACTTGAATGGTGCCCTGGCCAAGACCCTCGTAGTCGGCGATCCCCACCTCTTCGGTCTCGAGGGCTCCTTGCACAAAGTTGTACGCAATGGACCCGCCCATCGCCACGAGCACGAGACCCAAGGACACCAAGACAAGCGCCCACTTACGACGTGTCGCACGTCGCTTCTGACGTTGCAGTCGTCGCAGATCAAGCGACGTGGTCGTCGTGGTCTCTGCCTCGAACAGGTCAGTCATCGTTCTCCTTGAGCGCCACCCTCGGGGCTACTGTACTCAGATTGCCCTGACGGGCGGCATCGAGGGCCGTATCCAAAATCACCACAGCTGCGGCCTGGTCAATGCTGTCACGTTGTTTGCGGGCATTTCTACCTGCAGCCCGCATTGCCTGTGAGGCCGACGCTGTCGACAGTCGTTCGTCGATCAAACGGACCGGGCATTCCAACAGTTCCGCCAGACGGGTGGCGAAGTCTCGTGCGTCAGCTGCCGACGCCCCCTCCGCGCCCGACAAATGGCGCGGCAAGCCAACAAAGACGTCGATCGCTTCTCTTTCGGTAGCGATCTGGGCGACGCGCTCAACGGCATTGCTCGCTCGCTGCACCGTCTCAAGAGGGAAAGCAAGAATCCCCTCGGGGTCGCTGGCAGCAACGCCAACGCGCACCGTGCCCACGTCGACGCCGAGGCGCACTCCCCTATCCACGTGCCTCGATGCGCTCAGCCACCGCAGCGAGTGCTGCAGGGATCGCGGTGACGTTCTGACCGCCGCCCTGAGCGAGATCGGGCTTCCCGCCGCCACCACCGCCGAGCACTGATGTCGCGATCTTGACAAGATCACCGGCGCTCAGTCCGCTGTCGCGTGCGGGCCCGTTCGTCGCGATGACGACGCTGGGCCGGCCACCAGTGTCGGCAGCTAGCGCCACAACACTCGGCTTCGCGTCGCCAAGGCGTTGCCGAATATCGAGGGCAAGCGTTCGTAGATCATCGGCGCTGCCCGCGTCAGCGACGAGGTTTGTGACGACGCTGACGCCAGCAAGATCCTGCGCGGTCTCGGCGATCTCTCCCGCGGCCCGAAGAACGGCTTGCTGGCGAAGCGCTGAGAGTTCCTTCTCAGCCTGGCTGAGACGCTCGACAAGAGACGCAACGCGACTCGTCAGCTCGTGCGGCTGAGTCTTCAGCGTGCTCGTCAGTTCGGACACGATTGAACGCTCGGCAGCCAAGTGGCTGAATGCGTCGGCGCCGACGAGCGCCTCAATGCGGCGTGCACCCGATCCCACCGAACCTTCACCCGTCACGGTCAGCAGACCGATCTGAGCAGAGTTGTCGACGTGGGTACCGGCACAGAGCTCGCGAGAGAAGGGTCCACCGATCTCGACAACGCGCACCTTGTCGCCGTACTTCTCGCCAAAGAGTGCCATCGCGCCGAGCGCCTTTGCCTCTTCGAGAGCCATGATCTTCGTGCTGACCGGCAATTCCTCACGGATCGCGCGGTTGGCCACATCCTCGATTTCGCTCCGAGCCATGGCACTCACGCCCTGCGTCCACGCAAAGTCGAGGCGCATGTACCCCGGCTTGTTGTACGAGCCGGCCTGATTCGCCTGCTTTCCTAGCACCTCGTGCAGCGCAGAGTGGATGAGGTGCGTTGCTGAGTGCGCCTTTGACGCCTGGCGACGGTTCACCGGATCAACCTCGGCGGAAACCGCGTCCCCCACCGCGATCGCGCCCTCGTTGACCCGAACGGTGTGAACGATCACGTCCTTGATCGGTCGCTGGACGTCCACCACCTCGAGGGAGGCACTAGCTCCACGAATGACACCAAGGTCAGCGTCCTGACCTCCCGACTCGGGATAGAACGGGGTTTCGGCAAGCACCACTTCGACCGTGTCGCCCGCTTGCGCAACCGGAATGCTCACGCCGTCCTTGATGAGAGCAACCACCTTTGATGCGACCTGGAGCTCGTCATAACCACGGAACACGCTCGGAGTGGCCGCGCCTACCTGCTGATACGCCGTGAGGTCGCCGTGGCCACCTTTCTTCGCCTTCGCATCGGCGCGGGCGCGGTCCTTCTGCTCCTGCATGAGCGAGCGGAACGCCTCTTCGTCCACGCTCAGTCCCTGCTCAGCGGCCATCTCAAGGGTGAGATCAATCGGGAAGCCATACGTGTCATGCAGCGTGAACGCCTCATTGCCGCCGATGACCGAGCCGCCCGACTGCTTGGTGATCGCCACCGCCGTGTCGAAGATCGACGTGCCCTGTGTGAGGGTGCGCCGGAATGCCTCTTCCTCAGCCCCTGCAACACCCGAGATGTGCGAGAAGCGTTCGTCAAGTGTCGGGTAGGAGGCTCGCATCGCCTGATAGCTGGTGTTGAGGAGCGCGACGAGGGACGGATCCTGGACACCAAGAAGGCGCATCGAGCGCACGGAACGGCGTAAGAGGCGCCGTAGGACGTATCCACGTCCTTCGTTGCCTGGCACCACACCGTCGTCCATCAGCATGAGGCCAGAACGGACGTGGTCCGCGATCACACGCATGCGAACGTCGTCGTCATTGTCCGCGCCATAGCGGCGGCCCGTCATCTCTTGCACAGTCTCGATGACCGGGAAGACCTCGTCGATCTCGTACATATTGGCGACGCCCTGCTTGAGGAATGCGACGCGCTCAAGGCCGAGGCCAGTATCAATGTTCTTTTGTGTCAACTCGCCAAGGATCGGAAACTCATCCTTACCGCCACCTGCGCCTCGCTCGTACTGCATGAACACGAGGTTCCAGATCTCGATGTAACGGTGCTCGTCCGCAACAGGGCCGCCCTCTCTGCCAAACTCGGGGCCACGATCAACAAAGATCTCCGAGCAAGGCCCGGCGGGGCCCGGCTGCCCAGTTGACCAGAAGTTGTCCTTCATGCCGCGGCGCTGAATGCGCTCATCAGGCAGACCCGCAATGGTCTTCCACAAGTGAACGGCTTCGTCGTCGTCGTGATAGACCGTCACCCAGATGAGGTCCGGGTCGAATCCGTACTTGCCTTCCGACTCAGGACCCGTCACCAGATCCCAGGCATAGGAGATGGCGCCCTCTTTGAAGTAGTCGCCAAACGAGAAGTTGCCGTTCATCTGGAAGAACGTGCCGTGACGGGTGGTCTTGCCTACCTCGTCGATGTCGAGAGTACGAATGCACTTCTGGACACTCGTGGCGCGCGGCCATGGCGCTTGCTGCTGACCAAGCATGTACGGGATGAATGGCACCATGCCGGCCACCGTGAACAACAGTGACGGGTCCGGTGACACGAGCGATGCCGACGGCACCACGGTGTGCCCGTTGCGCTCGAAGTAATCGAGCCAGCGCTGACGGATATCGGCGGTGCGCATCAAGTCCTCCATACGTGACAACGCCGCTGGGCCCCGACATGTGCCAGGGGC
>JAEYUX010000157.1 GCA_023432235.1 Actinomycetes bacterium
GTGGCCGATCCCGCTCATGGCGCTGTCGCGACCTTTATTGGCGTGGTGCGCGATCACGACCCGAGTGTCGAGGGCGAGGTGACCCACCTCGAATACTCGGCTCACCCCGATGCGCTTGCCATTGCGAAGAAGATCGTGGCGGAGGTGGAGGCCGCGCATGAGGTGGTGATCGCGCTGTCGCATCGCGTGGGCCTCTTGGCTGTTGGTGAGGTGGCGATTGTGGCGGCCGCAGCGTCGGCCCACCGTGCGGAAGCCTTTGCGGCGTGCCGCGAAGCGGTCGAGCGCGTGAAGGCCGAACTTCCGGTGTGGAAGCGCGAACTCTTGGCCAACGGCACGCACGCGTGGGTGGGCATCACATGAATGCGCTCGTCGACCGATACGGACGTGTTCACCGCGACCTGCGCCTCTCCCTCACCGACCGCTGTTCTTTGCGATGCACGTATTGCATGCCAGCCGATGGAGTGCCGTGGCTCGCGGGTTCCACGTTGCTCACCACGGATGAGCTGGTGCGGCTGACGCGCGTGGCGGTGGGGCTGGGTGTGCGGGAGGTACGCCTCACGGGCGGCGAGCCCCTTCTGCGTCCCGATGTGGTTGACGTGGTCGCTGCACTTGCTGAGCTCGTCACTCCCGATGGGCCGCTCGACTTGTCACTCACCACCAACGCGTTGCGCTTGCCGTCCTTGGCAGCCCCGCTGCGCGATGCGGGGCTTGACCGCGTCAACATCTCTTTGGACACCTTGCAGCGGGCGCGCTTCATCGAGTTGACGCGGCGTGACCGGCTTGCCGACACGTTGGCGGGCATCGAGGCGGCGCGCGCTGTGGGCTTTGCGCCGATCAAGGTCAACGCCTTGATCATGCGCGGGGTCAATGATGACGAAATCGCCGACCTCGTCACCTTTGCTGTAGAGCGCGGTCTGCAAATGCGGTTCATCGAGCACATGCCGCTTGATGGCGGGCACACGTGGAGACGCGAGGAGATGGTGACCGCCGAGGAGATTCTCGCGGCCGTCAGTGCCCGGTTCTCCCTCACCGGACTCGGCCACGATGGCGCAGCACCGGCTGAGACATTCGCGATTGAGGGCACCGACGCGACTGTGGGCGTCATTGCGTCCGTGACACGCGCGTTTTGCGACCGTTGCGATCGGGTGCGCCTCACGGCGGACGGCCAGTTCCGCAACTGCCTATTCGCTCACGAGGAGTCCGACTTGCGCACCCTTATGCGTGAGGGCGCGAGCGATGAGCGACTTGCCGAGGCAATGATTGCGTGTGTGGCACGTAAGAAGCCCGGCCACGGCATCGATGACCCCACATTTGTGCAGCCGAGTCGCCCGATGAGCGCGATCGGCGGCTAGGCCTGTGTATCGAGGCGGGATCTAGGCGCGGGGGTGTCCGTTACTGACACCGCCAACACGCACGTGTCCCCCTGGAATGGCCGCAACTCAACGCTTGCACCAGCCCGCCGCGCAATGCCGGCCGCCAACCCCTGGTGAACGCCGCACACCGCTTCGGGATGCTGTCGCGCTTCCTCGATAAAGGGACAGGCCGTCAGCGCAAGCCCGTCGCCAAAAGGTTCGGGTGCAAAGCCCAACTCGCGAAACACGGCCGTCAATGCACTCGCCGCGTCGCGCACCTCGAGATTCAACGAGGCCGCCCAGCGCTCTCCCGCTTCCCGCGCGCGTACCGCTGCCGGACCTTCCCCCGCAGCCGCGTCGGCCAGAGCCGCGAGCATACCGGCCCGAGCGTCGGCCACGGCAACCGCTCGGTACACCCCGCGCGGGCGTCCGCGCCGCCCGGTCGTCTCCGTCACGCCGGCGACGAGCCCCTGGCGCTCGAGCCGTTCCAAGTGAAAACGGACGGTTGTCACGTGCAGACCCAAGTCGCTGGCGAGCTCAGTCACGGTGGCTCCACGAGCGCTCGCCCGCACCGCCGCGAGCACGCGTCCGGCGCCGGGACGTGCGTCCTCCGTGGGTCTCATGAATTAAGAGTAGCCTTGTCCTCGAAAATAGGTCTGGGACGGAGGTCGGATGGCTACCAAGCCGCGCTCGCGCCGCCCGCGTACCGACCGCATCACCACCATGTGGATGCTGCTCGCGCTCGTCGGAGCCGTCACCGGACTCATCACCCGGAGCGCACTGCCCCAGACGTGGTGGACCACCATTCACCTCGTCACGCTCGGCGTTCTCACCAACGGCATCCTCCAATGGAGCTGGTACTTCGCCCGCGGCCTCTTGCGCCTGCCGCCAACTGACCGACGGTCCGGCCGCGACGCCGTGCTCCGTTCCGTCATCTTCAACCTCGCGCTCGTTGGCCTCGTTGCGGGCATGTGGGCATCCGTGCCCGTTCTCGTCATCGCATTCGCCACGGTGGTGGGCGCGGTGGTCGCCTGGCACGGCTACGCGATTGTGCTCGCCGCCCGCGACGCGCTCGGCTCTCGCCACGCGCTCCTGCTGCGCTTCTATGTCGCCGCATCTGCGCTGTTTGTCATTGGCTGCACGATCGCGGGCTTCCTCACCGTGGCCCTCCTTGACGCCGACGCTCCTGCCGGACTGCTCGACGCCGCCGACGGCCTCACTCTCGCCCACGCACTCATCCTCGTTGGCGGCTGGGTGGGCCTCTCGATCGCCGGCACGCTCGTCACCCTGGGGCCCACCGTCCTGCGCACTCGCATGGAGGCCGACGC
>JAEYUX010000186.1 GCA_023432235.1 Actinomycetes bacterium
GGTTTGCCGGCTCGCGCTCAGCGAGGGCCTTGATGGCCTTGCCGTCAACGTAGATGTTGTCGTCGTCGTACGTGACCTCGCCCGGGAACTTGCCCAGAACGGTGTCGTACTTCAGAAGGTGAGCGAGGGTCTTGTTGTCGGTGAGGTCGTTAACACCCACCACCTCGATGTCAGCTCCCGACGCGACAATCGCGCGGAAAAAGTTGCGTCCGATTCGGCCGAAGCCGTTAATCCCGACCTTGATGGTCACTTTTTCTCCTCGGCTCGCGCAGGAACGCGCGTTCTTGGGGATGTGGTCAGCGCGGCAATGCGCGGGCTCCACCTGCGGTGAAGCACTGATATCAGCCTACTACCAACGAGAGGTCCCAGGTGCGACCGAGGTCCCGTCCTAGGACCTTCCAGGGCCCGGGACCTTTTCGCACTCAGTCGAGTCCGATCAAATCGGGGTTGAGGCCTGCCTCCGTATCGGGAATTCCCAAGTCCTTGGCCTTCTTGTCTGCGGTCGCGAGCAAGCGGCGGATTCGACCTGCGACAGCGTCCTTCGTGAGAGGTGGCGTGGCAAGACGTCCCAGTTCCTCGAGGGATGCGTCCCGATGCAGAATCCGCAATTGGCCCGCCTCGCGCAAGTGCTCGGGAACCTCATCACCGAGGATGTCAAACGCCCTCTCCACGCGTGCACTCGCAGCCACCGCGGCCTGTGCGGAGCGGCGCAAGTTCGCGTCGTCAAAGTTGGCGAGTCGATTGGCTGTACCGCGCACCTCCCGCCGCGTGCGCTTCTCTTCCCACTCCAGCACCGAATCGTGCGCACCGAGCCGAGCAAGCAGGGCAGAAATCGCATCACCATCGCGCACAACGACACGGTCCACGCCGCGTACCTCACGCGATTTCGCGTTGACCCCAAGGCGCCGCGCAGCTCCGACGAGAGCGAGGGCTGCCTCCGGACCTGGCGATGTCACTTCCAGACTCGCGGAACGTCCTGGCTCCGTGAGCGATCCATGCGCCAAGAAGGCGCCTCGCCACGCTGCAACTGTGTCCTCGATTGAACCTCCGACGACCTGTGGAGGCAGTCCACGTACAGGCCTGCCACGGTGGTCGAGCAGACCCGTCTGACGAGCGAGCGACTCACCTTCCTTGACAACGCGCACCACGTACCGGTTGCCGCGCTTCAGTGCACCGCCCGACACGACAATGATCTCGGAACCGAGGTTGTACACCTCGTGGATGTAGGTACGCAGCCGACGCGCTGCGGCCGCAGTATCGAGCTCCGCTTCGATCACGATTCGCCCCGACACAATATGGAGTCCACCTGCGAAGCGCAGCGTTGTCGAGATTTCCGCCTTGCGTGCTGAGATGCGGTCGACCTTGACGCGCGCGAGTTCGTCCTTGACCTGAGCCGTGAGCGCCATAGCGCCTATCCTGCCATCTTTGGTCCTGCCGCAGAGCCCGGAAGAGTGGCCAAGACTGCTTCAAGTTGGCCGGCGAGCCGTCCGACATCGTGCCGGTCAGCAGTCCCCTCGCGCTTCATGTCGGCCACAACCATCCTCACACCCCAGTCTTCGACCTCCGCGCGCAACTCCTCGTCGTCGTGTTGCGTATCCACCACCACAGCAGCGGGCCGGAAGCGCGGTTCAAGCGCGCGCAGCGCACGGATGTCGTCAACACGATCATCGTCTGCCGTCTCGGTGTCCTCATGCGCGATATTGAGAGTGATGACTGTTCGCGGTCCCGCATTGACGAGGGCCTCCGCGACTGGTTCCACAAGGAAGTGCACGAGCACGGACGTAAACCACGAACCGGGCCCCATCACCACGGCATCACACCGCGCAAGTGCGTCGAGCGTTGCCTGGGGTACGAGCGGCCGCTCCGGCTCGAGCCGCAAACCCTGCAAACGCCCCGTCGCCGACGCCACCGCCACTTGACCGCGCACAAATCGGGGGCCGTCAGGCCCGTCGACAATGGCTGAGATCTCGAGCGGTTCGGCTGCGAGGGGAAGGACAACCCCGTCGGCCTTGAGCAATTGCCCTACCCAGCGCAAACCCTCAACGATGTCGCCGGTCCTCTCCCACACGCCGGCAATCAAGAGATTGCCGAGGGCGTGTCCGTCGAGAGGCCCCGACGTCGAGAAACGTGTTTGCAGGACGTCTCGCCACGTGGTCCCCCACTCGGAGTCATCGCACAGAGCACTGAGCGCCATGCGCAGGTCGCCCGGCGGCAGGATGCCCATCTCGTCTCGCAAACGGCCCGATGAACCTCCGTCATCGGCCACCGTCACAATCGCTGTCACCTCATCGGCGACGCGCCTTAGCGCCTGAAGGCTGGTGTACAAGCCGTGCCCGCCCCCAATGGCGACCACCGACCGCCCCGTCATGACGTGGGCCGGTCCCGGTGAGTGACGCGCACTTGGACGTCACGTTGCCGCAAGCGTTGGCCAATGGCTTCCGCTATGGCAACAGATCGATGCTGGCCGCCTGTACATCCGATCGCAATCGTCACGGAGTGCTTGTCATGGGCGCGGTAGAGCGTGAGCACCGACGCGAGCATGTCGGAGTACCTCTCGACAAATTCCGCCGCTCCGTCAGACCCTAGGACATACTCGCTAACGGCCGGATCGAGACCGGTAAGTGGCTTGAGGTGGGGAACCCAGTGCGGGTTGTTGAGGAAGCGCACGTCGGCGACGTAGTCCGCGTCAGCCGGCAGACCTTTTCGGTAACCGAAGGACATGACGTTCACGGTGAGCGGGCGGTCCTCCTCCCCCGCTTCTGCGCTAATGAGCTCCCGGAGCTCGTGAACATTGAGCTCGCTTGTGTCGATGACGAGGTGGGCGCGCTCACGGAGTTCAGCAAGAACGGCACGTTCTGCAGCGATGCCCTCGAGCAAGGTGCCGTCTTTTTGGAGCGGGTGCGGTCGACGCGCTTCTTCGAATCGGCGCACCAGCACCTCGTCCGACGTATCGAGGAAGAGAAGGCGCACGGGTACGCCGCGCTCCGACAGATGATCGAGCACCGCAGCGACGTCACGGAAGAACTCGCGGCCTCGCACGTCGACGACCACCGCAAGGCGTTCGTCGGCTACGGTCCCCACCATTTCGACGAGCCCGCCAAGCATCTGCGGCGGCAAATTATCGACGACGTACCAGCCCAGATCTCCAAGCGCTGCGGCCGCGCGAGTTCGGCCTGCCCCCGACATACCGGTGACGAGAATGACGTCAGGAGCCACCTCAGGCGTGCGGAATTCTGGCTTCGGAATACCCGAGGGATACGTGACCGGCTGGGACTCGTCGCTCATGGTTCCAGCATGCCATCGTCGCCGCGCAATGCCGCGAGGATCGCCCGAGCGGTGGCGTGCCCAATCCCAGGTACTCGAGCTACTTGCTCGATATCGGCGCTCTTGAGGGCCGCAAGCGAACCAAAGTGACGAATGAGCGCTTTCGCGCGCGTAGGGCCGACGCCCGGAATGGTGTCAAGCTCCGACGCCTTCATCGCCTTCGTGCGCTTCGCGCGGTGGTGTTTGATTGCAAACCTGTGCGCCTCATCGCGCACCCGTTGCAGCAAGTAGAGCGCCTCCGAGCCGCGCGGGAGGATGACCGGAAAGTCCTCCCCTGGCAGCCACACCTCTTCGAGCCGCTTCGCGAGCCCGATCACTGCGATATCACCGACTCCCGCGTCGTCCATCGCGCGTCGCGCTGCGGCCACTTGGGGCGCGCCACCATCGACCACCACCAACTGTGGTGGATACGCAAAGCGGGCGCTCTCTCTTTGCTCGGGCGGCAGCGCCGACTCCTCGAGGTAGCGGCGAAAACGGCGAGTGAGCACCTCGGTCATCGCGGCGGTGTCGTCGACGGCGTCGGCGATGGAGAACTGGCGATAGTCCTTCTTGCGAGCAAGGGCGTCCTCAAACACCACCATCGATCCCACTTGATTGGTACCCGAGGTATGCGAGATGTCGTAACACTCGATGCGCAGTGGTGCCTCGGCAAGCCCCAAGTGGTCCTGAAGGTCACGCAGGGCGGCTGAGCGGGAGGTGAGATCCGACGCTCGCTTGAGTCGATGTTGGTCGAGCACGAGTCTTGCGTTCTTCAGTCCCGATTGCGCCAGCTCGGCCTTCTTGCCCCGGGCGGGCACGCGAATCGCCACTGCTCCACGGCGTTGACCACGGAGGAACTCAGTGAGCGTCGCCTGGTCCGCAGGCAACACCGGTACCAACACCTCGGGCGGAATCGCGTCGATCTCGGCATACGCCTCTTGGAGGAGGACAGAAACCATTTGGTCCGACGTCAACGGTTCGGGCTTGTCGACAACCCATCCGCGTTCGCCCGTGATGCGTCCGTCGCGTACGTAGAAGACGTGCGCTGCGGCCTCGAGATCGTCGTCAACAAGGCTGAATACGTCTGCGTCGGTACCCGGCGGCAACACAATCGCGTTTCGCTCAAGCACATTGGTGAGCGCTCGGAGGCGGTCCCGAGCGCGGGCCGCGACCTCGAAGTCTTCGCGCTCCGAAGCGGCCTCCATCTGTTCTGTCAGTTCCCGAATGAGCGGCTTCGCGTCTCCCGCCAGCACCTGGCACACGCGTTCGGCAATTTCTCGGTGCTCGTCGGCGCTGACGCGTCCAATGCAGGGAGCCGCGCACTTGTCGATGTAGCCGAGCAAGCACGGACGCCCTTGACGCTCGGCTTTGCGGAAGACTCCGGGAGTACACGTGCGCATTGGAAGCACAGTGAGCAAGGTGTCGACCGTCTCGCGGATCGCCCATGCCTTGGCGTAGGGACCGAAGTACCGAACCCCTTTCTTGCGGTCGCCTCGCATCACGTGCATCCGCGGGAACTCTTCGTTCATCGTCACGGCAAGGAAGGGGTACGACTTGTCGTCCTTGAAGATGACGTTGAAGCGGGGATCGTATTGCTTGATCCACGTGTGCTCGAGGATGAGCGCTTCCACCTCATTGCGCACCACGGTCCACTCAACGGATGCCGCGGTGGTCACCATGAGGCGTGTACGTGGGTGGAGCACCTCGAGTGGCTGGAAGTAATTCTGAAGCCGTTGCCTCAAGTTCTTCGCTTTGCCGACATACACCACACGGCCGTGCGGATCACGAAATCGGTACACGCCCGGTTGCGTGGGTATTGAACCGGGCGATGGCTTGTAGTCCGCCGGGATGGTCACGGCTTCACCTTAGGCCGACGCTGCGGCCGGCACCTTCGACGACAGGAGTTCCGCGAGGAAGGCGCCGGTGTGGCTCTTCTTCACCTTCGAAATCTCCTCAGGCGTCCCTTCTGCGACGACAACACCACCGCCTGAACCGCCCTCAGGTCCCATGTCGACCACCCAGTCGGCCGATTTGATGACATCGAGGTTGTGCTCGATAACAATGACGGTGTTGCCCTTGTCGACGAGGCCCTGGAGGACTGCCAACAGTTTGCGCACATCCTCGAAATGAAGACCGGTGGTGGGTTCGTCGAGTACGTAGATCGTGCGGCCAGTCGAGCGACGCTGCAGTTCAGACGCGAGTTTCACCCGCTGCGCCTCGCCGCCTGACAAGGTTGGCGCCGGTTGACCGAGCCGCACATAGCCCAAGCCGACTTCCACGAGCGTGGTCAAATGTCGAGAGATCGAGGGGATCGCCTCGAAGAATGTCGCGGCCTCTTCGATCGGCATATTGAGTATATCGGCGACATTCTTGCCCTTGAAGTACACCTCGAGGGTCTCGCGGTTGTACCGGGCGCCCTTACACACTTCACATGGCACGTAGACGTCGGGAAGGAAGTTCATCTCGATCTTGAGCGTGCCGTCGCCGGAACAGGATTCGCAGCGCCCACCCTTCACATTGAAGGAGAATCGGCCCGGTCCGTAACCGCGCACCTTCGCCTCTTGGGTGTCGGAAAACAGCTTGCGGATCTTGTCCCACACGCCCGTGTACGTCGCCGGATTCGATCGCGGCGTACGGCCGATTGGACCTTGATCCACGTGCACAATCTTGTCGAGTTGATCGGTTCCTTCAATGCGAGTGTGTCGCCCAGGTACTTGGCGCGCACCGTTGAGCTCATTGGCGAGTGCCGTGTAAAGAATCGTGTTGACAAGCGTCGACTTGCCCGAACCACTCACGCCGGTCACGGCAGTGAAGACACCGAGCGGGAATGACACGTCAATCGTCTTGAGGTTGTGCTCGCGGGCACCCACCACGGTGATTCGCCGGTCTGGATCGATAGGTCGACGAGCGTCGGGAAGCGGAATCGACCGGCGTCCCGAAACGTAGGCTCCGGTGATCGACCGTTCATTGACGAGAAGCGCCTCGTAGGTGCCCGAGTGGACGACCTCGCCGCCGTGCTCTCCCGCACCGGGTCCGATGTCGACGACCCAGTCAGCGGTGCGGATTGTGTCCTCGTCATGCTCAACGACGATGAGCGTGTTGCCCAGATCGCGCAACCGGGTGAGCGTGTCGATGAGTCTGCGATTGTCGCGTTGGTGCAGACCAATGCTCGGCTCATCAAGGACATACAGCACACCAACAAGACCTGATCCAATTTGCGTTGCCAGGCGGATGCGTTGCGCTTCGCCTCCCGACAAGGTGCCAGCAGCGCGCGACAAGGTGAGGTAGTCAAGGCCGACGTCAAGCAAGAAACCCAGTCTCGCGTCGATTTCCTTCAGCACCTGCGTCGCGATGTGTCGTGACCGCTCGGTCCACTCAACTCCTGCGAGGAACTGTCGTGCTTCGCGAATGGAGAGATCACACAACTGGGCGATCGACAGCCCTCCGACAGTGACAGCCAGCACCTCTGGCTTGAGGCGCGCGCCGCTACATACCGGACATGGCACCTCTCGCATGTACTGCTCGTACCGCTCGCGCGAGTAATCCGACTCCGTCTGTCCATGCATGCGGTGAAGCCACGTGAGGACGCCCTCGAAGCCTGTCGTGTACTGCCGCTCGCGACCATACCGATTCTTGAATCGCACATGGACTTCGTAGTCTTTGCCGGAGACCACCGCGTCCCGCACCTCTTGCGGCAAATCGCGGAACGGCGTGTCCATCGAGAAACCCATCTCGTGGGCCAGGGCATTGAGCATCCGGTGAAAATGCTCAGCAGCGATGGTGTCCCAGGGAGCCACCGCACCCTGCGCGAGAGACTTTGACGGATCGGGAATCACGAGATCTGGGTCAACCTCGAGTCGCACCCCGATTCCCATGCATTCAGGACACGCGCCGTAGGGGGCGTTGAATGAAAAGGTCCTGGGCTCCATCTCCTCAAGAGTCAGCACATGGTCGTTGGGACACGCACGCTTCTCGGAGTAGCGTCTCGCCGGCACGTCACCGTCGACAGGGTCGATGATGACGAGGCCCTCGGCGAGGCGAAGTGCGGTTTCAACTGAGTCCGCCAAACGTTGGCGAACGCCGTCGCGAGCGACGAGGCGGTCGATGACCACCTCAATGTCGTGCTTGAGCTTTTTCTCCAGTTGTGGCGGTTCACTCAACTGGATTGTCTCGCCGTCAACTCGCGCGCGAGCGAAACCCTGTTGTTGGAGCTCCGCGAAGAGATCTGCGTACTCGCCCTTTCGTCCACGAATAACGGGGGCCAGCACTTGGTATCGAGTGCCTTCAGGCAGCTCAAGCACAGAATCGACGATTTGCTGCGGGGTTTGGGACGTGATCTCCTCGCCACACACGGGACAGTGAGGAATGCCGACGCGCGCATAAAGCAGACGCAAATAGTCGTATACCTCAGTGATCGTGCCGACCGTCGAGCGAGGGTTCCGGTTGGTCGACTTCTGATCGATCGACACTGCGGGCGACAGGCCTTCGATGAAATCGACGTCCGGCTTGTCCATCTGACCCAAGAACTGGCGCGCGTATGCGCTGAGGGACTCCACGTACCGGCGCTGACCCTCGGCAAAGATCGTGTCGAACGCGAGAGACGATTTGCCTGAACCAGATAGCCCGCTGAACACAATGAGCGAGTCTCGAGGAAGCTCGAGGTCAATGCCCTTGAGGTTGTGTTCGCGCGCACCTCGCACTACCAACGTGTCGTTCACAGACTCACCTTATGCCATTCTTATCGAACAAGTGTTCGATCTCGCTCACGTGTCAATGCGGGACAACGGTCACGGACGCCTCCGTGTTCCGCGTCGGATACTGAATACATGTCGCTCTGGATCATCCAATACACGTATGACAGCCGGGATGACTTGCGCGAGCGTCTGCTCGACGACCACCAGTGGTATCTCGCGGGACTCGCTGACGCCGGAGCAATGATCGCCCACGGCACGTTTGACGATGCCGAAGCTGGCGCACTTCTCATCGCGTCAGCGCCTTCTGCCGACCATGTCGACGACCTCATCGCCGCCGATCCTTTTGTTGTCGCGGGCGCTGTCCGCAAGACGACTGTTCGCGCATGGAACGGCCAGTTGGCACCCTCCTGGCGGGACCAGTCGCGCGAGGCCGCCGCACAGGCGGCACTGTCCGCTTGAGCACACGCCGTCACCCTGCCTCGAGCATGTGACGAAGTTCCTTCTTGAGTTCCGCAATTTCGTCGCGCAAGCGCGCCGCAAGCTCGAACTGCAGTTCCGACGCGGCACCACGCATCTGTTCCGTCAACTGCTCGATGAGGTCGCCCAGTTCCTCGGCGGGCCGCAATGCGGCGGCGCTGCCCGCGGCCGTGCCACGCTTCTCGGCCTTGCCCTTCACCTCGCGTAACGTCGCGACTGTGTCCGCCTCCTCGCGGGCGAGCATCTCGGTGATATCGCCGATCCTCTTGCGAAGCGGCGTGGGATCAATCCCATGCTCGGCGTTGTATGCCACCTGCTTCTCGCGGCGACGGTTCGTTTCATCAATCGCCGCCGCCATCGAATCCGTCACCGAGTCGGCGTACATGTGAACCTCGCCCGACACATTTCGCGCGGCGCGACCGATCGTTTGGATGAGTGACGTTCCGGACCGGAGAAATCCCTCTTTGTCCGCGTCGAGGATCGACACGAGCGAGACTTCTGGCAAATCGAGTCCCTCGCGCAGCAGGTTGATGCCAACCAGCACATCAAAGCGTCCAAGACGCAGGTCGCGTAGGAGTTCAACTCGGCGCAGGGTGTCGACATCCGAGTGGAGGTACTCCACTCGCACATCCCGATCCGACAAGTACTCCGTGAGGTCCTCGGCCATCTTCTTGGTGAGCGTTGTCACGAGGATGCGTTCGTCGCGCTCCACCCTCACGCGAATCTCATGCAAGAGGTCATCGATCTGGCCCTCGGTGGGCTTGACGACGATCTGGGGATCGACAAGCCCGGTGGGTCGGATGATCTGTTCAACCACACCGTCGGCCCGTTCCAACTCGAATTTGCCCGGAGTCGCAGAGAGATAGACGGTTTGCCCGGTGCGCTCTTGGAACTCGTCGAATCTCAGCGGGCGGTTGTCGAGAGCCGACGGAAGCCGAAACCCATGCTCAACAAGAGTGCGCTTACGGGCAGTGTCGCCCTCGAACATCGCACCAATTTGCGGCACCGTCACGTGGGATTCGTCGATGACGAGCAAGAAGTCCTCTGGAAAGTAGTCGAGCAGGGTGTGGGGAGGTGTGCCCTCTTCGCGTTGTTCGATATGGCGCGAATAGTTCTCGATACCCGAACATGTGCCAACCGAGCGCATCATCTCGAGGTCAAAAGCGGTGCGCATCTTGAGCCGTTGCGCCTCAAGCAATTTGTTCTGCCGTTCGAGTTCCTCGAGACGCTCGCCTAGTTCCTGCTCGATCGTCGAGATGGCACGCTGCATGCGCTGTTCACTCGCCACATAGTGGGAGGCAGGGAATATGTGAACCATGTTCTTGCGCTCGACCACGTCGCCCGTGAGGGGGTGCAATGAATAGAGCGCCTCGATCTCATCCCCAAACATCTCGATGCGCACGGCGAGCTCTTCGTACACCGGAATGATCTCAACGGTGTCGCCTCGCACCCGGAACGTTCCGCGGGTGAAAGCGAGGTCATTTCGCGAATACTGCATCTGAACGAACTCGCGTAGCAGGGAGTCGCGCGGAACGATATCGCCCACCTGCAAGGACACCATGCCCTGGATGTATTCCTCCGGTGTGCCGAGCCCATAGATGCATGACACCGACGACACGACAATGACATCACGCCTCGTGAGCAACGAGTTCGTGGCTGAATACCGAAGCCGCTCCACCTCTTCGTTGATGGAGGAGTCCTTCTCGATGAACGTGTCAGTTTGCGGAACGTAGGCCTCGGGTTGGTAGGAGTCGTAATAGCTGACGAAGTACTCGACCGCGTTCTTTGGCATGAGATCCCGGAACTCATTTGCCAATTGAGCCGCGAGAGTCTTGTTGTGGGCCATCACCAGCGTGGGCCGCTGCAACTTCTCGACGAGCCACGCGGTTGTCGCGGACTTACCAGTACCCGTGGCGCCGAGGAGGACGACGTCCCGCTCCCCCGCTTCGATCCGACGCGCGAGCTCCGCAATCGCCGTTGGCTGATCTCCTGATGGCTGATACTCCGAGATCACCTCAAAGCGGTTCTCGGCACGGCGAAGGTCAGCGGTCATGCCTCAACGGTAACCCCAGGGTCTGACATCACTGATCGGGAAGGCGCGATGCCCAAAACGCATCGACCTGTTGCCACAGGTGCTCCGGGGTTCCGGAGCCGTCGAGCACTACATCGGCCACCGCAGCGCGTTCCTCGTCACTCGCCTGCGACTGGATCCGCGCCATCGCCTCGTCTCGGGTCAGGCCGCGTGACGACTGCATCCGCGCCACCCGGACAGGAACCGGCGCACTCACTGTCACGACAAGATCAAAATCGTCACCTTGTCCCGTTTCCACGAGCAAAGGGATGTCGTGGACAACTACTGACTCGCCTGCCGCGCGTGCCTGGCGGTCCTGTGCCTGCGCAGCAGAACGCACATACGGATGCACGATTTCGTTCAAGCGGTGTCGAGCCGCCGCATTGGCAAACACAATGTCGCCCAAGGCAGCACGATCAAGCTCATGGCCGCGCAATACGTTGGGACCGAACTCGCTGACGATATCGACGAGACCCGCCGTCCCGGGTGCCACCACGTTGCGCGCAAGTTCGTCGTGATCGATCACGCGTGCGCCGAGAGCGGCAAAGCGCGCGGCGGCCGTCGACTTTCCGGCGCCAATACCCCCTGTGAGTCCGATGCGTAGCACTGCGTCAGGCTGGCACGAAACCCCTGCGTGCGCAACATTGTGCGCGTCAACGACGAAGGGCCCCGACCATGAGGTCGGGGCCCTTCGTCGTTGAGCTCTTAGTTGCCTGTCAGCTTCTCACGGAGCGCTGCGAGGCGCTCGTCCGAAGCGAGCGTGCCAACCTCGGCGCTCTCCTCGTCGTGCGAGGAGTACGAGGTGGCACCAGCGTCGTCGCCACGGCCACGCTTGCGCGGGGCTGCGGCAGGAGCGGCGGCCTCAGCCTCTGCTGCCTGCGCGTCCTGCTTGGCGACGAAAGCCTTGTGAGCTTCCCAGCGTTCGTGCGCCTTGGCGTACTCAGCTTCCCAAGCCTCACGCTGGGCGTCGAAGCCCTCACGCCACTCTTGGGTCTCCGCGTCGAAGCCCTCGGGGTACTTGTAGTTGCCGGCCTCGTCGTACTCAGCAGTCATGCCGTACAGAGCGGGGTCAAAGTCTTCGCCCTCGGGGTCGACGCCTTCGTTCGCCTGCTTGATCGACAGCGAGATGCGGCGGCGCTCAAGGTCGATGTCAATGATCTTGACAAAGACGTCCTCGTCGGCCGCAACAACCTGCTCGGGCAGGTCAACGTGACGCACCGCGAGCTCCGAGATGTGGACAAGACCCTCGATGCCGTCGTAGACGCGAACAAACGCGCCGAACGGAACGAGCTTCGTGACCTTACCGGGAACAATCTGACCGATCGCGTGGGTGCGTGCGTAGACGGCCCACGGGTCCTCCTGGGTGGCCTTGAGCGAGAGCGACACACGCTCGCGGTCCATATCGATGTCGAGAACCTCGACCTCGACTTCCTGGCCAACCGAGACAACCTCGTTCGGGTGATCGATGTGCTTCCACGAAAGCTCGGACACGTGCACGAGACCGTCCACGCCGCCGAGGTCCACGAAGGCACCAAAGTTGACGATCGAGGAGACAACACCCTTGCGCACCTGGCCGGGAGCCAAGGCGGTGAGGAACGACGAACGCACCTCGGACTGAGTCTGCTCAAGGAACGCGCGACGAGAAAGCACCACGTTGTTGCGGTTCTTGTCGAGCTCGATGATCTTCGCTTCGATCTGCTGGCCGATGTACGGGCCGAGGTCACGAACGCGACGCATCTCCACGAGCGATGCCGGGAGGAAGCCGCGAAGTCCGATGTCAACGATGAGGCCACCCTTGACGACCTCGATCACGGTGCCGGAGACGACGCCGTCTTCGTCCTTGATCTTCTCGATCGAGCCCCACGCACGCTCGTACTGTGCGCGCTTCTTGGACAGGATGAGGCGGCCTTCTTTGTCCTCTTTGGTGAGGACGAGGGCTTCCACCGTGTCACCCACGTTGACAACATCGTCGGGGTCGGCGTCGTGGCGGATCGACAGCTCGCGGGCAGGGATCACGCCCTCGGTCTTGTAACCGATGTCGAGGAGAACCTCGTCACGATCGACCTTGACGATGATGCCTTCGACGAGGTCACCGTCGTCGAAGTTCTTGATGGTGGCGTCAACAGCGGCGAGGAAATCTTCGCTCGAGCCGATGTCGTTGACGGCGATTGCGGCGGACTCGGGGGTGGATACGGACATAGAGGGAGTGACTCCGGTGGATAAATGAATAAGTGGATTTTGTGCAGGCAGGCGCGATAGGCGCACCAGACCACCGAAAAGACTACCTCGGGCCTGCTAGCCGACACAAATGGAACGGGTGTGCCGTCACCACATCGTTATCTGACAAAATCCCTTGTCAAAGTCCCCATGCCGCCTTCAGCAGTGCGTTCGGGACCCACTTCGTCTTTCCGGACATCACCTCGAAGTCCTGAAGCACGACGTCTTCGCCATTGAGAGCGGTGAACTTGTGGGACTCCCCTGCGACGACTGCGTCGATGGCCGCGATGCCAAAGCGCGTCGCGAGAAGGCGATCCGCAGCGGTCGGAATCCCGCCGCGCTGGACATAGCCGAGCACAGTGAGTCGGGACGAAAAACCAGTGAGCTGTTCGATGTGCTTCGTCACCTCAGCGCCGATGCTGCCTGCGATCGGATTGCCACGTTCGTCAAGGGTGGCGCCGCCGTTCCAGAGCGTGCCTTCCGCAGGAACGGCGCCTTCAGCCACCGCGACAATTGAGAAGTTCTTGTAACGGTGACGGTGCTTGATCTTCTTGGCAATGATCTCGATATCAAACGGGTCCTCGGGCGCAAGGATGATGTCTGCGCCGCCAGCCATGCCCGCTGTCACGGCAATCCAGCCGGAGTGGCGGCCCATGAGTTCAACAACCATGACGCGGTTGTGCGACTCAGCCGTTGAGTGAAGGCGGTCAATCGCCTCCGTTGCCACTGTCACAGCGGTGTCAAAACCGATCGAGACATCCGTGCCGACCACGTCGTTGTCGATCGTCTTCGGGATGCCGATGACGGGCACGCCGGTCGCCGTCGACACCTTTCCAGCTGCCTTGAGGGTGCCGTCACCACCAATGCAAATGATCGCGTCGAGGTTCTCGTTGGCGAATGTGTCCTTGACGGCGTCCATGCCGCCATCGACCTTGTGCGGGTGGCAGCGCGCGGTGCCAAGGATGGTGCCGCCGTCCACAAGAATTCCCGACACATCGTCACGCGTGAGCGGACGAGCATCTCCGTCGATGACGCCCTGCCATCCATTGCGGAAACCGACAATTGAGCAACCGTGCTCCGCGGTTCCACGCTTCACCACCGCACGGATTGCTGCATTGAGGCCGGGACAGTCGCCGCCACCAGTGAGGATTCCAACTCGCATGGGCTTCACCCTAACGGGTGTCAGTGGCCCGCTACACGCCAATTGGTCCCGCGTCCTACGTTCACATCAAGTGGCACCGACAACTCGCCTGCCGCCGCCATCTCCTCACGCAGGATCGTCTCGACGGCATCCTCTTCGCCGGCCGCGACCTCGACGACAAGTTCGTCGTGAACCTGGAGAATCTGGCGCGACCGCAAGCCCTCACGTTCGAGGCGAGAATCGACAGCGAGCATCGCACGTTTGATGAGGTCGGCGGCACTTCCCTGAATCGGTGCGTTCAGCGCCATTCGCTCCGCAATGTCGCGGCGTTGACGATTCGTCGATGCGAGATCGGGGAGGTAGCGGCGCCGCCCGAAGATCGTCGCTGTGTAGCCGTCGTGGGTCGCCTGCCGCA
>JAEYUX010000072.1 GCA_023432235.1 Actinomycetes bacterium
CGCATTCCCTTGCCGGGGACCGTTTCGATGTCAGTGGCAGTCATGTCGAAGGCAAGGCCGCGAGCAGCGGCTTCGGCAAGAATCGGTTGGGCTAAGGGGTGATTCGAGCCGCTTTCCGCCTGCGCGGCCCACCGCACCACATCGTCGGCCGATGCCGTGGCATCGACGGACACGACGTCCGTCACGCGCGGGCGGCCTTCGGTCAAGGTGCCCGTCTTGTCGAGCGCAACCACGTCGATCCGTGCGGCTGTCTCGAGGTACTCACCACCCTTGATCAAGATCCCGTCTCGAGCGCCACGTCCCACCCCCGCCACGATCGCGCCGGGGATCGAGATGACGAGCGCGCCCGGGCAACCGATGACGAGGAGCGTGAGGGCGAGCACGACGTCTCGAGTGAGGAAACCAAAGATGATGGCCAGCCCGATGATGCCTGGCGTGTACCACCGCGAAAAGCGATCGATGAAGGCGTGCGTCTTCGCCTTGGCGTCCTGAGCTTCTTCGACCCGGTGGATGATGCGCGCCAAGGTGGTGTCGGCTCCCACGCCGCGCGCCTCGACGTGAAGAAAGCCGCCGGTCGCCACGGTCCCCGCGAAAACCAGATCTCCCGCAACCTTTTCCACGGGAATCGACTCCCCTGTAATGGAGGACTCGTCAATGGAGCCCGCACCGTCGGTAACTACTCCATCGACCGGCACTTTGGCGCCGTGCTTGACGAGCACAATCTCCCCAACAAGTACCTCTCCTGCCGACACCCGGACCTGCACCCCTTCGCGCACAACCGTGGCCTCGTCCGGCGCTACCGCCACAAGTTCGGCGAGGGCCGAACGGGTCTTGTTGAGGGTCGCCACTTCAAGCGCGTGACCGACCGCGAAGAGGAAGGTCACTGCAGCTGCTTCCCAGTAGTTGGCGATAACCATTGCCCCCATTGCCGCGATCGACACGAGGAGGTCGATCCCTACCACACGCGCTAACAACGCCCTGAGCGCGGCCCGCGCGATCGGTGCTCCTGCGACGATCGCAGCGCTCACCATCAACACATCAGCCCATAGCCCCCCTGACACCCGGCCCGCGACAAAGGAGGCGACAATCAGCGCGCCAGCCACGATGGGGACGAGCCAGCGGCTGCGGGCCAGGGTCAAGAGGGCGGTCATGGGATGGGCCTTTCAGTGAAGAGTTGTGAGGGATGTCTAGAACGCCGATGGCGACGCGACGTAGCCCGCCTTGCGCACAGCGGCTACAAGGTCCTCAACTCGCGCGATCTCAGGGTTGTGCTCGATGTCAATGCGAGATGAGGCGAAGTGGACGGTGACGTCGGCGACGCCGTCGAGCCGGCCCACTTGTTTCTCGATCTTGCTGACGCATGAGGGGCACGCGAAGTCTTCTGCGCGAAGCACGGTCTTTGTTGTGGTGGCCATGATGGGCTCCTTTCGATGGGTGATGCCTTGACCGTACGGAGCCCGTGTAGGACGCACCATGACGCACGTCAATTACCCGCACATTGGTCTCGACGTGGCCGCGAGAGCCCTTGATAGCCTCGCCTTATGAGTACGTCGGCCACCTCCCGGCCCCAGCGTCGGCGCATTCCACTGCGCGATGTCACCTTGCCGCATGTGTGCCCGTGGCCCATCCGCAAGCGCGCGCTTGAGCGCGCTCCTTATTTCCAGGGCCTCAGTGACGTGGATCTCGAACGTATCGACTCACGGATGCAGGCGACGTCGTGGACGGAAGGCGCTTCTCTTTTCCATGCAGGTGAGCCTGCGGATGCGTTGTTCGTCGTCGCGGAGGGGCGCGTCAAGCTCAGTGCCGTCACCGTCAACGGGACCGAGACAATCGCGGACATCCTCACTCCAGGAGAGTTGTTCGGTGCGATGAGCACCGTGGGCGAACCCCGCCACCACCACACGGCGACGGCAATGGTGGGCTCTTGTGCTTTGCGCATCGATCAGGCGGCGTTCCGCGAGGTGCTGAGTGAGCATCCAGTGGTTGCGCTCCGGGTGCTCGACGACGTCGCCACCAGGTTGTCACGCGCTCACGCCGACGTGGGGGGACAGTCGAGCGACACCGTCGCCACGCGAGTGGCGATCGCCCTGCTCCGCCTTGCCGACAAGGTGGGCACAGTCCAGCGTGATGGCTCGGTGCTTATTGAGGTACCCCTGTCACGTGCCGACCTGGCAGGCCTGGCGCGGTCCACTCCCGAGTCAGTATCGCGAGTGATGAGTGCGTGGCGAGGCGAGGGAATCATTGATTCGGGCCGGCGCTGGACGGCCATTCGTGACCGCGGCGCACTCGAGGCGATCGCCACATCGGCCCAGTAGGACCCCTTTCCGCGCATTAGGTGACCACTTCCACCCCCTGATCGGCCGCTGTTTGTGTCCCGCTCGGCTCATGCTCCGGCCTCTTCGACCTCTCCAAGTTTCCTAGAAGGCATCGAGGGTCGACCGGGATGCGTAATCGACCCTCAGCGCCTTCTGCGCGAGTCGGTGGCGGGTTGGTACAGGGGCGGGAGCGGGCCCGAGGGGACGGATGACACGCACATGCGGACCCCAGAAACGCGGCGAGGGCCAGCCCCGATTTCTCAGGAACTGACCCTCGACCTGCGATGGTGTGTGGTCGGGCTGACAGGATTTGAACCCGCGACCCCTTGACCCCCAGGTGCCAGGATGATGGACCTTAGCCTGCTTGACCAGGGTTTTTGCGTTTCAGGAGTGTGCTCCGCGCGTCACATTTTGCAGGGTTTGCAGGCTGTTGGTCACTTGATTGGTCCACTTCTCGCCCGGGGTCATCATCGAAGCCCGAGAGCCTCCCGAACGAGGTCCGTGAGGAGCGTCGGTTAAGCAATAGAGACGGCCAAGTTTCCCTTGAACACCTCGTTGTAGCTCCGTGCCGTCGCCGCCCACGTCCCTCGAATCGCCGTCAGGAGAGCACCATCCACACGGCTGACCGCGCGAAACCGGACACGAGGTGAGCCTTCGGGGCAGGTACTCGCACGCGGAAGGGCCTGCAGAATGAGAGACATGACATCGAACACCCCCTCCCCGAAGCAGCTCCGTCTGATCATCGAGACCGACGACTTCGACAGCGCCGTGCGGTTCTACCGCGATGTGCTCGGGATGCCGGAGCAGCTGGCCTTCGCCACCGAGGGCGACGACCGCGTGGCGATCCTGCATGCGGGCATCGCGACGATCGAGCTGGCCACCCCGACGCACGCCAAGAACATCGACGATGTCGAAGGCGCGCCGCACACACCCGGAGCGCTACGGATCGCGCTGGAGGTCGACGACACCGAGCAGGCCGTCGCGACCGCGCTCGACGGCGGTGCCGACCTGATCGCCCCACCGGTGAAGACGCCCTTCCAGAGCCTCAACGCCCGAGTCCAGGGGCCGGCAGGCTGGCAGGTCACGTTCTTTCAGGAACTGGAGACACTCGAAGAGCGGGCCGCACGCGACGGCTTCACCACCGACGACATCCGCGACCGCTGAACCCCGCCCCGCCATCGCTGGCTCCACGTCGTCGGAGCACCCCTCGACACCTTCGACCACCGGAGCCCGACCCCATCGACCTCCACCCGGTTCGCTACACCACCGTTCCGGCGGGACCCGGGGCGGGGTCGTCCTCCAGCGCAGCGAGCACCCGTGAGGTCTCCGCGTCGCCGGTCAGCGCACGCAGGCGTGCCGCGAGGAGATCGTTGACCTCGGCGGCCGGCTGACTCCCGGCGAACTCGGCGAGCTGCCGGGCCTGTTCGACGTCGCCGCGCGTGTACGTCCACAGCATCGTCAGGACCGTGATCGCACGGGATGCCGAGACCGCCCCGTCCCCATGCTCGACGCGCTCGAACCCATCCTCGAACGCCTCACGAGCGGCAAGGAGCCTGACGATCCGCTCCTGCGCGGGCCGCGCAGCGGCGTCCTCACCACCGCCACCGTTCGCGACGCGACCCACTGGGACGGCTTCGTGGCCAAGCTCGGGTTCGACAACCTCACCAGGCACGGCCTGCGCCGCACCGGCGCGACCTGGATGGCAGATGCCGGTATCCCCCTGCACGTGCTCCAAGAAATCCTCGGTCACGCCTCAATAGAAACCAACCTCGGCTATCTCCATCCGGGCGGCTGGCATCTTGCGACGGCGGACACCCGGCCAACGCCTTCCTCTCCGCCACCGGACAGCGCAAGCACGCCCCGCACGGCGGCCTCCAAGCCAGGCGTCTGTGATGCGTGCCTTTGGCGGCGCGAGCGTCCGCGCAGGCGTTCTGGCCCCCTTTTGAGTCCCCATACTCACAGGGAAGCGGGCCGGGGTGGTCCGGCCGTCCACAGGCGACCACCTGGGGCCACCCCAGGGGGACCAAAGGGGGACCACCGAAAGCCACCCTCAGAAACGACGAAGCCCAGGTGAGAAACCTGCTCTCACCTGGGCTCTTCCGTCGGGCTGACAGGATTTGAACCTGCGACCCCTTGACCCCCAGTCAAGTGCGCTACCAAGCTGCGCCACAGCCCGTCGCGCCGCGAACGGCGCCGCTCAATGTTACCCGACCGTTCCGGCTGTCTGTGCCACCTCACGCGCACTCCCCTGCCCCGCCGTCGGCCGCATCGCACCGACTCAAACCTCCCAAAACGGCGCATATCGCTCCGCCTACAGCGAACCGCCTATTCCCCTGAGCCGCCCATAACGCACGAAGGGGGCGTGTCGTTCCCGCGCATTTTCGAAACTCTCGTGCTTACGGTCGACACGTGGCAAACCCGCCACCGAAAGGAGACCGTCATGACCACAGCAACTCAGACCATCGATGTCAATGTCCCGCTGTCCGTGGCGTACAACCAGTGGACGCAAATGGAGTCATACCCGCGCTTCATGAGCGGTGTTGAGTCCGTCCAACAGCTGGACGACGCACGTACCCATTGGAAACTCAACGTGGGCGGCGTGGCCCGTGAATACACGGCACGCATTACCGACCAGGTTCCCGACTCACACATCGCGTGGGAGTCCGAGGGCGAGATTACTCAGAACGGGCGAGTCTCGTTCCAAGCGACCGGCGATGACCGTTGCCGTGTTGAACTCTCGCTCGAATGGGACCCGGAAGGCTTCGTGGAGAACGCCGGAGCCACGATGCGTCTTGATGACGCACTCGTCGATGATTCCCTGTCGAAGTTCAAGGAACTCATCGAGTCTCAGGGATTTGAAGAGGGCGCATGGCGCGGCGAGATCCATGACGGCTCCGCCCCGCGGACCTCTGGCCCCGGGGACATGTAGTCCCTGACCAGAGTTCGCGTGCCGGTGGGCGTCATGCTTTCGCGAGCAGGGCGCCCGCCGGTGCATGGGCCGTCATGGGCCCTTGGTCCCCAGCGAACGAAATCCCCTGGGGCACCCTGGTGGGGACGGCAACGGGGCCGTCCGGTGACGTTAAGAGCGTGACATGGCTAAGTACGTTTACGACTTCAGCGAAGGGAACAAGGACCTCAAGGACTTGCTCGGTGGCAAAGGCGCCAACCTGGCAGAAATGACGAACCTTGGGCTTCCAGTTCCTCCGGGATTCACCATCACCACGGAAGCGTGTCGGTGGTACATGTCAACAGGTCATGTGCCTCCAGAACTGCGAGTCCAAGTGACGATGGCAGTGAGAACCCTCGAGGATTCGCTCGGGCGCGGTTTCGGCGATGTGCAGGACCCTTTGCTCGTGTCCGTGCGCTCTGGAGCGAAGTTCTCCATGCCCGGGATGATGGAGACCGTTCTCAACGTGGGTCTCAACGACGCGTCGGTACACGGCCTCGCTGACTTTGCGGGTGACGAGCGTTTCGCGTGGGACTCGTACCGCCGTCTCATTCAGATGTTTGGCAAGACGGTCCTCGATATCGACTCTGACCTCTTTGCCAACGCGTTGGACGCAAAGAAGAAGGCAGCCGGCGTCACCGGCGACACCGAACTCACCGCTAGTGCTCTTCACGAGTTGGTGGACGAGTTCAAGGCGATTGTGCGCGAGCAGTCCGGGCGTGAGTTCCCGCAGCACCCCCGCGAGCAACTTGACCTCGCGATCGAGGCCGTCTTCAACTCATGGAACACCGAACGTGCTCGCTTGTACCGGCGCCGGGAACGCATCTCGGACGATCTCGGCACGGCTGTCAACGTGGTGGCGATGGTGTTCGGCAACCTGGGCGAAGGATCCGGAACCGGCGTGTGCTTTACTCGGGATCCTGCGACGGGTGTGCCCGGCGACTACGGTGACTACCTCGAGAACGCGCAGGGCGAAGATGTGGTGGCTGGCATCCGAAACACCCTCCCTCTCGCCGATTTCGAACGCATCGATCCCGACGCGTACGGCGAACTCAAGCAAGCGATGCGGCGACTTGAGAACCACTACCGCGACTTGTGCGACATCGAGTTCACGGTAGAGCGCGGCAAATTGTGGATGCTCCAAACTCGCGTGGGCAAGCGCACTGCCGCCGCTGCCTTCCGCATCGCGTATCAGCTTGTTGACGAGCACCTCATCACTTTGGATGAGGCACTTGAGCGCGTTACCGGAGAGCAACTGAGCAAACTCATGTTTCCCCAGTTCGATCCGAGCGCACCACGGACGACGCTGGCAAAGGGCATGGCCGCTTCCCCAGGGGCCGCTGTTGGCGAGGCGGTGTTCTCTTCCGCACGCGCACAAGAGCGTGCGGCCGAGGGTGCGAACGTCATCCTTGTGCGGCGCGAGACCAACCCCGATGATCTCGGCGGCATGATGGCGGCCGTCGGTGTCCTCACGTCGCGCGGTGGCAAGACCTCACACGCAGCAGTGGTCGCGCGCGGTATGGGCACCACCTGCGTGGTGGGCGCCGACGCTCT
>JAEYUX010000104.1 GCA_023432235.1 Actinomycetes bacterium
GCCTCGGTGGTGGTCACGATGAGCGCGAGCAGACCCTCAACCAGATGCTCGTGGAGATGGACGGCTTCGACGCCAACACGAACGTCATCATGATCGCCGCGACCAACCGTCCCGACATTCTTGACCCCGCGCTCTTGCGCCCTGGCCGCTTTGACCGGCAGGTGGGAGTGGATGCGCCCGACCTCAAGGGCCGTCAGAAGGTCCTCGAAGTTCACGCCAAGGGCAAGCCGATTGCCCCCGACGTTGACCTCGGCGCGATTGCCAAGCGCACCCCCGGCTTCACCGGAGCGGATCTCGCCAACGTCCTCAACGAGGCGGCGCTGCTCACCGCACGGCGCGATGCGACGAGCATCGGCCCCAGCGAACTCGACGAGGCCATCGACCGCGTGATCGCTGGCCCGCAAAAGCGCACGCGCGTGATGAACGATCACGACAAGCGCGTCACGGCGTATCACGAGGGCGGCCACGCGCTTGTCGCGGCGGCCCTCAACCACACGGATCCGGTGACGAAGGTGACGATCCTTCCGCGTGGCCGAGCGCTGGGCTACACGATGGTGATGCCGGCCGAGGACCGCTACTCGAAGACCCGCAACCAGCTGCTCGACAACCTCGCATATGCGATGGGCGGCCGCATTGCGGAAGAAGTCGTCTTTGGCGACCCGTCGACAGGCGCGAGCAATGACATCAGCCAGGCGACCGAGATCGCCAAGCAGATGGTGACGGAGTACGGCATGTCGACGAAGGTGGGCGCCGTGCGCCTCACCGGTAGTTCGGGCGAGGTCTTCCTCGGGCGCGACATGGGTCACGGGCGCGAGTACTCGGAGCAAGTCGCCTCGACCGTTGACGCCGAGGTGCGCGCGCTCATGGATAACGCGATGCGCGAAGCAACGAAGGCCCTCACTCTCAACCGGAAGGTCCTTGACGTTCTCGCCGAGGAACTCCTTGAGAAGGAGACCCTCAACGAGGCGGAGCTCGCAGAGATTTTCGCCAAGGTGAAGAAGCTGCCCGTTCGCGAGCCGTGGGTGAGCGGCGATTGGGCTCCCAAGCCGAGCCGCCGCCGTGCCACGAAGGCGCCGACGCCGCGTCGCACCGAGCCCAAGGACACCGCGGGTACTGCAGAGTAGGGCGCACATATGACTGAAGGCGTTGACAAGCCTCGTATCGAGGCGGCTATCCGCGAGATCCTCGTGGCCGTGGGCGAGGATCCCGATCGCGACGGACTCCGTGACACTCCCGCCCGCGTCGCGCGCGCCTACGAGGAGTTCTTCTCAGGTCTTTCGCAGGATCCAGCAGATGTGCTGAGCGCCGTGTTCGAACTGGGCCACGAGGAGATGATCCTCGTCAAGGACATCGAGTTGTACTCGCTGTGCGAACACCACCTGGTGCCCTTCCACGGCGTGGCCCACGTCGCATATATCCCCGGAGCGGACGGGCGCATCACGGGCCTGTCGAAGCTCGCTCGCCTTGTCGATCTCTACGCACGTCGCCCGCAAGTACAAGAGCGCCTCACCACTCAGGTGGCCGACGCTTTGGTTGAGCACTTGGGTGCGCGCGGCGTCATCGTGGTGGTCGAGGCGGAGCACCTGTGTATGTCGATGCGCGGTGTGCGCAAGCCCGGTTCGCGGACAGTGACGAGCGCCGTGCGCGGTGCGATGCGCGACGCCGCCACACGCGCCGAAGCAATGAGCCTCATCGTAGGGAAGTAGCGGTGCCTGAGCTTCCCCAAGCCCAGCGCACGCTCGTCATGGGCATCCTCAACGTCACGCCCGATTCCTTCAGCGATGGCGGTCGCTACCTCGCGACCGACTCGGCGATCGCGCACGGACTTCGCCTTGCAGCAGCCGGAGCGGACATCGTTGACGTGGGCGGGGAATCGACTCGTCCGGGAGCCGAGCCCGTGACCCCTGACGAAGAGGCTCGCCGCGTCATCCCGGTGATCGCGGCGCTGTCCGGTGAGGGCATTGCTGTCTCGATCGACACCATGCACTCGAGCGTCGCACGAGCCGCAGTCGAGGCGGGTGCGGTTCTCATCAACGACGTCTCGGCGGGCCTTGCCGACGCTGCCATGCCGGCCACGGTCGCCGACGTCGGCGTTGACGTGGTCGCGATGCACTGGCGAGCGCCATCCCAGCAGATGGACGCCCTCGATTCATACGACGACGTCGTTGCTGAGGTGCGCGGCGAGCTTGAGCGACGCGTCGGCGCGTTTGCCGACGCCGGTGTCAGTACCGATCGCATCATCCTTGACCCCGGGCTCGGCTTTGCCAAAGTCATCGAGTCGAACTGGCCCTTGCTCGCGCGAATGGACGAGTGGGCAGGTGATGCCCGGGTGCTCATCGGCGCCTCACGAAAGCGCTTCTTAGGTGCGGTGATCGCTCGCGACGGCGTCGATGCGGCCGACCCCGCAGCCCGTGAACATGCGACGACGGCGGTGACCACACTGGCAGCGACAGCAGGCGCCTGGGCGGTGCGTGTGCACGATCCCACAGCGGCACGTGACGCAATCGCTGTCGTGTCCGCTTGGCAAGCGGGCGCTAAGACGCGACGATGACACCATGACATGGACGTCCTCCCCGTACGTCAAAGCGGGCATCGAGTTGGATCGAATCGCGATCGAGGGCATCCGGGCGTCCGGGCGTCATGGTGTGTTGCCGGAGGAGCGCGAGAGGGACCAGCCATTCATCGCGGATGTCATCGTCCATCTCAATACGCGCGATGCCGCTCGGCACGATGACCTCTCGCGCACCGTCAACTACGCCGAGGTCGCCCAGCGCGCGATGAGCGTCCTGACAGGCCCCAGCGTCGAACTCGTCGAAACTCTTGCGGAACGCATCGCGCTGTCCGTGCTCGACCTCGATGGCATCGAGTGTGTTGACGTGCGGGTCCACAAGCCCGAAGCGCCGATTCCCCTTCCGTTCTCGGATGTCTCCGTCACCGTTCGCCGAGACCTGCGCGCAGGCGACATGTGGGCGGACAAGCGCGTCGGATCGTCAGCCGGAATGCCGCACGACCCACTGAAGTACGGCGAGTCCGAGGCGCGGGACATCTTCGATGTCCGCCCGCTTCAACCGGTGCCCGCGCTCCTCGCGATCGGCGGCAACCTGGGCGAGGTGGAGAACACGTTGATCGACGCCATCTATGCCTTGAGTCGCATCCCGGGGATTCATGTCGATGCCACGTCTGCCCTGGTGGCGTCGGCCCCAGCTGGTGGCCCCCCTCAGCCTGATTACCTCAACGCGGTGGTGCGCATCTCGACGGCGCTCACGCCGCGCGAACTGCTGGCGGCCTGCCACGGAATTGAGATGGTGCACGGCAGGGAACGCGGTGTCGAGAACGGCCCGCGCACGCTCGATATCGACATCATTGACGTGAACGGCATCGAGGGCGTCAGCCCTGATCTCACCCTGCCGCACCCGCGTGCGGCGCAGCGCGGCTTTGTCCTCGTCCCGTGGGCGCGCATGGAGCCACAGGCGGTGCTTCCTGGCTTGGGTCCTATCGCCGACGCTGCAGCAGCGCTCGCATCAACAGTCACCGTACGCGCGGAGCCGTGGCCGGGACGACGATGACGGGAGCCCGCTTGTGAGGCCCTTGCGATGGCGGACCCTCGTCATCACCACCGCAGTGTCCTTTGGCCTCGCCCTCGCCTTCACGTGGTCGTGGCTACGGGGCGGCGCAACCCCGGTGGACGTGCCCTGGACGACTCTGCCGGTAGCCCTCGCAGCGTCGTCCGTCGTTCTCTACCTCGGCTGGGCCGTGCGCCAATACAAGAAAGGCAAGCGGGGAGCGATCGACCCGCAACGCGCCGTGCGCACGGTGCTTCTTGCCCAGGCGTCGGCGTACGCGGGCGCGTTGCTAGCGGGTGTCTATGGGGGATATGCAGTGAGCCTGATCCCCGACTGGGCCCATGAGCCGCGCCGGGACATCGCTATCGCCGCTGGCTTGTGCGCGGTGGGCGGGCTCGCGATGCTCATTGCGGGCGCCGTGGCCGAATGGTGGTGCCGTATCGGTCCGTCAGACGAGGACGACATCCCCGAGGGGCCCGCCGCGGGAGTGGCACACTAGTCGCATGACCTGGTAC
>JAEYUX010000123.1 GCA_023432235.1 Actinomycetes bacterium
ACGACGCCGATGTTGGGTTCGATCGTGGCGAACGGGTAGTTCGCCGCAAGAACGGTCGCACGGGTCAGTGCATTGAAGAGGGTGGACTTGCCGACGTTTGGCAGGCCGACGATGCCGATAGTGAGAGCCACGGTCGACCAGTCTAGCCGGGCGCGGGGCAGCCCCCATGGCTTAGGTTGACTCCATGAGTTTTGAGGACGTGTTCAACCCCGGCGCCGCGTATGCGCGCGAAGAACTCGAGCGTCAGCGGACGTTGCCGGTCCAGCCGCCGCTCGCGGGCGAACCGTTCCGCTTCCCGCCAATCCCTGACGTCGAGATTCCCGACGCCGATGAGATGACGCCATTTACAGAACATCCCCGCCACCGCAATGGTGACGGGGACGCCTGAGGCTCTCGTGGGCTGAGGCTTACGCCCCCCACTCGATACCCGCACCCGGGATCGCGTCGAGCAGACGCTGGGTGTACGGCATTTGCGCGTTCTCGAAGATCTCGTCAGTGGTGCCGGTCTCCACGATCTTGCCGGCTTCCATCACGGCCACCTCATCTGCCACCACGCGCACCACCGCAAGGTCGTGAGTGATGAACAGGTACGTGAGGTTGAGCTCCGCCTGGAGATCAGCAAGGAGCTGGAGGACCTGCGCCTGAACCAACACGTCGAGCGCGGATACGGCTTCGTCGAGAACCACGACGTCCGGCTTGAGTGCCAACGCTCGCGCGACAGCCACGCGCTGACGCTGACCGCCTGAGAGCTCATTGGGGTACCGGTGCGCCATCGAGCGCGGCAGTGACACCTGGTCGAGCAGCTCGTTCACGCGCGCAAGGCGTTCCGCCCGGCTGCGTACGCCATGAACTCGAAGGGGCTCGGCGATGATCGCAGCAATTGAACGCTGTGGGTCGAGCGACGCATACGGGTCCTGGAACACCACCTGCATGCGCGAGCGCAGATCGAACAAGCCTTTGCGGCTGAGGCCCGACATCGGGGTCCCCATCAAGGTGATCTCTCCGCTCGTCGGCTTTTCGAGACCGAGGATCATCTTCGCCGCGGTGGTCTTGCCCGAGCCGGACTCACCCACCAAAGCCAGCGTCGTGCCCTTCTTCACCTTGAAGTTGATGTGATCAACCGCCGTAAGGGGCTCCGACCGGAAGCTCCCTCGCCTAATCGAGTACACCTTCGTCAGGTCGCTTACCTCAATCGCAGCCGGCGCATTCGCGTTGGCGAGTGCATCCTCTTCGCGCTTGGCCGCAAGGCGAGCAACATCCACCGCGATGCCCGCCGTGGCGGCCTCGCGGACCGAGGTCGACTCGATGCGCTTGGACGCCAGCGAAGGGGCGGCCGCAATGAGCGTCTGCGTGTACGGGTGCTGCGGGTTTTGCAGCACCTCGAGGCTCGGGCCAGCCTCAACGATGCGACCACGGTGCATGACGATGAGCTTGCTGGCACGTTCCGCAGCGAGGCCGAGATCGTGGGTGATGAGCAAGAGCGCGGCGTGCTGTTCGTGAACGCGCGACTCCAGGTGATCGAGGATCACCTTCTGCACCGTCACGTCGAGCGCCGACGTCGGCTCATCTGCGATGAGCAACTTGGGGTTCGCCGCGAGGCCGATACCGATGAGCACACGCTGACGCATACCGCCGGAGAACTGGTGCGGGAACTGCTTCATCCGACGCTCGGCGTCGCCCAAACCCGCCTGCTTGAGGACCTCGATCGCGCGCTCGCGCGCTTCCTTGCGGTTCGATGCGAGACCGTTGGCACGGACCGCCTCTTCCACCTGGAAACCCACGGACCACACCGGGTTGAGGTTCGACATCGGATCCTGCGGCACGTAGCCGATGACCCGGCCACGAACGTCGGCCATCTTGTCTTGCGAGTAGCCGGTGATATCCCGGCCTTCGACGAGGATCTCGCCGCCAAAGATGCGGCCGGTGCCTGCGAGGAGGTTGATGATCGCTGTGGCGGTGGTCGACTTGCCCGAACCGGACTCACCGACAATTGCCACCGACTCGCCCGGATAGATGTCAAAACTGACACCGCGGACGGCGTGGACAATCCCCGCCTGGGTCTTGAAGGTGACCTCGAGGTCCTTCACCTGAACCAAGGGCGCGTCGGGGTCGACGGCCTCGGCTTCATTGAAGGGGATCACAACGGTCTCGTTGCTCTTCATCGACGGGCCCTCGCCTTCGGGTCAAGCGCATCGCGCACGAGCTCACCGAGGGTGATGAACGCCAACACGGTCAGGGTGAGGAACAAAGACGGCCAGAACAACGCCATCGGCGCGGTGCGGATCGTCGTCTGCGCCTCAGAAATGTCATTGCCCCAGGACATGACATTCGAGCCGAGCCCGACGCCGAGGAAGCTCAGCGCCGCCTCCGCCACAATCGCAGCACCGAGCGACACCGTGAGAGACACGATGACGGGTGACAGCGAGTTGGGCAGCACGTGCCGAATCAGCGTGGAGAACTTCGACCGCCCGATCGCTTCAGAGGCGAGGACGAACTCCTTGTTCTTCACCTGGAGCACTTCTGCTCTCAAGAGCCTCGCAAGCGATGCCCAGGCGAAGCCACCGATCGCGAACGAGATGACAAACACGTTCTTGTGCTCGGAGAACACGGTCATCACGACGACGGCCGCAAGGAAGTAAGGAATCGAGAAGAAGATGTCACCGATGCGCGACAAGAACGAGTCAACCCAGCCGCCGTAGAAACCGGCGAGAGCGCCCATCGGGATACCGATCGCCGCGGTGATCGCGACCACGAGCAGACCCACGGTGAGAGAGGTGCGCGCACCCCACACGACGCGTGCGTACACGTCGCAGCCCTGAAGGGTGAAGCCGAGCGGGTGCCCATCCGCAGGGGCCCCAAGGTTGGGGCCGCGGGTACCGAGCATCAACTGGCAGTTGTCGTTTGGCGCCACCGAGGTGAACAACGTGGGGAAGAACGCCATCGTCGCGACGACGAGCGCCACGGTGAGCGCGGCGTAAAACAGCGGCCGACGCCGGAGATCGCGCCACGCGTCGAGCCACAAGTTCGAGCGGCGGTCGGGTAACTGCTTGGCATCGATCTCGATGATGTCGTTGCCCTCGACGGGCGCAACGTAGTGCTCAGGTGTGGGCCTAGACATAACGGATCCTCGGGTCAAGGACGGCGTACAAGAGGTCAACAAGGATGTTGAGGACGACGTAAGCGATTGTCAGGATCGTGACGAAGGACACGACCGTTGGCCCTTCACCGCGCAGGATCGCTTGATACAGCGTGTTTCCAACACCCGGAATGTCAAAGATGCCTTCGGTGATCGTTGTCCCTGCGATGAGGTAGCCGAAGCTCGCTGCCGTGTTTGTCACCACGGGAATGAGCGAGTTGCGCATCACGTGCACCGGAATCACGCGACGTGAGGTGAGGCCCTTCGCGTAGGCGGTGCGCACGTAGTCCTCGTGCTGCGCCTCGATGACCGAACCACGCATGAGCCGCATGCCGGTGACAAAGATGGTGAAGGCGATGACGGCCGCGGGGAGCAGCATCGCGCCCCACGTGGTGTCACCACCCACCGTGACGGGCGCCCAGCCCCACTTGATGCCAACGAAGTACTGCGCGAGGAACATCGCGACAAACACGGGCGTCGAGTTGAAGACCAGCGCGATGACGAGGCTCACGTTGTCGGCGATCTTGCCTGCCCGCAGGCCAGAGATGAGACCCACGACGACCGAGAGGAAGAACTCGATGGCCACGGCCATGATGACGAGCTTCACCGTCACCGGCATCGCCTGTGCGAGCACGTCGTTGACGGAGCGTCCTGAGAACGTCGCGCCCATGTTGCCGGTAAAGACGTCTTGCAGGTACAGGAAGTACTGCACGATGAACGGCTTGTCGAGGTTGTATTGCGCGCGCAGCGCCTCAAGCACCGCAGGGTTGGGCGTGCGTTCGCCGAATAGCGCGAGGATCGGATCGCCAGGCATGGCGAAGACAAGGGCGTAGATCAGGAGCGTTGTCCCGAGAAAGACCGGGACGGCCTGAAGAAGACGCCGGAGAACATATCTCAGCATCGATGATCCTCAACAGTGATGGATTCGTTGGGCATAAGTGGCCTTATGTTACAGCGGCATTTGGAGCGACGGGCAGACAGAAGGCCCCCCCCCGCCAAAGCCCGGGCGGGCCCCCCAGGGTGACCGAGGTGTTGGTT
>JAEYUX010000132.1 GCA_023432235.1 Actinomycetes bacterium
TTTGGCAGCGCCGTCGGCTCGGCACGCCACAAGCGCCTGGTCTCGCTCACCCAGGTCGCCGTTTGTCAGGTTCTCAGGGTTCGTGCAATCGAGAGCGGCGAACTGAGCGTCCACTTCTTCGGTGATCCACGCAGGGTCAGACGGATTTGTAGGGGTGGGCCGTTCGACCGAATCCGTCTCGGTGTCTCCCGCTGGCGGACCGGCCTGAATCGGTTGCGGAGCGCCCACGTAGAGAACCGGACGGAACTGAAGCTGTGCTGATCGACGGACCAAGTCAAGTGTTGCCTCATCCGGCTCGCCAGGAAGACCGACGACGATGTTCCGATCACCTTGCGTGGAGATCTCCGCCTCAGAGGTACCGGAGGCATCCACGCGCTTACGGATGATCTCAACGGCCTGCTTGAGGTCATTGGAGTCGATGTCCGAACCATCGATCGACTGCGCCTGCAAGATGATCTGACGACCACCTGCAAGGTCGAGGGCGAGGCCCGGGGTGATCTCGGTCTTGTCGGTGGCAACGCCAAAACCCAAGAGGCCGTAAATGATCACAAGGATCCACAACAGGCCGGCCAAGGTCCTTCGGGCGCCTCTGGCAGCTGAAGACACGCTTTCCCTACGCTTTCCATGCGGGTGTGGTTCCCGCACGGAGCGGGGCCCCAGCGATTCTAGTTCCACGGCGGTGCGTGAGTCGAACCGCCCCGCCCATCACCGTCTCATGCATCAAACAGACGCGTGACAGCGTCGGACGTGCCCGAGCGACCGTCCCGAGGCGGACGCCGCTCGATACCGAGATGCGCCCATGCCGCATCCGTTGCAACACGCCCACGCGGAGTTCGTGCCATCAAGCCCTCTCTGACCAAGAACGGCTCCGCAACCTCTTCGACGGTCTGCGGCTCTTCGCCAACAGAGACAGCCAGCGTGCTGAGCCCAACGGGGCCGCCGCCAAAGCGTTGACACAAGGCGCCGAGAACGGCCCGATCCAAGCGGTCGAGACCGCGAAGGTCCACCTCGTACACCTCAAGCGCGGCGCGCGCCGCCTCGAGGTCACCCGCTCCATGACCGTGAACCTCTGCCCAGTCGCGCACGCGCCGCAAGAGGCGGTTCGCGATACGTGGGGTGCCTCGCGACCGCGACGCGATCTCAGCGCCAGCGTCGGCTTCGAGTGCGAAGCCAAGAAGCCGGGCAGATCGCTTCACGATCGTCGACAGGTCATGTGCCTCGTAAAAGTCGAGATGGGCAGTAAAGCCGAAGCGATCCCGTAAGGGGGCTGGTAAGAGTCCCGCGCGCGTCGTTGCGCCCACCACGGTGAAAGGAGGCAAGGTGAGCGGAATTGACGTGGCGCCAGGCCCTTTGCCGACGACAACATCAACTCGGTAGTCCTCCATCGCGAGATAGAGCATTTCTTCCACAGGTCGCGCGAGGCGATGGATCTCGTCGACAAACAAGACATCGCCGTCCTCAAGCGATGACAGGATGGCGGCCAGATCGCCCGCATGCTGGATCGCAGGGCCCGAAGTCACCCGTAACGACGCCCCGAGTTCCCCGGCAACGATCATCGCGAGAGTGGTCTTGCCAAGACCGGGCGGGCCCGAGAGAAGAATGTGGTCAGCGCTTCCGCCTCTGCGCGTTGCCGCCCTCAAGACAAGTGCCAATTGGTCACGGACCACGGTCTGCCCGACAAACTCATCGAGAGAACGTGGGCGCAGCGCGGCCTCGGCTGAACGCTCAATCGCATCAGCGTCAGCCCCCACCACGCGCGACATCCCCGTCGCGTCCATCTCGTTGTCAGCCACGCCCACCGCCTAGCGATTGGAGCGCCGCACGGAGGGTAACGGCAACCTCAGCCTCGGTGATCGGCCCAGAAGCGACCGCTTCGACTGCTGTCGCCGCTTGCTTGGCGCTCCAACCCAAGGTCTCAAGCGCAGCGATCACCTGATCGCGGGCGTCTGATGGCGTGGCAGGCGCCCCGGCGGCACCTCCAGGCAATGTCAGCTTGCCGCCCAGTTCCAACAGCAACCGCGCCGCGACCTTTGCGCCAACACCCGGCACTCTCTGCAGCGCCTTCTGATCCCCAGCCTGAATCGCCTCAACAAGAGAAGAAGGCGCATGAACGGCAAGGAGCGCCAACGCCAACCGAGGCCCCACCCCCTGCACCGATTGCAGTGTCTCGAACATGTCGCGCTCGTGGTGTGACTCGAAGCCATAGAGCGTCATCGAGTCTTCGCGCACCACCAGATGGGTGGCGAGTGATGCCGGTTGCTGAGGCCGCACACCCGCGAGCGTCGCAGGCGTCGCAAGAACCCGGTAGCCCACTCCGCCCACATCAAGCACAAGCGACGACGCGCTCACGCTCAGCACTGTGCCCGTCAACTGTGCAATCACGGATGGCCTTTCGAACGTGTGTACGAACAGCCTAGGTGAGAGGTCTCACCTAGCCGCGACGGCGCGCCGCACGTTCGGCCGCCGCCCAGGCGGATTGGGCAGCGGTCGGCTGCGCCGCAGATTGTGCGCGCGCTCCCCCGCGCAAGGCGTGAGTGATAGCGATCGCTAACGCGTCCGACGCGTCGGCTGGCTTGGGTGGAGAGTCGAGCCCCAGCAGCGTCGCCACCATGTACCCCACTTGAGACTTTTCCGCCCGACCGTTCCCGGTGATTGCTGCTTTGACCTCGGACGGCGTGTACGTGACCACCGGTAAACCCCGTCGCTGAGCGGCGACCATGACAAGGCCGGACACCTGCCCTGTGCCCATCACGGTGCGCACGTTGTGCTGAGCAAAGACGCGCTCAACCCCGACAGCGTCGGGAGCAAAGGTGTCGATTGCCGACTCGATCGCGTCAGCTATTGCAACGAGGCGTTGGGGAACGTCCAACTCCGGTGACGACATCGCCACGGAGACATCGACGAGTTGCAGCCGGCGCGGGGCAGGCGCGTCGATCACTCCGAGACCGCACCGTGTCAGTCCGGGGTCAACGCCGAGCACGCGCATCGGCTTCGACTACTCGCTTGCCGCCGCGAGCACCTCATCCGAGGCGTCAAAGTTGGCGAACACGTTCTGGACGTCGTCGCAGTCCTCAAGGACGTCAATGAGGCGAAGCATCTTGCGCGCGCCCTCGACGTCAAGCTCCACCTTCATTGACGGCACCCACGTCGCTTCCGCGGACTCGTAGTCGATGTTGGCTTCTTGAAGCGCGGTGCGAACGGCAACAAAGTCCGTCGCCTCTGACAGCACTTCCCAGACCTCGCCGAGATCGTCAATCTCCTCGGCGCCCGCCTCGAGCGTCGCCTCCATGATCGCGTCCTCGTCAGCAGCGTCCTTCGCGACGATGACTTGACCCTTGCGGCTGAACAAATACGAAACCGATCCCGGGTCCGCAAGAGTGCCGTTATTGCGCGTCAGTGCCGTTCGCACTTCCATTGCGGCACGATTGCGGTTATCCGTCAGACACTCGATGAGCATGGCAACGCCGCCCGGGCCGTAGCCCTCGTACATGATCGTTTCGTACTCGCTACCGCCAGCTTCGAGGCCCGAACCGCGCTTGACTGCACGATCAATGTTGTCGTTGGGAACGGACGACTTTTTCGCCTTCTGGATCGCGTCGAACAGCGTCGGGTTACCGGTGGGGTCGCCCCCACCGACGCGCGCCGCAACCTCAATGTTCTTGATGAGTTTGGCGAACAGTTTGCCGCGCTTGGCGTCAATGACTGCCTTCTTGTGCTTTGTCGTAGCCCACTTAGAGTGACCGGACACAATGCTCCTTGTCCTTGAAAGATTCGCCCCTCAGTGTATGCGGGCACGGTTGCGACCAACTCATTTCAGGGCAGAAAGTGCAGCGAGGGCGCCGATTCCAACGAGCGCGGCCCACACGAAGCTCGCGAGAGTGCCCACAATGAATCGTTCGGATGCCGCGCTCGAATCGTCCCCAGTGCGCCCGCGCAGTTCGGGGTAACGTCCGAGGCCCTTGATCGCAATGACGACGGCAACGGCTTCGGGAAATCCGCTGATGATGGCGCCCGTCACGGCCAAGCGCTCAAGCACGCCGATCCAACGTCCGCCCTTAAGAAGACCCTGCGCGGCGACCTCTGACCCCACTGCCTTGAGAAGCGCACCGACAATCCACATGCCAACGACGCTTGACACCCCGAGTGCACCAATGACAACGAGGATGCTCCACAACACCGTCATGCGTTCTCCCCTGGTTCTTCGGCTCGCTTGAGCAGGTGGGCGGCAACGGGCCGGGCCCGACGCTCCTCGTCAAGCATGGCAGAAGCGACTCGCTGGCTCACGGCCTGAGTCGTAATGCCAAGGTGGGCTGCGACATCCTTTTGCGTGGCCCCATCAACGAGGAGATCGGCGACTTCCCATCCAGCATTAGTACGACGCCGAACGACTGATGCGAGAAGTTGCATGATCGCGGTGGCCTGCTCTTCCGCGTCGGAGTCGCTCGCCGCAACAACGAGCGACACTGGCTCGCCACGTCCTCGCGCGCGCTCGACGGCCCGTCGAGCGTGAATGAACGCGGGGCCGGAACTTGCGCGAGCGGACTCTCGCAGTGGCAGATCGACAGGGCCAGCACCAATACCGATCGACCACTCCCCTTCCCGCACGAGGCGCAGGGCGAGGTCAACGACGGCTTGTGGCGTTGACACGACAACTTGGATCTCGTCGCCGACGGTGCGCTCGGGCGGGAGGACCACATCGGCTTTCCACGTTTTGAGCCACGGAGTAAGAGAGTCGAGTAGCAGGTCGACATGGTCACCCCGCGCCGTGGAGTTCCGTTGATCTGCCGTCACAACAAACATAGATCAAGGCTAATGCCTTGATCGTGGCAAATCAAGGTTTAGACCTTGATACGCAGCGCCCTACCGGGAGATGAGATCAACAAGCAACGCGTGAACGCGATCGTCACCTGACACCTCGGGGTGAAAGCTCGTCGCAATCGCATTGCCTTGACGCACTGCCACGACATGCCCGCCAGCCGCCTCATTGACCGCCAGCACCTCGACCGAGTCGCCATGCGACTCGACCCATGGTGCACGGATAAAGGTGGCATGCATCGGCGAGCCGTCAGGCCGCCACACGAGCTCGACCTCCGATGAATCCACCTGCCGCCCAAAAGCGTTGCGTCGCACTGTCATGTCGATGGCACCCAACGTCTGCTGGTCGCTCGCCCCGCCAATGATGTCGCGCGCCAACAGGATCATTCCCGCACAGGTACCAAGAACGGGCATCCCCGCGTCGAGACGCTCCTTGAGCGGCTCCGCCAGGTCAAAGATGCGCATGAGCTTGTCGATCGTCGTCGACTCACCGCCCGGCAATACGAGCGCGTCAATCGCGTCGAGTTCGCTGCGCCTGCGAACCCGTACTGCCTGGACGCCCAGGCGGATGAGCGCAGCCTCGTGCTCACGCACATCCCCTTGCAGCGCCAAGACCCCGACGGTCGTCATTCGCTCTCCTGCCCAAAATCTCGAGTCACACCATCCCATGAGAGGAATTCCTCCCACGGGGCTAATAAACGCGCGGGAAAGACCTCTCGTGTGTCAGCGCCCAGTTCGGCCGATGTCACCCACGCAACCTCGTCAATTGTCTCCACCTCGCCGGGAGTGAAGGCCTGAGTTGACGTGGGCCGCGCATCGGCATCCGCAAGCCAGCCCACGTAAAACTCTTCGTGTTGTGTGTACGGCCGGGATGCAAAGTCGAATACGGCCGTGCGTCTCCATACTGGCCCCGTCAACTCGTCCGGCTCGAGCCGGAACCCCGTCTCCTCGAGAAGCTCCCGGACAGCACCCTCACGGGCGCTCTCCCCCGGCTCAAGCCCTCCTCCAGGCGTAAACCAAAAGCTGCGGGCGGGCAGGTGAGGATCGTGTCCGAGAATCATCAACAACCGAGGCTCAGGGCCGGTGTCGTCGACAAAGAGGACGCGCGCGCCCACTCTCTCGATGCGCTGCGTCGCGGCGTTGTCCCCCACGTCCGCAGTCGGCTTACCAGCCGCGCTCGGCCAAGCGATGGGGCTCCGGAATCTCGTCGACGTTGATGCCCACCATCGCCTCACCGAGGCCACGCGACACATCGGCGATGACAGCGGGGTCGTCAAAGAACGTCGTCGCCTTGACAATCGCCTTGGCACGTTCGGCCGGGTTGCCCGACTTGAAGATGCCCGAGCCGACAAACACACCGTCAGCACCAAGTTGCATCATCATCGCCGCGTCTGCCGGGGTCGCGATTCCACCAGCGGTAAAGAGCACCACGGGCAACTTGCCGGTCGCTGCAATCTCCTTAACGAGCGGCAGCGGCGCCTGAAGCTCCTTCGCTGCGACGTAAAGCTCATCCTCCGGGAGAGAGGTAAGACGCTGGATTTCGGCGCGAATGGTCCGCATGTGCGTCGTCGCGTTCGAGACGTCACCAGTTCCCGCTTCACCCTTTGACCGGATCATCGCGGCACCTTCCGAGATGCGCCGCAGGGCTTCCCCAAGGTTGGTCGCACCGCACACAAAAGGCACGGTGAAATTCCACTTGTCGATGTGGTGGGTGTAATCCGCCGGGGTCAGCACCTCAGACTCGTCGACGTAATCAACTCCGAGGCTTTGCAACACCTGCGCCTCAACAAAGTGGCCAATACGAGCCTTCGCCATCACCGGAATGGACACCGACGCGATGATCTGATCGATGAGATCCGGATCCGACATGCGAGCAACGCCACCCTGCGCGCGGATATCAGCGGGAACACGCTCGAGCGCCATGACGGCGACGGCGCCAGCGTCCTCTGCGATCTTTGCCTGGTCAGCGGTCACCACGTCCATGATGACGCCGCCCTTCAGCATCTCGGCCATGCCGCGCTTCACCAGATCGGTACCGACCTGTGGTGCCGTGGACGTGGACTCGCTCATGCTGGGGTTTCCTTCGCTCGCTGGGGGAAAAAACTTGCGTCAAGTCTAATGGCGTCTTGGTAGGTCTCTTCGATCCGCGGCGCTACCTGGTGCCAGTCAAAGGTGCCTGCGCGCTCTCGCCCGCGCGCCGCGAGGTCTGCACGGCCGTCGGCATCAGTCAACAACTCGTTGATACGGTCCGCCATCGCCCCTGCGTGGCCCACGTGGAAGAAAGCGGCGCATTCGTCTCCTTCATCCGACGTCGCGACGTCCCGGAACGCAACAAGGTCACTCGCCACCACGGCGGCGCCGGCCGCCATCGCCTCCACCAGCACGATGCCAAAACTCTCGCCACCGGTGTTCGGCGCGCAATAGACATCGACCGACGCCATGAAACGCGCCTTTTGTGCCTCATCCAACTCCCCCACCACTTCCGCACCGGCACGGGCGGCCTTGGCAGCCACGCGGTCAGAGAATCGGCCGGCAACGAGGAAACGGGCGCGGGGGTGCTCGGCGCGTACCTTCGGGATCGCATCGAGGAACGTTTCCAAGCCCTTGCGTGGCTCATCCATGCGCCCGAGGATGCCTACTGTTGGCGCCTTGCGGCTTCCCACCCACTCTTCTCGTGGTTCGGCATGGACATACGCGCTCGTGTCGACGCCGTTCGGAATAATGTGCGTCGGTGTCACTCGCAGGTGCTCCGCGATCGTGCGGGCCGCGGAGGGCGACACTGCGATGCGGGCATCGAGCTCTTCGTATCCCGGTTTGATCCACGGCTTGCCCATGCGCATGAGAGTCGACCCTTCGGTCGACGTGTGGAATGTTCCCACTGTCGGTCCCAGCCGCGCCCACATGGCGATGAGGCTCAACGATGGCGTACCAGGCTCATGCAAATGGACCACGTCGAAATCGCCGTCCGCAAGCCAGCGTCGGACGCGTGCCGCTGCAACAAGACCAAAAGTGAGGCGCGCCGTCGAACCGTTGTATTGAACGGGAATCGATCGTCCAGCCGTGCGAACATAGCCGGGCACCTTGGTGTGAGGTGCCGCTGGCGCAAGCACCGACACGTGGTGGCCGCGCCGAATAAGCGCTTCTGCAAGGTCAATGACGTGGAGTTGGACCCCGCCCGGCCGGTCGAGCGAATACGGGCACACAATGCCGATTCTCATGGGGACACCACCCACCCAAAGCGCTGCAACATATGCCAGTCTTCGGTGTACGTGCTGACAAAGTCCGCGATCTGCGTCGCCCACGCTTGCGTCATGTCAGCGAGCCGCTGCTCACCGGTGAACTCTTCAGGGCGGACCGCTTCACCAAAGTGCATGACGACACCCCATCGCGATCTCGCTCTCAGACGTTGACGACCCGACAGGCGCTCGTACCTGATCATCACGGGAAGAATCACCGTCTTCACGGACTGCGCCAATGCCGCGGGGCCAGGCGCCACCTTGACCTCATGGCCCCACATCGTGACGGGAATACCGCTTCCCGACAAGTCCCGGTCACTGAGCAAGCACACAAGAGTGCGCTCCGACTTAGCGATTCTGATGAGCTCACGGAATATCGCACCACCCTCGTGACCGAGAATGCGCAAACCCCATTTTTCGCGCAACGCAACAAACTCGTCAAAGACCTCGCGAGGCTTGAGGACCTCCGCAACGGCGGTCACCGGGATGATGTGCCGACACGCGTACGCCCCTACAAGATCCCAGTTCCCCAAATGACCGAGGACTGCCACTGTGCCCCGGTCCCCAGGAAAAATGCCCTCCAGTGCCTCGGGGTTGTGCATCCGCACGCGTGCGTCGAGCTGGCGCGTCGTCAGCCGCGACATTTCGAAGGTCTCGGCGTAATACCGCGCCACGGACGCGAGACCACGGCGGCTCAGCCTGCGAAGCGCCTTTCCGCTCAGGCCGGTCACGCGCGCGTAATTGTCTTCTAAACGCCGCGCGGGTTTTGCTTTCGCGGCCCACGCGTACATGACAAGAACCCACGCAATGGCTCGCACCCATGAGCGAGGCAACCAGCGTGCCACCCGCCACGCAATCAAGAACGGATTCATAGATCAGCGGCCCGGACCGGCCTCAGCTTCCGCTGCGTCGGGGAAGGCGGTGGTCCACCGCGTTCTCACGAATCACGATGAGCGTGCGTTGGACCACTGTCACCAGGCCAAGAAGTGCGAGTAGCACGAGCGTCCACGTGAGGACCCAGAGCGGGAGGCCCAGACCCACAAGCCCGGTTGCCGTCAGCCCGATGACGAGGCGGTCGGAGCGCTCCGCGATGCCCCCTGTCGCGGCGATCCCCAAAGACTCTGCCTTGGCACGCGCGTAGGGCACAAAAGACCCGATGGTGAGACACGCCAGCGCAGCAAGAGACGTCGCAGCGTCAACCTCCCGATACGCCCACACGAGTGCGCCGAAGATTGCGGCGTCGGCCACCCGGTCAAGGGTCGAGTCGAGGTAGGAACCCAGACGCGACGCCTTTCCTGAGAGGCGGGCCATCGTGCCGTCCAACATGTCTGTCACGACGAAGAACGTGATGACCATGACGCCCCAAAACAGCATCGAGCCGCGCTGTGGGAAAAAGAACAAGGCCCCAAAGACCACGCCGACGGTGCCGATGATTGTCATCGCATTGGGGTGGATTCCCGCGTTGGTCAGCACCCGTGCAGGCGCTGTCCACAGCGCCGTCATCACCGGGCGCAACTTGCCAAACATGTTTCTCCTTTGGAGCGCGGCCTAGGTAGGCCACGCCTCACTCACACGCCGCCACGTCTCGTCGAGAAGTTCGGGCAACGCCTTGGTCTGACCGATGATCGGCAAGAAGTTCGAATCCCCCACCCACCGCGGCACGATGTGCTGGTGGAGGTGCTCGTGAATTCCTGCCCCTCCGGTTCGGCCCTGGTTCATGCCGATATTGAAGCCTTGTGTGCCGGTCAGTTGCTGAAGTACGCGCATGCCCGTCTGGGTGAGCACACCCATCTCGTCGCGCTCGGCGTCGGTCGCCTCGGTATACCAACCGACGTGGCGGTACGGGCACACCATGAG
>JAEYUX010000106.1 GCA_023432235.1 Actinomycetes bacterium
GCTTGCCCGGATGTTGCACCAAACGCACCGATGGCAACGGCGATCGCGAGCTCAAAGTTGTTACCCGCCGCGGTGAACGCGATTGTTGTTGAGCGTGCGTAATCAAGGCCGATCGACTTCGCCACCCACAGTCCGGCGAACCACATGAGAGCGAAGTAAATAAGGAGGGGAATCGCGATTCGGGCGACATCACCTGGGCGCGATGCGATGGCGTCCCCTTGCAGAGCGAATAGCAGCACGATTGTGAAAAGAAGCCCATACAGCGCCCACGGACCGACCCGCGGAATGAACGTCGTCTCGTACCAGTCACGGCCCTTGCGTCGTTCTCCAATCCACCGTGAGGCGAAGCCCGCCGCGAGCGGGATTCCAAGGAAGATCACCACGTTGATCGCAATCTGTTGCATCGAGACGTCGAGACCTTGGGTATCGAGATCGAGCAAGCGCGGCAGAACGGTGAGGTAGAACCAGCCAAGGACCGAGAACATCAGCACCTGGAACACGGAATTAATCGCGACGAGCACCGCAGCCGCTTCACGGTCGCCGCAGGCCAGGTCGTTCCAAATCACCACCATCGCGATGCATCGAGCAAGGCCAACAATGATGAGGCCCGTGCGGTACTCCGGAAGGTCGGGCAAGAACAGCCAAGCGAGCGCGAACATGACGGCTGGGCCCACCAACCAATTGAGAAGCAGCGATGACACGAGCAGCTTCTTGTCCCCTGTCACCGCTACGACCTTGTCGTAACGCACCTTCGCGAGCACCGGATACATCATGATGAGGAGCCCCAGCGCAATCGGGACAGAAATCCCCCCGATCTCTAGCGCCGCTAAGAGATCAGCGATGCGTGGAACGAGGCGTCCGAGTAAGAGCCCCGCCGCCATGGCGAGGCCGATCCACAGGGGCAACCATCGGTCGAGCGTCGACATCTGACGCGGGGCCGTACGGACAGGCGAGGTGGATGCGGTCACGTGGACCTCCTGATCCTTCGCTAGAGCGCCGAGCGTACTTCGATCGCTGTCTATATTGACAGACATCAAATCAGGCGGCAAGTGCGGCTACCTCGCACACCCCGCAAACCCCACGTAATGTGGACAAAGTGACCCCTACACGCTCCTCAGCGACACCCGCCGCCACCCCAGACCAAGACGGCCCGCGCGTGTCAGTTCTCGCCCCCTCACCGCAAGTCGTCGTTGAGATCACCGATGACCCCATCGGCCACGGGACCGAAGCGCATCCCACCATTCACATGCATCCAGGAGGCCAAGGAGCGTGGGTGGCAACAATGGCCGCGGCTCTCGGCGCCCGCGTCTCGCTGTGCGCTCCGCTCGGCGGAGAACTGGGCGAACCTTTGCGGCAGTTGCTCAGTACGGAGGGCATCACCGTGATGGCGGTGGGCATGGGGGCCGGAACAGGCGCCGCCATCGTCGACCTGCGCAACGGAGGCTGGTCCACCGTGGCTGCGATGCACCCGCCGCCGTTCGACCGTCACGAACTCGATGACCTTTATGGAATGGCCCTTGTCGACGCTCTCGAATCGAACGCCGCGGTGGTGACCGGCGTCGATCCACCCTCGCTCGTGCCAGCTGACTTCTTTGGCCGCCTTGTGGCCGACGTTCGTGCCGCGGGGGTGCCGGTGGTCGCCGACCTCTCGGGTGAGGCCGCTCTTGCCGCAATTGCCGAGTCACCTACCGTGCTCAAGATGAGCCACGAGGAGGTGCTTGCGGTAGGCCTCGCGGCAGACGACGAGTTGGGCACGTTGCAGGCTGCCGCGAAAAAACTCGTGGACGGAGGCATCGACGCCGTCGTGTTCTCACGCGCAGAGAAGCCTGCGTTGCTCGTCACCGCCGAGGGCGCACGCCTGGTGTCAAGCCCCGCGATCCGGCCGGTGGTCCACCGCGGCGCGGGTGATTCGATGACGGCAGGCATTGCTGTGGGACTTGGACGCGGTCTCAGCATTGAAGACGCGATCCGGTTAGGAGCAGCCGCTGGAACCCTCAATGTCGCCCGCCGCGGCCTCGGCTCAGGCAGGCGCGAACAGATCGAACGCTTTGCGGACCAGATCGACATCGAGCGGGCACCGGAGACGACGTGAAAGGAGCACCCCATGCACGCACTCATCACCAATGACGACGGCATCGCCTCTCCCGGACTCACGATTCTTGCCGACGCCGCCCTCGCCGCAGGGTACGAGGTGACGGTCGTTGCGCCTCACCACGAGTACTCAGGCTCCTCGGCGGCGCTCATGTCCCATGAGTCGGACGGGCAACTCGTCTTTGTTGACGCACGCCCACCGGGCCTCGACCCGAGCGTGCGCGCGCTGGCGGTCAAGGCCGCGCCCGGCCTCATCGGCTTTGTCGCCCGGGCGGGTGCCTTTGGCTTCACTCCCGACCTTGTCCTTTCCGGCATCAACCTCGGCGCAAACACGGGCCGCGCCGTTCTCCACTCCGGCACCGTGGGCGCCGCCCTGTCTGCCGCTGCTCACGGCGTTCCTGCCATGGCCGTGTCCATTGCCTCCGCAGAGCCGCAGCACTGGGCCACCGCCCGCGTGGTGGTTGATGAGGCGATCGCGTGGTTGACGGCGAACAACATCGGCGACCGCGTGCTCAACGTCAACGTGCCCGACATCTCGCGCGAACGTCTGCGCGGCATCAGGCCTGCCACTCTTGCGAGCTTTGGTGCCGTTCAGGCGCGCGTCAAGGAGGAGGGCGTCGGCTTCGTCAACCTCACCTACTCCGCCGTGGTGCCCGGTGAGGAACCCGATACTGATCACCAACTCCTCAGCCGCGGGTGGGCCACCTGGACCGTAGTGCGAGCCCCCGTTGCCGATCACCGGGGCATCGAGTTGCCACGGGTCGATTGGGCTTTCACGGCCGACGCCGGGGTTGACGTATCTGCAGGCACCGTCATGTCGGCGCAACAGCGCGAGGACTAGCGCCGACGCAGCGGCGGGCTAGACGTGCCAGCGCCGTCGGCGATGCCGCGCACCACTTCGGCAACGGTCTCCAGAGCGGAATGCTCGGGACGCCAGTCGAGCACGTCCCGGGCGCGGTCCGTTGCCATGAGCGGCACATGTGCCGCCATGTCGACCCACCCCGGAGAGACGGGCACGAGCCGCGCCGTCCAGGCCGCTGACACAGCACCCCGCACAGCACTGCGGGGCACCTCACGCCACCTGCCGCCCGAGAGTATCGACGCGATCTCGGCGCCCCCAAGTGAATCATCGGCTGCCACATTGATTGCCCCGCCGGGACGATTCCGCACGGCCGCAAGATATGCCCGTGCGACGTCGTCAGCATGGACCGCTTGGACGCGGGTGTCACTCGGCCACGGCAGGATCGGCAGGCGCCCGTCAAGCACACGCGGCGGCATGAGCGAGCCGATGAAGTAGCGGCGAATCTCTGAGCCTGCGTCCCGCTGGAAGATGAGGGCGGGGCGAAGGCGGGTGATGATCATCTCCGGGTGTTCCCGCTCGTGAGCATCGAGAATGCGCTCAACAGCCGCCTTGTCCACGCTGTAGTCGCTTGCTTCAATTCCGCCGGTTGGCCACGTCTCATCATGAAGAGAGTCGTCAATTGCGGGAGAGTACGCACCCACGGATGAGGCGACCACCACGTGGGGCACTTGCGCGTCCCGCGCGGCAGCGAGAACACGCTTCATGCCAACGACATTGGTGCGCCGCAAGCGTTCGCGATCATGGTTGGGCTGGACGGCCCACGACAAGTGGATGACAGCGTCGGCGCCATCCATTGCTGCGGCAAGAACGGTGACCACGTTCGCCGCACTCGGCCCGCCCACGTCCAGCGACAGCCACGTCGCCGCGTTATAGGGCGGAGGTGGGGTCCGATGGGGCGCCCGGCGCACCACGCCGACCACGTGGTCGATGTCATCGGCGTGGGAGATCTGGCGTAAGAGAGACGTGCCGACGTTGCCGCTCGCTCCCGTGACGACGATCTTCACGACGACAACCTCCTCTCATGGTGGGCGCCGCGAATGAGCGCGCCCCGACAACACGTGCCGGCGCGACTCTTGCAGCGACCCTTACTCGGCGCCTACGTGAAGAGATCGGCCGAGGAGTTCCCGCGCCTTGCCTGGTTCAACTGCCGGCATGAAGAGGAAGCCCTGGCCGGTTGCACACCCAAGTTCGCGGAGGAAATCCAACTGATCCGACGTCTCCACACCCTCAGCAACCACGGACAGGCCCAACGCCTTCCCGAGTTTCACCAATGACTCGATGAGCTCGGCGCTGTTTTCGGCAGAAGCGAGCGTCTGGATGAAGCTGCGGTCAATCTTGAACGCATCGACCGGAAAGCGGTGCAACGTCTCGAGGGACGAGAACCCAGTCCCAAAGTCGTCGATGTGGAGCCGCAAGCCCGCATCGTGCATCTTGCGCATGAGGCGAAGTGCCATTTCCGGACGGCGCATCAGGACGGACTCGGTGACTTCGAGAGTGAGACGGTCCGGCTCGAGCTTGTGGCGCTCAAGTGTGGCGAGGACGGTGCGCAGGAGGTCCTGGCTCCAGAACTCCTTGTCCGAAATGTTGACGCTCACGTTCACCACGTCGGGGCCCCACTCGGCGATTTGGCGACACACCTCGTCAAACACCCAGTGACCCAGTTGCACAATAAACGCCGTGTCCTCGACCGCCGGCAGGAAGTCTTCTGGACCGAGCAAACCGCGCTCGGGGTGGCGCCACCGCAGCAGGGCCTCAAAGCGGTCTGTCCGCCCGGTCACGAGGTTGACGATGGGTTGGTAATGGACCTCGAACTGGTCACGGTGAAGGCCCGTGATGACGTCGTTGGCGAGAGCCGCCCGCTCCTTCGCGTTCGCGTGCATTGGCTCGTCAAAGAAGGCGATCGAACCTGGCTCGGCGCCCTTGGCCCGGTACATCGCAGCGTCGGCGTCGCGAAGCACCTCTTCCGCGGCGAAGTACGCAACCTCGCTAGATGCGATGCCGATGCTCGCGCGCGTGACCACCTCGTGGCCGTCAAAGGAGTTGACCCGCGCCAAAGCGTCCTGGATGCGCATGGCCGCGAGCAAAGCGTCGTCTGCCGTCGTGTCGGACAACAAGACAACAAACTCATCGCCGCCAAAACGGGAGGCCGTATCCTCTGCGCGCAACTGCGATGCGATCGCCTTGCCCACCCACTGCAACACAAGGTCGCCCACGTGGTGACCCAATGAGTCGTTGATGAGCTTGAAGCCGTCGAGGTCCATGAACAGCACGGCGTATGGCGCGCGAGATCGCTGCCAGCGCGCCATCGCTTGGTCGAGTTCGCGGACAAAAAGCTGCCGGTTGGGCAGGCCGGTGAGTGCGTCGTACAGCGCACTACGGCGCACTTCTTCTTGCCGACGCTGTGACTCGAGCGCCGCCGAAAGCAACGCCGCCCAGTGCTGGTAGGTCTCACGCGCCGTCACCACGTCAATCTTTGCGACCACGGCGAGCAAGCCCCAGTTCTTGTCGCGCGTACTCACCGGCACAATGACCGTCACCTCGCGGCTGCCGGGATCCGCCTGTTGCATGAGGGCGCGCGGTGGGAACTCGTCGGTGCGGAGATTTGCGCCAACGAGGCCGAGCGACTGCCCGCGCGAGAAGTCGCCCACCACTGTCAACGTGTTGTGTTCGGGGTCCCCTTCCCACAACGCGAGCGCCGCCGCCTTGACGTGAGTGGTGGCAAGCCAGTGAAGGTCTCGCGGGTCACGACCGCTCGTGTCGAGCAGTCCGGCATCGACCACGTACTGCTCGGCAATCGCGGCCGCAGACCGCTCTGCTTGGTGAAGTGCCGCTCCCGCTTGCGCCTTCCACACGGCGGCAGCCAATCTGCCCGACGCCGTTGAGGCCATGAGGTTGCCAAGATCATCGCCGTGAGCCCGGCGGTTGACACCGATCGTGAGCGCGTCCGCGAAGCGGCGCAGCGCACCGGGACCGAGGTCAAGATTCTGCAAGCGAACGGTGAGCGCTTCGATCCGCTCTGCAGGAGCGTCGTTACCCAAAATCAGCAACTGGGCGGACTCTCGAACCACGTCCTCTACCGCAGCCAAGCGCGTGCCTGCCCCTGCCGAGCCCATCCGCATGTCGCGCAGGAGTGCGCCGCGCAACCGGTCGGCCACACCGTCTTCATCCGAGGGGGTAAGCCCATCCTGCTGCAACGCCTTGATGCTGCAGCCGCACGAGCCGCGAGTGACAAACATGACGGAGTCTGGATGGACGGTCGTGTTCGGCACGTCCTCACCGCGCGCTTGCTGCATGGCGAGCCGGCCGGCAATAGCGCCCACCTCATCAAAGCGGGCTTCAACGGTAGTGAGCGGAGGCGTACTGAAGGTGCCGCCAGCGACATTGTCAAAGGCCGCAATCGCGATGTCCTGCGGAATGCTGATACCTGCCGATTGCAGGGCACGCATGACACCAACTGCGTTGCGGTCGGTCGCGATGGCAAGCGCTGTTGGTCGCGGGGAGGACCGCAGCACGGACACCGCCGCCCAACGCCCACCCGACTCGGCATTTTCCGGCGTCTCGAACTTGAGGCCGAGATCAATCTCGAGCCCGTGCCTGCGCAGCACCGCGCAGTACGCCTCGTAACGCTCCGCGATGTCACGTTGCGCCATGTTGCCCACAAAGCCAATGCGGGTGTGGCCATGAGCGACTAAGTGCTCAACCACCGCTTCCATGCCCGAACGGTTGTCCGGGCGCACTTGTGGCGCGGAAAAGCCCTCCACTTGTGTGCTCGACAACAACACGACGCCCTTGCCCGCGTCTCGCAGCTGGCCCAAGTAGTTGCCATCAACAGCGGTCGTGACCGAGATGACGGCATCGGCCTCTGACCACGCGATGGGCATCGCAAAGTCGCCCTGAGCGCCGGCTTCGTCTCGAGTGGAGTGCTCCTTGAGCGTCTCCATGATGACCACGCGTCCGTTTGCCCCCACAACTTCACGCGTGACACCAGCGAGTACGTCGCCAAAGAAATCTCCACTGAGAGTTGGCGTCAGTACGAGTGTGACGGGGGCATTGGGCATCCTTGTCCAATCTCGAGCGGCTGTGCAGTCCTCATAATCCCCATCGGCACATTCACGCGGTGTGCAAGGGAAGCGGTGAAGCCATCGGCACAAATGAGAACGGTCCCGCGCCTTACTCTTGTCGCGTCGCATTCCCCAACTAGAGGACGCCCCGTGACCCACATGCCCCGCCTTGCGGCTAGTCGGGGCGCGGCGTACATCTTTGGCATCGGCGCTGCCGCGTACCTCGTTGCAGTTCTTCACCGCACGGCGCTCGGAGTGGCGAGCGTTGACGCGGCGGCACGTTTCGACATCGAAGCCACCGCGCTCGCCATGCTCGCCGTCTTGCAGATCGCCGTCTATGCGCTCATTCAGGTGCCCGCAGGTTTGCTCCTTGATCGCTGGGGCCCGGCGCGCGTCATCGTCATAGGGTCGCTTGTTCTAGCCGTAGGCCAAGCGATGATGGCCTTTGCGCCGGGATTCTGGTGGGCGCTTGGCGCGCGCGTGCTGATTGGCGCGGGCGATGCCCCGATCTTCATCGCTGTCACTCGCCTCATTTCCATCCACTTCCCGCCCCATCGTGTTCCCGTCATGGTGCAGGTCGCGGGCCTCATCGGCATGTCTGGTCAGCTCGCCACCACGATTCCGTTTGCGTGGGCTCTTCGCGTGGCCGGGTGGGAGCGCGCCTTCGGTGGCCTCGCAGTGGTGGGACTTCTCGTTGCCGTCGTCGTCTTCTTTGCTCTCGTGCGGCCGACGCTGGGTGAGCCGCGTGAAAAGGGCGCCGCCTTTTCGCTTGCCGAGGCAATGCGCACGCACTGGCACACCCCAGGCGTCCGGCTCGGCTTTTGGTCGCACTTCTTGGGCCCGTTCTCGTCCAATGCGATCGCGCTGTTGTGGGGCGTGCCGTTCTTCACGATGGGGCACGGCGCCTCCAAGGCAGAGGCGAGCGCACTGCTGACCGTCCTCGTCGTGGCAAACATCGTCGCGGGCCCCGTGCTCGGCGTGCTCACTGCGCGCCACCCGTTGCGGCGGTCATGGCTTGTGCTGGGAGGCGCGGTGATGACAGCCGGGGCGTGGGTGGCGGTTCTCATCCCGAGCGAGCCGCTACCGCTATGGCAGCTGACGATCTTTGTCGCGGTGATTGGCGCGGGCGGCCCGGCATCGCTCATTGGGATGGACTTCGCGCGCTCCTTCGCTGTTCAGCATCGCGCGGGCTCCGCCACCGGGTTCGTCAACATGGGCGGCTTCTTGGCAACGGTCATTGCGGTTCTCTTGGTGGGGGTGGTCCTGCAGATCGCATCACCACCTGGCGCTACGGACTACGCACTGGGCGAGTTCCGCCTCGCCTTCGCGTCGCTCGCGCTGCCGTGGCTCGTGGGGGTCGTTGGGGTGATCCGTAGCCGCCGAGGCACTCGCGCGGTCATGGCTGCAGACGGCGTGGTGGTGCCCACAATCCGCGAGGTGTGGCAGCGCTACCGCGAGCGCTAGCCGATGACTGACACGTGCTCGCGTCGAAGGTCGCCGGACTCAATGATGTCGACCACCGCCTTCGCGAGATCGCCTGCTGAAATATAACTAGTTCCCTCGCTATCAAACTGGGCGACCTCGCCGCCCAAGCGATACGAACCAGTGGTGTCGCCCGGCGCAAATGCGCCGAACGTGGCGGCCGGGCTCACAAAGGTCCACTGGAGTTCCTCGGGCTCCGCTCGCAGCATCTCAAGAATCGAGTGACCGGCCAATGCCTCGTCACGGTACTCAGCGGGCACGTCACCCTCAATGAACCGCGGCGCATCGGGGGCGGGGCGGAGCGACGAAAATCCGCCGATCACCACAAGCGGAACACCCGTCGCCCCAGCACGGGAAGCGAGCGCCTCGGCAAGTTGAACGTGTTGGTGCGCCATGTCTCCACGGGGCGACGTTGCCGTCACCACAACGTCGGCGTTGTCAAAGGCGCGAGAGCGCACCACCTCATCCAGCGCGGAGCCACGCACATACGTGACACCTGGGACAGGGGCTGAGGGCTCGTGGCGAGAGACTGCCGTCACCTCATGGCCTCGCTCCGCAGCCTCCGCGACAATTGCCGCGCCTGCGTATCCAGTGCCACCGATCACGGTGATGCGAGCCATGGGGGACCTCCAAGGTGAGTGGCGAAGTACCGGTGGCAACGCGCTGCCGCTCGGCACCATTCCGTTATGTCACTAGTTAGTTGAAACGTCAACTGAGGTGCTGCCGAACACGCGGAGCCGTCACGCCGCTCGTCCCGATCCGTCGTACGCTCGAACCATGACCGCACCTCTCATTGACCTGAATGACGGATCTCAGATCCCCGCCGTCGGCTTCGGCACGTATCCCCTCATCGGCAATGAGGGATACCGCGCGGTGCGCTCCGCGCTCGACGCGGGCTACCGCCTCATTGACTCCGCCGTGAACTACGAGAACGAAGGCACCGTGGGCAAGGCGATCCGCGACTTCCTCAAGGAGTCCGGTACGGACCGCTCGGAGATCACGGTTCAAACCAAGCTCGCGGGGCGACACCATGACACGGCCCGTGCCGTGCTTTCGGGCCAAGAGTCCGCTGCGCGGTTTGGCCTCGATCAGATCGACGTCATGCTCATCCACTGGCCCAACCCCATCACGAATAAATACCGTGACGCCTGGCGCGGTCTCATCGAGCTGCGCGAGCAGGGCGTGGTCCGCTCCATTGGCGTCTCGAACTTCACTGAGCAGCACCTTACGGACATCATTTCTGACTCGGGTGTGACGCCCGTGCTCAACCAGGTGGAGCTACACCCGTACTTCGTTCAAGAATCCCTCCGTGCCGAGCACGCCCGTCTTGGCGTCCTCACGCAATCGTGGAGCCCCCTCGGCAAGGGCAAGCCCGCCTATGACGAACCTGCCGTGGCCGACGCTGCCGCAGCTCACGGCGTGACGCCCGCGCAGGTGATTCTCCGCTGGCACCTCGAGTTGGGTGCGATTCCAGTGCCTAAGTCCGCGACGCCGTCTCGGCAGGCCGAGAACCTCGACATCTTTGGCTTTGAACTCACGCAACACGAGGTCGATGCGATCACCGCACTCACGCGCGCGGACGGCCGTCTGTTTGGGGGCGACCCCAACAAGCACGAGGAGATGTAAGGCGGGAAGCGTCCGGCCAAAGGTCCACGGTTTGCACTGAAACCGCGCCCTAACCTGGGCCCGTGATCATCACCCCATCGCGTCGCGCGTGGTTGGTGTTCGCGGCAGCGGCTGCCGCCTACCTCGTGGCCGTCGCTCACCGCACCGCTCTTGGTGTGGCGGGGGTAGAGGCGCTTGATCGCTTCGGCACGGGGGCATCGGGGCTTGCCCTGCTGTCGATCGCCCAACTCACGGTCTACGCCGCTCTGCAAGTGCCCGCCGGGCGCTTGCTTGACCGCTTTGGCCCGCGCCATGTGATGATTGCAGGCTCGCTCCTCATGGCCCTCGGTCAGGTCCTCATGGCGACGTGTCACGAGTACTGGCCCGCCGTGGCGGCGCGCATGCTGATCGGCGCGGGCGACGCTCCCATCTTCATTACGGCGTCCCGCCTTGTCGCGCACTGGTTCCCGCCCCGGCGTGCACCGCTGATGATTCAGGCCGTTGCGCAACTTGGGCAGCTCGGTCAACTCGCTGCCGCCATCCCCGTCGCGTGGCTCTTGCATGCACGCGGCTGGAACACCACCTTCTTGGTGTTAGCCGGCGTCGGCGTCCTCGCTGCTGTTGCGGCGACCTCCGTCCGCGTCCCGCAAGAACAAGACGTCGATAGGAGCGGTGGCGGCCGCAGTTACCCGCCCGTCACGATCTCCCGCTCGGGAGTATGGCTCGGCTTCTGGACGCACTTCACCGCGTTGTTTTCGGCCAACACCATCGCGCTCTTGTGGGGCGTGCCGTTCTTCATCACGGCCCAGGGCCGATCCGCCGCAGAGGCGAGCGCGCTCCTCACCGTTCTCACCCTCGCGAAGCTCGCAGGCGGCCCGCTCGTGGGCACCGCAACGGCGCGGCACCCCATCAGGCGTTCGTGGCTTGTCCTGGGCTTCGCCGGCGTCACGGCACTGGCGTGGGCTGCCATCTTGCTGCCCTCAACTCCACGCCCGATGTGGCAACTCGTCGCCTTCGTTGCCGTCATCGGCGTCGGCGGCCCCGTCTCTTTAGTTGGCCTCGATTACGCGCGCACCTTCGCCGACCATCGCAGGCTCGGCACCGCGAATGGCATCGTCAACACTGGCGGCTTTGCGGCGACGATTCTCGCGGTCGGACTCGTGGGGCTAGTTCTCGAAATTGTCGCTCCCAGCGGGGTCTACGACCTCGATGCGTACCGTGTCGCTTTCGCCGCGCTCGTCGTGCCGTGGGCCGTGGGGATCATTGGCATTGTGCGGACGCGGCGCGGAGCCCGCCGCGACTGGGCGACCGACGGCGTTGTCGTCAGGCCAATTCGTGACGTGATCGCCGAGCGGCGACGCGGACGCTCTTCGTAGAACGTCGCGTCAGGCGCGAGGCTCGTCGCTGCCCTCGAGGACTGCGAGCACAAAGCCGACAACGCGATCGACATCGTGAGAATCGATGTTGATGCAGTCGGGGTACACCACATGCCAGTTGACGATCGCCTCATAGCCAGCACCGACCGCGGCGATCGAGCGGATCATCGTGGCGGGATCGACTCGCTGCGGGTCATCCACTCCCGAGATGCCCATTGCCAACCGCATCGCTAGCTGGTTGACGGCACCGCTTTCGACCATTGTCTGGCCCACAAGTTGAGCGACGATTGGATCCTTGAGCACCGCCACGACATCGGAATCATGCGACGTTGTCGCAACGACGACGTCTCGGATGAACTCCACTCGCTGCGCGCGATCAGTGAGGTCTCGGGACGTCTCCATGACGGCGCGCATTGCCGTGAGCGGCTCGGTGACGAGCGCTGCGAGGATGTCGTCCTTCGACGCGAAGTGGTAGTACAGCGCGGCCTTTGTCAGGCCGAGTTCGTCGCTGATGTCGCGGATCGATGTGCCCGCAAAGCCTCGCTGAGCAAAGAGCGCCGACGCTGTCTTGAGAATGCGCCGACGAGTGTCAGCACCCGACGTGCGTCGCTCGTCCTCACTGCTCATGACCTCATCCTCTCACCCTTGCGCACCCCGGCCCAGCATCTCTTCATCACCCTTTCGGCTCGGCTTGACGAACGTTTAGTTAGCGTGCCACGATTCACACATCATCACTTACCAACCGTTCAGTCACCTCGAAAGGTCGCGATGAAGTCCCTCGCACGCATCACCACCGCTCGCCCCCTGCTCACTCTCTTTGTCTGGATCGCCGCGGCGCTTGGA
>JAEYUX010000127.1 GCA_023432235.1 Actinomycetes bacterium
GATGCACAAAGCCCGGACCCCACGGGGAGTCCGGGCTGAGGCACGATGGCGGTGACGGTGGGATTTGAACCCACGGAGGCTGTTAACCTCACACGCTTTCGAGGCGTGCTCCTTAGGCCGCTCGGACACGTCACCTTGCCCGGACGAGAATACCCGCCGGTGAGGTCCGCTCCAAACCGGTGCCAGCGTCGGCCGTGTGCTCGCCCTAGCGGCGGGCGTCGAAGAAGTCGCGCAATAACGCCGACGCTTCCTCTTCCAGCACGCCAGCGACCACTTCCACTTTGGCTCCCAGGCGGGCGTCGCGCACCAAATCCCAGCGACTTCCGGTGGCTCCCGCGCGCTCATCCCAGGCACCGATGACGAGCCGGGGGACGCGGGAGGCGAGCACGGCTCCGGCGCACATGGCGCACGGCTCCAAGGTGACAACAAGGGTGTGGCCGTCGAGCCGCCACGATCCCGCGGCCGACGCTGCCTCACGGAGGGCGAGAACCTCGGCATGGGCGGTGGGGTCCGAGGTCACTTCGCGCTGGTTGTGACCGCGCCCCACCACGTCTCCAGCAGGGGACAAGACGACCGCGCCAACGGGGACATCACCGTGCGCGAGCGCCTCCCTCGCCTCATCGAGAGCGAGTCGCATTGCTGCGAGATCGTCCATGCGAGTCAACCTAGCCGACGTGGGACCGGGGAACCCCCCGCGGGGCCCATGCGCGCTGTACCGTGTCACTCATGCACCTGCACGTTGCCGATCACCCGCTCATTGATCACAAAGTCACCGTCTTGCGTGACAAGAACACACCGTCGCCCACGTTCCGGTTGCTGGTCGATGAGCTCGTCACCTTATTGGCGTATGAGGCGACGCGGCATGTGCGCGTCGAGGAGCGTGAGGTGGAGACGCCGCTCACCACCACCGTGGGCACCCGCATCGCGAACCCCACCCCCATCATCGTGCCGATTCTGCGCGCCGGCCTGGGCATGCTCGACGGCATGACGCGGTTGCTGCCGAGTGCAGAGGTGGGCTTCCTCGGCTTGCTGCGCGACGAAGAGACTCTGGAGGCGGTTACGTATGCGAACCGTCTGCCGGACGACCTCACGGGACGCCAAGTATTTGTTCTCGATCCGATGCTCGCGACGGGTGGATCACTCGTGGCTGCGATCGAGTATGTGCTCGAGCGCGGCGCAACGGACGTGACGTGCGTGTGCTTGCTCGCCGCCCCTGAGGGCATCGAGCATGTCCGTCAGGCCGTGGGTGATCGTGCCGACGTCTCCGTGGTGGTCGCGTGCGTCGATGAGAAGCTCAACAACGTCGGCTACATCGTGCCCGGCCTGGGTGACGCAGGAGACCGCCTCTACGGCATCGTCTAGCGGTTGCGGTAGTTGCGGTCGCGCTCTTGTGCTTCTAGCCGACGCCGGAGCGTGCGAGCGGCCGCGGCCACGATGCCGACGCTTCCGCCAGCAAGGTAACTACTGAGCGGCAGAGTGCGGCCGATCGCCGCGAAGACGAGCGCGAGCGCAACGAGCACGGCGACGACCAAAGCGACGTCTCGCAAAAAGAGCTTCATGCCGTGATTCCTAGCCCGCGCACTGAGCGAGGTAGGCGTCGTTGATGCGCTTCTGCGCCGCAGGCTGTTCCGCCACGACTGCTGACGTGGTCTCCGCAGTTGCGAGGGCCTGCGTCTGATCGATGAGCTTGCCGTAGGAGTTCGCGTTCGACGCGATCTGGGCCATGCCGACGGCGTACAAGGTCCAGTAGTCCGAGAGGACACCGAGGTCATCGGCGATGGTGCCTTCAGCGAGCTCTTGCGCGGCGTCGAGAGTCGCGATGTACGCGTTTGACGCCTCTTCCGACGTGACTCCAGCAGTGTGAAGGTTGTCGATGTCGCCCTCCGAGGCGCCTTGGGCCATTCCTTCGATGGTGGTGAACAACGTGTCGAGGGCGTCCGCGGCGGGCGGAGCGGCCTTCGCCGCTGCCTGCATTGCGTGACAGAAATCCTTGGGCTTGCCCGGCTCGGCGGAGGCGTCCGATCCATTGGTGGTGGAGCAGGCGGAGACAAGGAGGGCCACGGCAAGCGCGACAGAGGCGACACGTTTCACGGGCCTAGTGTGGCGCGACTGTGGGCGTGAGGCAAAGTCCGCACTCATGTCAGACCCCCGCGAGATCATGAAGATGTCCCATCCACCGCAGGAGGAGAAGTGTTAACAGGTCGGTGCGCTTCGTCCACACGACACGCCGAGTTGTGCACACCCTGCCCACAACTTCATGCACAGGACCACTACATCTAGTGGTATGCCTCACGAATGGGGTCCATATGTTGTGGTTTCGCGTTGCAATGTCCTCTGAAAAGTTGTACCGTCAAGTCAGCGCTCGGGCAGGTTGCGGGTGACCACGACCCCCGCAACCAGCCCGCGCGGTCAGGACCTAATAAATCCCCAGCAAGAACCTCACGAAAGTGCGGTCCCACCCTTCCGGCCTCAGGGCCACTGTCCTCGAAGGAGCATCGTGACGATCACGGAGAACAACGCGGCTGATGTCAATGACGACGTAGCCGCAGCTGTCGCCGACGCCAACCCGCAGCGCAGCGGTATTCACGTCACCAAGCGCGACGGGACGCGCGAGCCGTACAACGCGGACCGCATTAACAAGGCAATCGAGAAGGCCGCTGCCGGCCTTCCGGATCAGATTTCCATCACGACGCAGGTGGCTTCTGAGCTTGCCATCACGCTCTTTGACGGCATCACCACCGAGCAGCTCGACGAAGCAGCGATCGGTGTGGCCGTTCAGAACGTGAAGGACGACCCCCACTTCGACATCGTCGCCGCGCGCTTGCTGCGCAAGGTCATCTACAAGCGCGTCCTTGGTGGTTTCGACACCGACCTCGAACTCGCGCTGCTCCACCAGGCACGCTTCCCGGGCTACATCCGCGATGCCGTGGAGGAGGGCCTGCTGGACGAGCGCCTCGTCACGCACTTTGACCTCGACGCTCTCGCCGCTGCAATCGACCACCAGCGTGACGACAAGCTCAAGTACATCGGCACCATTACGATGCGCAACCGGTACATGATCACCGACCGCCACGGTAAGGCGCTTGAGGTCCCGCAGTACTTCTGGATGCGCGTGTCGATGGGTCTGTCGCTCAACGAGGCCGACCCCACGGGTGCCGCGCTGCAGTTCTACGACAAGATCTCGAACCTCGACTACCTGCCTGCTGGCTCGACGCTCGTGAACGCGGGAACGTCCTACCCGCAGCTGTCCAACTGCTTTGTCATGCAGATGGAAGACGACATGGACCACATCGCCAAGACAGTGGGCGATGTCATGTGGCTCACCAAGGGAACGGGTGGCATCGGCCTGTCCGTCACCAAGCTGCGCTCCGAGGGTTCGCCCATCAAGTCGAACAACACGACGTCCACCGGCCCCATCCCGTTCATGCACACGATCGACTCGACGCTGCGCGCCGTGTCCCGTGGCGGCAAGAAGTTCGGTGCCCTGTGCTTCTACATGGAGAACTGGCACATGGACTTCCCGCAGTTCCTCGACCTGCGTCAGAACTCCGGTGACCCGTACCGCCGTACGCGTACCGCCAACACCGCAGTGTGGATCTCCGATGAGTTCATGAAGCGCGTGCAGAACGATGACGACTGGTACCTCTTCGACCCGGCAGAGGCACCCGACCTCGTCGAGCTCGTCGGCTCTGAGTTCTCCAAGCGCTACGCGGAGTACATTGCGCTGGCCGAAAGCGGCAAGATGCGCACGTTCAAGAAGATGCGCGCTCGCGAGCAGTACAAGTCGATCCTCATCATGTTGCAGACCACGTCGCACCCCTGGCTGACGTGGAAGGACACGATCAACCTGCGTGCCCTCAACACGAACACGGGCACGATTCACCTGTCCAACCTCTGCACCGAAATTTGCTTGCCGCAGGACCGCGAGAACATCGCTGTTTGCAACCTGGCATCGATCAACCTGTCGGCTCACTACATCGACGGCAAGATCGACTGGGAGCGCATGCGCACGTCGGCTCGCCTTGCGGTCCGTCAGCTCGACAACCTCGTCGACATCACCTTGTCGTCCGTGCCGGAGTCGGAGCACGCGAACCGTGAGAACCGAGCCATTGGCCTCGGAGTCATGGGCTTCACCGACATGACGGAGAAGATGGGTCTCGCATACGAGTCGGAAGAGGCCTACGACCTCATCGACGAGATCATGGAGTTCATCTCGTACCACGCAATCAACGAGTCGGCAGATCTCGCTCGCGAGCGTGGCTCGTACACGAATTTCGAGGGATCGGGCTGGTCGGAGGGCCTCGTGCCCTTCGACACGATCGACCGTGTGGAGAAGGATCGTGGCGTGCCGGTGGCCGTCAACCGCACCACGCGACTCGACTGGGACACGCTGCGTGAGAAGGTCAAGGGCGGCATGCGCAACGCCACGCTCATGGCCGTCGCACCGACCGCTTCGATTGGTCTTGTGGCCGGCACCACGCCGGGCTTTGACCCGCAGTTCTCGCAGATCTTCTCCCGTGCCACCTCATCTGGAAAGTTCCTCGAGGTCAACACCAACTTGGTGCGCGACCTGCAGGCGCTCGGCATGTGGGAGCAGGTCAAGGATGAGTTGCTCGCGGTGCAGGGTGACCTGTCGCTCGTCGACGGCGTGCCGGACCACCTCAAGGAGGTCTACAAGACGTCGTTCCAGCTGTCGCCGTATGCGTTCATCGAGGTGGCCGCACGTGCGCAGAAGTGGATTGACCAGGCGATTAGCCGCAACATCTACCTTGAGGACCGTGACGTCGACAACATGATGGCGCTGTACCAGGCTGCATGGGAGCGAGGCGTGAAGACCACGTACTACCTCCACGTGAAGCCGCGTCACACGGCCGAGCAGTCAACGGTTCGCGTCAACAAGACCGAGCGCCTCACCACCCACGGCACCGCCGCGGGCGCAGGTGTGGCGTCGAAGCCCACGGGTGCGGCAGCTCCGGCCAAGCGTGGCTTCGGCGGCTTTGGGGGCGCCAAGAAGGGATTTGGCGCCGCTGCACCTGCCTCCTCAGCAGCCGCGACCGAATCGATCGAGACGGACGCCCCTGCTGAGGTCGCCACGGCTGAGGCCACCACGGCTGAGGCACCGACCACCACGCGCTCGATTTCCGTTGCTCCTGCCACGGTGATGTCGGCACTGGCGGCCCAGGCTCTCGCGCCGGCCCCGAGCGAGCAGCCGCAACTGCCTCCGACCTCGCTGCCGGAGACCAACCCAGCTCCCGAGGCACAGGAGGCGGTCCACCAGACCGTCCCGGAGATCTCGGATGAACCAGCGACGGACGCGCCCGCGGGTGCAACCGTCCTCGAGGTGATCGGCTCGACCGTGACCTCGCCTGATGGCGACACCGAGATGATCGACGGGGTGGCATGCCCGGTTGACCCGATGGAACGCCTCCAGTGCGAGTCCTGCCAGTAGTCGCGTCGACCGCATAACGATTCGACAGAAAGAAGGCAATGATGGCCATTCTCGGCTCTGGCGTCCAGGACGGACTGCTGCTCAAGCCAGTCACTTACAAGTGGGCGATGGACTTGTATGACCAGGCGGTGGCAAACACGTGGTTCCCCAACGAGATCCAACTCGGTGAGGACCTTGCCGACTTCAAGAAGATGACGGACGACGAGAAGCACGCGCTTGTGCACCTCGTGTCGTACTTCAACCCCAATGAGTTGCTTGTCAATAAGGCGCTTGCGTTTGGCGTCTACCCCTACATCAACGCTCCCGAGTGCCACTTGTACTTGGCGAAGCAGATGTGGGAAGAGGCCAACCACACGATGTCGTTCGAGTACATCCTCGAGACGTTCCCCATCGACCGTGAGGCTGCGTACAACAACCACATTGAGGTGCCCTCGATGGCGGCCAAGGAGGCTTTCGAGGTCAAGTACATCAAGCGGATGACTGAAGACACCCTCGATATCAAGACCACTGAGGGCAAGAAGGACTTCATCCGCAACCTCATTGCCTACAACATCATCCTTGAGGGCATCTGGTTCTACTCAGGCTTCATGGTGGCGCTCAGCTTCCGCCAGCGGAACCTGCTGCGTAACTTCGGCTCGCTGATGGACTGGATCATCCGGGATGAGTCGCTCCACTTGCAGTTCGGCATCAACCTCATCCTCACGGTGCTCGAAGAGAACGAGGACCTCCAGGACCCAGAGTTCGCCGAGGAGATCCGCCAGATGATCCTCAGCGCAGTCGAGATGGAAGAGGCCTACAACCGCGACATGTTCCCCCGCGGCATCCTCGGCCTCAACGCGGACTACGTGAACCAGTATGTGCGCTACCTCACCGACCGCCGCCTTGAGGAACTCGGCTTTGAGCCACAGTTCAATGTGTCGAACCCGGCAAAGTGGATGGCAACGGCGAACGACACCCTGCAGTTGGTGAACTTCTTCGAGGCAACCAACACCTCGTACGAGGTGAACGCGCAGGCGACGGCTAAGAAGGCCTGACCGCAGGTTCCGATACGAGCGAATTTCCGCGCAACGCGCGGCCGCGTCGCCGCCGCACTCACTCCGAGTGCTGGTGGCGAGGAGGCCGCGCGTTGTGTGCGTTCGGGCTCACTTTCACAGGAGCTGGCACCACGTGCTCGCCGTAATGTGAGCGCATGACTCGACGTGTTGCGATCTTGGTGTTTGACAGCTTTGACCTCATCGACGCGGGCGGACCATATGAGGTCTTCCTCACCGCTTCCCGCCTGGCACAACGCGACGGCGATGCCCCGCAGTACGACGTTCGGCTCGTCAGCCCTGGAGGCTCGGACGTCGTCGCCTTTGGAGGCATGACGCTGACAGGCCTTGACGATGCCGAATCGGTTGGCCCTGTCGACCTTGTTGTGGTGCCCGGCACCATTGACGTTGGCGCGGCCGTGTCCGATCCCGCCATCGGCAAGGCGGTCCGAGCGCTTATTGACTCGGCCGACGTTGTCACATCGGTCTGCACGGGATCCTTTCTTCTCGCCCATGCGGGAGCACTCGACGGCAAGAGTGCGACCACGCACTGGGAAGACCTTGACCTCCTATCCGCAACCGGCCAGGTGGGACAGGTAGAGCGCGACGTGAGGTGGGTCGATGAGGGCCGGGTCGTGACGTCGGGTGGCCTTACGTCAGGCATTCACATGGCCCTGCACATGGTGGCGCGGGACTTTGGAGTCGAGCACGCGGAGCGTACCGCGCGTCAGCTTCAACAGCCGTGGGATCCGAGCGGAGCCATTACCGTCTAGCTGTGCCGCATCACGGATAGTCGATGGTGACCGTGAGGGTGCTGAGCAAGAAGTTGTCGCCGTCGGTTCCCACGGTCACCTTGTGGACGCCCGCTGGCACATTGCCCGGGCGGAAGAGCTTCGCATCAACACCGAGCGTGTTCGCGTAAGCGCCGCCAAAGGCCGTGGAGTCTGCGGCGTTGCCCGAGTCCCCAACGCTCGTCGAGGTGCCGTCCCAACGCATCGGTGCAAAGGTGTCGCCATCGATGTCGATACGGTCACCCACAAGGCCGCGGTCGCCTTCCCAGGCCGTCCAGCCGAGAGTGACCTTGGAAGGACCGGTGGTGGCGAAGGTGAAGTCCGCCTTATGCGCCGCAGAAACCCAGTGCGCGCCGTCGAAGATGGCGACCCGCGAGTCGTTGAGAGCGGGGTTGCCATAGATGACCGTCAGTGCGAATCCACCAAAGTAGGTGCGGTCGGGATCGTTCGCACTTGCGGCCAGGGCAACGTCGGCAAGTGACCACTCGCCAGCTCCGAGTTCCTTCACGAGGTCGGTTACGTCAACCCGAGCTTGGTAGTAAATGCGGCCGTCCGGGTCAGTGGTCTGCGACACCGTGTCGGCTGTGATTGGCGCGTAATCGGACTGTCCGGGGCCCCGTAGGCGAGCGGAGTCGAGAGCGCCGCTGAATGCGTCGGAGGTGTGACGGTTGGCTGCCCACTCGAGGCTCGCGTAGGTGACCACGGAGCCCTCAGGCAGCGTGAGCGTGGTCGATGCGGAGTTGAACTGCCCGCCCGCCTCGTTCAGCGGCTTCATGACCCAACCGTTGTTGTTGTACTGGGAGTTCGTGTTGCTTGCCGTTGACTTCATGACGTTGCGGCACGTCAACTGCGTGAGGTCACATCCCATGAGAGTGGCGCCAACGTGGGTCGCAGCCAACTGGCCTTCGCCCGTGAAGATGACGTCGACGTCTTCGTCGTTCACGTCGACACCCGTCAACACCGAATACTCGATTGTCTGGTCGCCCGTTGTCACCACAAAGTGCGTGACGGCGCCTTCTGCCACTGCGCCATTGATGTCGACCGGCACGTCGAACTCTGTCTGGCCGCCAGCTGGCAGGTTCGGAAGGTCACAGGTCGCAAGTCCGGAATCGAAGGAGCACGACCAGTCACCCACGGTGACCGCGCCCGTTGCGTGGAAGGAAAGGAAGTCGTGAAGACGCTGAACCGGCACGGCCATCAGCGAGGATGCGCCACCCGGCGGGGGCGCGAAGGTTAGACCCTCGGGCAAGGTGATCTGCGCGGTGACGTCATCAGCGTCGCCGTCGCCAGCGTTGGCCACAGCCATGCCCACCGATGGGTTGGACTCGGAGATCTCAAGGAAGTCAAGGGGGGCCTTGGCCAGGGTGAGGCGAGGAGCAGTAGGCGGAGGTGGAGTGCCGCCGTCGCCGCCGGTTCCGCCGGTGCCGGGAAGGTCGCCGGTTCCGCCGGTTCCACCATCGCCACCGGTTCCACCGGTTCCACCGGTTCCGCCAGTATTGCCGTCACCGCCGGTGCCGCCGGTGCCGGGAAGGTCGCCGACGCCGCCCGTTCCGCCAGTTCCGCCGGTGCCACCAGTTCCACCAGCACCGCCAGTACCGCCCGTACCACCCGCGCTGCCCGTTCCGCCGCTACCGCCGGAGACCGAATCGTTGGGGGTGTCGACATCGGCAGGTGGTTCGGACTGCTCGGGCGCACGGTCGTCACCCGCTGAGTCAGAGCCTCCAGCGCCACCGGTGCCGCCCGCAGGATCGATCTTCTCCGGAGCCGGGGCTAGTTCCTCAGCCTGAGCGGGGTTGTTATCCGACGGTGAAGCAGAGTCAAAAGCGCCAAAGTACCCCGCACCCGCAAAGGCAAGAGAGGCCACGCCAACAACGGCGGCGGCAGGGATCAGAATGCTGCCCGCGCCTGCCAGGATTCCACCGGTTGCAACGCCGATACCGGCGGCGCCTGCGCCAGCCGTGGCCGCTCCGGCGCCAGCGCCCACCGCGCCCACGCCCGTGCCGAGCGCGCCCGTGGTGGCGGCTCCGGACCCCACAAGAGTCCCGGTACCTGTGACACCTGCACCCGTTGCCGTACCCGGTAGCGCTGCACCCGTGGTGGCCACTGCTGCGGCGCCCACGCCAGCGACACTTGCCG
>JAEYUX010000161.1 GCA_023432235.1 Actinomycetes bacterium
GCCACATACCAGGCATTCATGGGGTACGTCAGTAGTTTTGCGGTGTGAGTCGACGAGGCCTCGACCGTCATGGGGCACTCCTTTGTGGCTGACGGGTACTGCGGGGGACACAACACTCGTGGCAAACTAACTATGCAGATAGTTATTTCACGTCTCTCGACAGTACCCGTGACCGTTACTCTTGCCAAGAGCAACCGCCCGAGCGGTTCGATATCCCCCACCTTCTGAGGACACGATGAGCCTGCGTTACGCCCTCCTCGCCTTGATTTCGGGTGGGCCGCTCACGGGGTACGACGCTGTCAAACACTTCCGCACGTCCGTGGGCCACGTGTGGCATGCGCCGGATTCGCAGATCTATCCGGAGCTGCGCCGGATGCAGAGCGAGGGCTTGCTCGAGGCGACCGAGGTGCCGTGGGGCTCAGGCGGAGCGACAAAGACTCAATACGCACTGACGGACGCTGGCAGGGACGCGCTCGCCACGTGGCAACACACTCCCATCGCGTATGCGCCGGAGCGGGACTCCGCTCACCTCGTCGCCGCCTACTTTGAGTGGGGGAGCATCGAGTCTGCCCGCGCGCGCCTCGAGGACCACATCGCGTTCTTCACGGCGGCCAAGAAGAGCGCTGAGCGCCAGGCCCAAGACATCCGCGACCGCACGAGCGCGACGCTCCAGCGTCGGCTGTCTGTCACTGACCCCTCGCAGTGGGACACGATCGCGGCCTTCAAAGCCTTTGCCTACGAGGGCAAGATCGCCCGTGCCGACGCCGAAATTGCCTGGGCGCAGAAAGGCCTCGCACTTCTCGATTCCCTCGCTTCAGGGAACTAACACACCTGCGTAAACCGGGCCTGTGCGCCTTCGCGCGGACGCTGCCCGGCACAATAGACACCAAGGAGGTTCAGCCATGGCATCGTTTGTCGACCGCGTCACGCTGCACGTGACGGCGGGCACCGGTGGCCACGGCGTCGCCTCTGTGCACCGCGAGAAGTTCAAACCCCTCGGCGGGCCCGATGGGGGAAACGGCGGCCACGGCGGCTCCGTCATCCTTTACGTGGACGCCCAGATGACCACCCTGCTCGACTACCACCACGCGCCCCACCGCAAGGCGGACAACGGCAAGCAGGGCGCGGGCAATATGCGTCACGGAGCAAATGCGGCCGACATGCGGCTTGCCGTGCCCAACGGCACTGTGGTCCTCAGCCAGGACGGCGAGGTGCTCACGGACCTGGTGGGCGACGGCGCCGAGTACGTGGTCGCCCGTGGTGGGCGCGGGGGCCTTGGTAATGCGGCGCTCGCGACCACCAAGCGCAAGGCACCCGGCTTCGCTCTCCTTGGCGAGCCCGGCGAAGAAGTCTCGGTGGTGCTTGAACTCAAGTCCATCGCCGACGTCGCGCTTGTGGGCTACCCCAGCGCGGGTAAGTCGTCACTCATCGCGGCGATGAGCCGCGTGCGCCCCAAGATCGCCGACTACCCGTTCACGACGCTCGTGCCCAACTTGGGCGTGGTGGCGGCGGGGTCCACGCGCTTCACGATGGCGGACGTGCCGGGCCTTATCCCCGGCGCCTCGGAGGGGAAGGGTCTGGGACACGACTTCCTCCGTCACATCGAGCGCTGCTCGGTCATTGCGCACGTGCTCGATACCGCCACGCTGGAGACCGACCGAGACCCCATTCGCGACCTTGCGGCGATCACCCACGAACTGCGCGCGTACTCCGGTGACGCGCACATTGCTGGTACGCCGCTGGCCGAGCGTCCGCAGGTCATCATCCTCAACAAGATCGATATCCCGGATGGCCGCGATCTCGCCGCGATGGTGCGCCCCGATCTTGAAGCGCTTGGGATGCCGGTCTATGAGGTGAGTGCCGTCAGCCACGAGGGCCTTGATGCTCTCGGCTTCGCACTGGCAGAGATGGTGGTCGCGGAGCGTGCCAAGGCACCGGTGCTCGAAAAGGCGCCGATTGTGTTGCGCCCGCGCGCCGTGGACGATGGCGGCTTCACCGTGCGCCACGTGCGCGATGGTGCTGAGGACTACTTTGAGGTGCGCGGCGCCAAACCTGAGCGGTGGGTGCGTCAGACCAACTTCACCAACGACGAAGCCGTGGGCTTCTTGGCGGACCGGCTCGCCCGGCTCGGCGTGGAAGACGAGCTCTTCCGTGCGGGTGCCGTGCCCGGCGCCCAGGTGGTGATCGGCGACCGTGCCACCGGCGTCGTCTTCGATTGGGAGCCGACGATGGCCGCCGGGGCCGAACTGCTCGGCCGCCGTGGCACCGACCAACGCATCGAGGACTTCGAGCGTGCAACGCGGCCCACGCGTGCGCAAAAACGCCAGGAGTTCAAGGACAAGATGGATGGCAAGGCGGCGGCGCGTGAGGAACTGTGGACCGAGCGTGATGCGGGACACTGGACCGACCCCACAGGTGACGAGTGACCGGAGGGAACGTGGGCCACAGTCGTGACGTGATTGCTCGCGCGCGCCGGGTTGTCGTCAAGATCGGCTCCTCATCGCTTGCCGGTGATGACGGGCGCTTGGTGCTTGGCGTCGTGGAGCGCCTCGCAGATGTCATTGCCGCTGAGCAGGCGCGAGGCAAGCAGATCATTCTTGTCACCTCGGGTGCGATCGCTGCTGGAATTGGGCCGCTTGGGCTGCCCGCTCGCCCGCGCGACCTTGAGCTCCAGCAGGCCGCGGCGTCGGTGGGGCAAGGGATTCTTGTGGCCGCGTACTCTGCGGCCTTCGCGCGCCACGGACTCGCGGTCGGCCAGGTGCTGCTCACCACGGACGACATGATCCGGCGTCAGCACTACGGCAATGCCCAGCGCGCGCTCAATCGCCTTCTTGACCTTGGCATCATCCCGATCGTCAACGAGAACGACGCCGTGGCGACCGACGAGATTCGTTTTGGCGACAACGACCGCCTCGCGGCCTTGGTTGCGACCGTCGCGCACGCCGACGCGCTCGTTCTCCTCACGGACGTGGATGGGCTCTACACGGCCGCGCCCGACACTCCTGGTGCGACGCGCATTGCCGAGGTGACGGAGCCGGGTGACGTCGCAGGCATCGACATTTCGCGGCGCGGTTCGGCGCTTGGCACGGGCGGCATGGTGACGAAGCTTGAGGCGGCGTCCCTGGCGACGACGTCGGGCGTCGCCGTCGTGTTGGCGGCAACGGCCGACGCTGAGGCGGCTTTGGCGGGCGACGACGTGGGCACGCTGTTCCACATCACCGGCAAGCGCGACACGACGCGACTTCAGTGGCTTGCGCACGCGGCTCAGGTGCGGGGCGCGATTGTGCTCGACGACGGTGCGGTGCGGGCGGTCTCAGGCCGGCGCGCGTCGTTGCTTGCGGCAGGTGTGGTTGAGGTGCGCGGCTCTTTTGAGGCGGGGGAGCCCGTGGAGTTGGTACGCCGTGATGGTGGTGTGGTGGCCCGCGGCTTCGCAGGTTTCTCCTCTGAAGAGGCTGACCGCATGAAGGGACTCTCGACGGACTCGCTGCGCGACCAGCTCGGTGAGGACTACGCCCGCGAGCTCATCCACATCGACAACCTCGTCGTCCTCTAGCCGCACGCCGCCGGCCGGGCCCAGCGTCGGGCGACCCAAGCGTCGGCCCAAGCGTCGGCCCCAGCGTCACCCGCGCTGGAGGTAGCGCGCGACGTCGGCAAGCTCGGCGTCGTTCACCGAATGACTCATGCCGGGGTAGACCTTCTCCACCAGGGTGACGTTGTCGGCAAACCACGCCGACGCCGCCGCCACCAAAGCGGGAGGAATCACCGGATCGGCGGTGCCGCGGCCCCAAAACACGGCGGGCTTGGTCCGCGCGAGCACCTCGTCGCCAGGCTGTGCGGTGCTGAGAACGAAGCCGCTCAGGACTACGGCGTCGGCGACGCGCTCGGGGCGGGTCCGGAGCAGTTGGGTCACCATCATCCCGCCCTGTGAAAAGCCAAGCGCCGAGATCGCGGCGGTGGCGGGCACATGCGCATCAATCCACTCCCACACAAGCGCGGTGGCCTCTTCGATCGGCTCGGGGCGCAGCCAGTCTCCCTCCAAAGGGAACCAAGCCGCTCCGCCGTAGCCCATCTCGATCGGCGCGCGCAGGGACGCCCACGGCGCGTTGCCGGGCAGGTACGGGGCGAGACCTGCGAGGTCGTGCTCGTTGGAGCCGTAGCCGTGGAGCAGGATCGTCACCTTGTCTGGACCTGCGGCCGACGCTTCCTCGCCTTCGCCGTTAAGGAGGGGAAAGTTGGGGCTGGTGATTGCGCGGAGGGCCATGCCCCGATTATCTCCGGGCCGGGCGCCACTGGTGCCACGCGCACCCTGACCGGCCCGGATGGCGCCGCCTAGACTTGCCGCATGACAGACACCGCCATCAACGCCGATGTCGAGGCCGCTGTCCTCGAATCCTGCCGACGCGCCAAGGTCGCCTCGCGCGCCCTTGCGACCGCCACCCGCATCACCAAAGACGCCGCTCTTGAAGCGATGGCCCAGGCGCTCGTTGCCCAGGCCGAGCGCATCGTCAAAGCGAACGCTGTTGACGTGGAACGCGAGCGCGCCAACGGGATGAGCGAAGGCCTCCTTGACCGCCTCACTCTCACCCCGGAGCGGCTCGAGGCGATTGCGGAGGCCCTGAGGTTTGTCGCGTCGCTGCCGGACCCGGTGGGAGAGATCAAGCGGGGTTCGACGCTGCCGAACGGTTTGCGACTCGTACAGAAGGCCGTCCCGATGGGTGTGGTCGGCATGATCTATGAGGCCCGCCCCAATGTCACGGTGGACGCGGCCGCGCTGTGTCTTAAGTCGGGCAACGCTGCGGTGTTGCGCGGTGGCTCGGCGGCGCAGTCGAGCAATGAGGTGATCGTTGCCGTGCTGCAGGATGCGCTTGAGTCGGTGGGTCTGCCCCGCGATGCTGTTCAGTCGATCGACGCGTACGGCCGCGAGGGTGCGCGCGTGCTGATGGGTGCGCGCGGGCTCGTTGACGTGCTGGTACCCCGCGGTGGCCGGGACCTCATCCAGACCGTGGTGCGCGAGAGCACCGTGCCGGCGATCGAGACGGGCGAGGGCAACTGCCACATTTACATCGACGCGAGCGCGCCCACACAGCGCGCGGTGGACATTGTCCTCAACTCCAAGACGCAGCGCCTGGGCGTATGCAACACGGCCGAGACGCTCCTTGTGCACAAGGACGCGGCGCCCCGCGTGCTGCCCGAGATCATGAAGGCGCTCGCCGAAAAGGACGTCACCTTCCATGCGGACGACGCTGCGGCTGGCTTGGCGCCCGAGGTGGCACACATTGTCGCCGCCACTGAGGAGGACTGGGCAACCGAGTATCTTTCGGCCGACCTCGCGGTGAAGATTGTCGACGATCTCGACGAAGCGCTCGGTCACATCCGCCGCTACACAACGGGCCACACCGAGGCGATTGTCACCGAGGACATTGGCGCGGCTGATCGTTTTGTGGCGGGCCTCGATTCCGCCGCGATCATGGTGAACGCGTCGACGCGCTTTACCGATGGTGGGCAGTTTGGTCTGGGCGCCGAGATTGGCATTTCGACCCAGAAGCTCCACGCCCGGGGTCCGATGGGCTTGGCAGAGCTGACGACGACCACGTGGATCGTTTACGGAGACGGACACATCCGCACCTAACGAGGTGCGTTGTCCGCGCCAACACGCGTGACATACTGTGACGAACAGACTGAACAAGGAGTCACCGTGACCACGATCCTCGCCGCCGCCGTTGAGAGCGGGCACGCCGAGTCGTCGATCCCGCCTGTGGCCATTGGCCTGGCGGCCTTTGCAGGCCTGATGGCGCTGTTGTTCATCACGTACGCGTTCAGGAGCGTTGGCACTCGCCACCAGGGTGACTAACGCACGAATCGGCGTCCTGGGGGGCACGTTCGATCCCATCCACATTGGCCACCTCGTTGTGGCCAGTGAGGTGTGCGCGGCTCTCAGTCTTGACACCGTTCTCCTCGTGCCGACGGCTGCTCAACCCTTCAAGGGCGAGACGTCCCGAGCGTCGGCTGGGCAGCGACTTGAGATGTGCCGTCTCGCCACCGCGGACGACGACAAGCTGCAGGTTTCTGACGTAGACGTGGTCCGTGGGGGAGTGACGTACACCGTTGACACGCTGACGGACCTCACGGCGCAGTACCCGGGCGCCGAGCTCTACTTCATTGGCGGCGCCGACGCTCTCGCTCGTATCGATGAATGGCGGGAGCCGGAGCGATTGCGGGCCCTCGCTCGTTGGGTTGTAGTGGCCCGGCCAGGGCATGCCATCGAGGTGTCGGATGATCGGACGCTTGTGGTCGAGACCCCAGAAATGGGGGTATCCTCAACGGACGTTCGGCACCGCGTGGCGACGGGTGCGCCATGGCGCTACTTGGTCCCGGTTTCGGTAGCCGCATACATCGTTCAGCACGGGCTATACCTCGGAGGATCGAATGTCTGACGCGCCGATGTCGCGCCGTGCACGTCGGGCTCTTGAGGAGCAAGCAGCTGAGCGGATGGCCCAGGAGAACTTGGGAGTGACCGCGGGACCGGGTGCGACGCCTCCCGTTACGGGCGATGTTCCTCTGTCGCGGCGCGACCGCCGCCGCCTTGAGCGCCTGCAGCGGCCCATGGAGACGTGGACTGCTGAAGAGGAAATGATTGCAACGGGTCAGATTCCCGTTCTCACACCTGAGCGCATTGCAGAGCAAGAGCGCCTCGCGCGCGAGAAGGCGGAGCAGGCCGCACGCGACGCCGAACTCGCCTCTCACGAGCTCCGCCGTATTGCGCAGCACGAGATTGCGCCTGGTTCTGAGTTTGCCGCGCGTCAGCCTGAGGTGACGCCGACGCCTGGCGAGGGTTTCGCGGTTGCGCCGACGCCCCAGTCGACCCCGACGCCCGGCGAGGGTTTCGCGGTCGCCCCGACGCCTGCGCCGCAGCCGTTCGTGGAGCCGGAGCCCGAGCCGTTCTTTGAGCCAGTTCCGGTCGCGGAACCCGAGCCCTTTGTGCAGCCTGCGCCAGTCGTCGAGCAGGCGCCCACCCCGGATGCGGGATTTGCCCAAGCGCCGGTACAGGAAAGCGCACCCGAGCCGGTCGACGAGCCTTTCACTCCGGTGTTCCAGTTTGAGCCGATCAAGCCTCCGCAGGCCCGTGACGAGGCGCAGCCCGTGCAGCCCCAGCCTTTCGCAGACATCTTCCCGCCGGGTTCGGTTCAGGCGGGCATTGCCGCCCAAGCTGTTCCCACGAGCGGCGCCACACCGTTGCCAGAGGTCACCGAGCCAGCGCAGCCGGAATCTGCTCTGGCGCCACAGCCTGATGTCACGAGCGGCATCGATGAGATTCGCCGCCTCGCCGCTGAGGCGATGAGCGGCATCGAGCGAGCCGGTCAGGTGAGCCAGCCTGAGCCAGCGCCCTTCACCCCCGCGTCGGGCGCGTTCCAGCAGGTAAGCCAGCCAGAGCCGGCTCCCTTCACCCCGGCGTCGGGCGCGTTCCAGCAGGTAAGCCAGCCAGAGCCAGCGCCCTTCACCCCGGCGTCGGGCGCGTTCCAGCAAGTGAGCCAGCCAGAGCCGGCCCCGCAAGCGGAGGCGAACCCGTGGGACCTGCACCCGCTCGAGCAAGCGCCCGCACCGCAGGCAGACCCCAACGATTTCACTCCTGTCGCCGCACCCGTGCAGCCCGACTTCAGCGCCCTGTACCAGACGGCACCACAACAACCGACTCCCTTTGCGCCCGTGACGGGCACGTCGCCCACGGTGCCGCCGTCGGCTGTCCTGCCCACGAGCGGCCAGTTCCCCACGTCGCCGTTCGGATCGGTGAGCCCAACAACGTCGGGCCAGATTCCCACGGAGAGCCTCGCGACGGGCACGTTCCGACGCCCGGAGATCCCGGCGGGGCCCGGGCCGCGTGACTTCAAGTGGCTGCACCTGGGCGTGATTGGTGCGTTGATGTTTGTGCTCGGTGTGTTCATCTACAACGTGGCGTTCAACCAGTGAGCGCCGATGCCCGCGCGCTGAGCGCGACAGAGGTCGCCGCTCGCGCTGCCGCGGAAAAGAAGGCTGAGGAGCTCATTGCACTCGACGTGAGCGAGCGCATGCCCCTGGCTGACGTGTTCTTCATCGCGTCTGGCACCAATGAGCGTCAGGTGGTGGCGATCGCCGAGGCAATTGAAGAGGCGCTGCTCGCTCAGGGCATGAAGGCGGTGCGCCGCGAAGGTGTGCGTGAGGGCCGCTGGGCGTTGCTCGACTTCAACGACCTCATCGTCCACGTCATGCATCAAGAGGACCGGGCCTACTACGCGCTTGAACGGTTGTGGAAGGACTGCCCCGTCGTTGCGCTGCCCGCAGACCTATGACTCGCTTGACGCTGGTCCGCCACGGACAGACTGACTGGAACGTCCAAGGACGGGTGCAAGGGTCGTCGGACATCGAGCTCAACGACACGGGACGCCAGCAGGCGGTGGACGCGCGCGCGAGCGTGTGGTCGGAGCTGCGGGACGGCGTCGTCGTGGTGAGCTCACAACTGTCCCGTGCGGTCGAGACGGCGCAGATTCTGTGTGAAGGCCGCGACATTGCCATCGAGGCCGACCCGCGCATCGCCGAGCGTGCCTACGGCGAATGGGAGGGACTCGCGGCGGATCAGCGCGCGATCGACTTCCCTGAGGACTTCGCGTTGTGGCAGGCAGGCCATGAGCCGCGCATCCAGGGTTACGAGACGCATGCGACTCTCGCGGCGCGCGTTCGGGATGCCGCACTTGATTGGGCGGAGCGAGTGGGGCCGGACGGCGAACTGCTCTTCATCTCGCATGGCTCAGCAGGGCGGATGCTGCTCCTTGAAATGCTTGGGTTGCCTCTCACAGGGCGCCTCCTGGGACACATGAACAACACCGCGTGGTCGCGCATCGTCCTTGGCGCAGACGGCCGTTGGGCCCTTGAGAGACACAATGTGCTCGCTCCCGTGGTCGTGGCAGGCGGGCCGGTGTTCCCATGACCACTGTCATCTTGCTGCGCCACGCGCAGACCCCGTACAACGCGGAGGGGCGCCTCCAGGGCTCGCTCGACATCGCTTTGGACGACGCAGGCCTCGCCGAGGCGCAGAGCGTTGCGTCCGCGCTGGTCGCCCGACACGGCGTGCCGGACCTCGTGCTCACCTCACCTTTGGCGCGCGCTTCCCAGACGGCCGACGCTGTTGCTCGCGTCGCGGGAGTGGAGACTGTTGCCGACGCCCGGCTCACCCAGCGTTCCTACGGCGAGTGGGAGGGCCTCACGTGGGACGACATCCGGTCCCGTTGGCCCGAGGAGTATGAGCGTCGGATGGCTGGTCTCGATCCGCGCATCGCGGGCTGGGACGGTTCGGCCGCCGTGGGGGCACGTGTTGCCGCATGCTTGCAGGAGGCCGTTGAGGGGCGCGAGCTTGTTGTCGCGGTGAGCCACGGCAGCGCCATCATGCTCGGCACGCTTGCCTTGCTCGGGCTCGACTCGTACTCGCGGGTGTTGGGCCATCTGACGCACGGTCGATGGAACGTGTTGCGACAGCGTGGCACGCGGGAGTGGACGCTTGAGCGCTACGCGATTGGCGCTTAGGGCGATTCGCGCGTGAGGGTTTGTGTGGGCTACTATTGCACTCGCTCTTACGAGCGTGTGATCGCATGATCACGGGGCTGTGGCGCAGCTGGTAGCGCACCTGCATGGCATGCAGGGGGTCAGGGGTTCGAGTCCCCTCAGCTCCACCCCACGCACAAGGCTCGAACCCTTGCCATCATCGATGGTTTCGGTTCGGGCCTTGTTGCTGTCTTGGGCCCAGGTGAGGGCGTTGGCGTTGATCTCGGGGTCGAGGAGCATCTCGAAGGGTCTGTTGTTCTCGACGCGGAGGTTGCGAGGGCATCGGTGAGGCTGCTGGACGAAGGCGGGTTGAGGGCCCTCACCCTGAGATCTGTGGCGCAACAGGTGGGTGTCGCTCCAGCCAGCCTGTACTCCCGCGTCGAATCCGTCCACGATCTGTTCGACCTCGCCCTCGACACAGCGCTTGCAGACGATCCCGTGATGTCCGAGGCGATCCGCAACGCTGACCTGCCCGCCCTGATGCACGCCTTCTTCGCGCACCTCACGACCCACCGGTGGGCCGGTCAGGTCATTGGTATGCGCGCTCCCAGGGGCCCGGCGTACCTGGCCCTTTCCGAGCGGATGTGCGTCCTGCTCGAACAAGCGGGTGCCTCGGATCCGCTGGGAACTGCCTGCCGATTGTCCAACCTGGTGATTGGCGCCTCGCTGACTGCACCCATGGCGTCTGACGAGAAGCGCGTCGCCATTGACCCTGACCAAGCTCCTACCTATGCGCGGCTCCACGCGACGCACCACATCAGCCCGCAGGAGATACTTGCCGACGGAATCAGCGCTCTCCTCGCCTCGCCCTCCAAACCGAGGGCGCTTTGGGCCTCAGCGGGGGAATGTCAGCAAGCCCCCTAAAGGTTGGTGGTGTCGGTGGCGCAGACGCGGAGGCGGTGTCCATCGGGGTCGGTGGCGACGAAGGTGTAGCCGAACTCCAGGGTGGTGGGTTCCAGCGCGATGGGGAAGCCAAGTGTTGTCCAGTCTTGGTAGAGCTGGTCGACGTCATCGTGGGTGGCGTAGCTCATGGATAGTTCGACGCTGCCGGGTGTGCCGGTGGCGGCGGGGTCGATCTGGTCGCGGGTCTGGAGTCCGATGGTGACGTCCTCGGTGAGGGCGAACACTGCGAAGTCGTCGAAGGTCTCGATGGGCTCCTTGTTCAGGGCTTGGCGGTAGAAGGTGGTGCTGGCCTCGACGTCGGTGACGTAGAGGATCACGCTGGTGGGTGCGAAGTCTGTCATGGCGGTTCTCCTTGTGGGGCCCCCATGGGGGCAGTCTGGTTGCTTGGATCACGACGTTACGCGGGATAGATGACGTCTTCTGTCATGTATGTGTGCGAGGGTTGGGGCCATGCGGGCGGATCGGTTGTTGGCGATGATCTGGCTGCTGCGTACCCATGGCGGGCTCTCGACGGCAGAGCTGGCGCAGCGGCTGGAGGTGTCGCGTCGTACCGTGCTGCGGGATGTGGAAGCCCTTTCGGCTGCTGGAGTGCCGGTGTACTGCGAGCGCGGCCCCCACGGCGGGGTCCGCCTAATGCCGGGCTACCGCACTGATGTCACAGCGCTATCCGAGGACGAGAGCCGCGCGTTGTTCGCTGCGATCTCGTCGTGGGGCCCGGATTCGATCGGGCTGGGTGATGCGTTTGCCTCGGGGGTGCGCAAGCTGCTGGCTGCGGTTCCCGAGGCGCATCGTGGTCAGAGTCTGGAGGTTGCGTCGCGGATCGTGGTTGATCCGCACGGCTGGTTGCCGCAACCTGATGCGCTGCAACCTGGGGAGGCCTTCGTAACCGTCCAAGGAGGTGTGTTCGCCCGTCAGCGGTTGCGGTTGACGTATCGTTCACGCCAAGCCGCACGTGTGCAGGAGCTGGTGGTGGAGCCGCATGGTCTGGTGTCGGCCGGCAGCGACTGGTATCTGTGCGCCAGCGCCGAGCAAACAGTGCGATTCTTCAAGGCAGTCCGTATCGAGCACGCCGCCCTGTTGGCTGAACCGTGCTCAGGGCCCGAGCTGGATGTGGCCCAAGCATGGCGGGATCACCGCGCCAGGTTCCTCGACCAGTTCACTCCTGTCAGTGTTGATGCCTGGCTCCGCGCGCATCGGTGGGACGACGCGCGCGAGTGGAGTATCTGCACCAGCCCGATGGACGTGCCCGGGAGCCCACCGGGCGAGGGGTGGCAGCCCGTGCGCCTGGAGTTCATGGACCACCTCCACGCGGTCACCATCCTCTTGCGTCTCGGCTCTGACGTTCGAGTCGAAGCCCCCGACGACATCAAAGCCAAGCTTCTGGACCATCTCGACCAGATCGCCATGCTGTACCGCTCCTGACCCCGCTCCGTTAGCTCGCCTCTGAGCACCCGGATCTCAGCCAACTGTAGCCACCATCTGGAGCTGCCACGCGTCTTGCAGATCGAGGTTGGGAGGCTGCCGGCTCACCTGTATGGGGAGCAGGTGAGGGGTGGTTTGGGTGACGGTGTCGATGCGGGTGATGAGTGCGGGTGGCGGCTATAGGTACCTGCTGCGCACTGTGGCGGCTGGTGATGGTGACCAGTCGCTGTCGACTCCGTTGACCCGCTACTACGCCGAGGCGGGCATCCCGCCCGGACGCTGGCTCGGTTCCGGCGTGACCGCTCTGGGGCATGGTGAACTCACCCCTGGCGCCCAGGTGTCGGAAGCACAGCTTCAGCTGCTGGTGGGGTCAGGCTCCGGGACCCGATCACTGGCGTGCCGTTGGGGCGGGCGTAAGGCAGCGACCAGTTCGTCGACTTCGGCGTCGGTCAGAAGAGTTTGAGTCATCTCAAGTGAGTGGACGGACTGGCCCCGGGAGTCCACAACGCAGGGTCCCGATGGCCGCTTCGATGCCCGGTAAACCCCTCGCGACCAGCGAGAACACACGGTTCGTGCGGCCGAGCCAAAGTTGTCAAACTCTCTACGTAGGTCCACAGAGTTTGTGGAGACAGCTCTTGAGAAAGCCGGCCTAAGGGCCGGCTTTCTGCTTTTCGGGACCCGTGCGTGGAGGTTGCTCGAGCCCGCGTGACGCCGTGGCGCGGAACAACAGAGGGGCGGTTGCGTGTTCACGGAGATGTCCGAACCGCACATCGGTCCCCTCCAGGGCCACGAAAGATTGGAGACAGCGTGATAATTCTCGGACTGATCCTCTTCCTCATCGGAGTCCTGGCTAGTATCGGCCTGCTTCAGACCATCGGAGCCGTGCTCCTGATTGTTGGGCTTGTTCTCATGTTGGTGGGCAGGTCTGGCAGGGCCATTGGTGGGCGAAGCCACTGGTATTGAGGCGGTAGCCACGTCGTCCAGCGGGCCTGAGCAGGCCCATCGTCCGGAGGCGAATGCGAAGGGCGTTGCCCCTCGCACTCGCCTCCGGCCATTTTCCCCGCTCATGCCAGATGTGTTCAGGCCGCCGCAGCAGCAATCTGCAGCACCTCATCAACTGACCATTGGTCGTAGGCGTGCTCGCCGTACTTCGCGGCGAAGACGATCCCTTCAGCGTCGATGAGGAAGTCAGCGGGCAGACCGAAGTGACCTGAGCCGTGGTCGCCCGAGAGCGGCTTGCGCTTTGTCGTGACGCCGCGCAGCATCGAGCCCCACGCACGCGGGTGGGCAACCGCACGCCATGAGGGTTCAACGCCGAACTCCCGGTACAGCACCCGGCGAGGATCGGCGACCACTGGGTACGGCGTCGGCTCGTTGTATGCGAGCAAGTCCTCAGCCGTGGAGTGAAACAGCACCACCTCGTTGATGCCCGCAGCAGTGATCTCAGCGTGGCGCGCCGTGATGCTGCGCAGGTGCAGGTTGCAGAACGGACAGCCCGCGTAGCGGCGGAACTGAATGTGGGTGAGCCCATTTCGCGCAGGGACGTCCACGTCCTCTCCCGTGATGCTCGTGAGGGTCCGGCGGGCGATCGATGTGCCTGTGATGATCGATGGCATGGTGGTCCTTACTTTGCCGCGACTGGCGCGGCGGACTGAGCGAGTGACGGCCAGGCAAAACCCATGGCACGACGCTCATCGATTGACTCGAGCACGGCGTCCTGCCATGCGGTGGTGGGCTCGATACCGAGCCGCGTCGCGGCAGCAGTCTCCGCGTGCCAGTTCTGTGCGACATGGACGAGCGAGCGGGTGAGGAACGGCGCCTGCGCGGGCGTGAGCGGGTGGACGGCCTCCATCACGCGCGCAAAGGCCATCGCCGCGCGACGCGGCACCGAGTAGCGCGGCGGATTCACGTCAGCATGCGTGGCGATGAAGCCAAAGACCTCACGCATGGTGGGCTGCTCGGGTCCCACCACATTGATCGACTCGAAGGCATGTTCGGAGGGGGCCACGGCGGCCTGCGCGAAGGCGCGGCCCATGTCATCACCCGAGACAAGCGGCATGTGCGCCCGCCCGTGATCAATCCACGGCACCAGCCCCGTCTTGAGGCGCGGAATGAGCGCTGGCACGAGCCCAAGCGAGTTGCCTGCACCGATGAAATGGCCAAGGCGCATCGACATCATCTGCGTATCGCCAGCCACGCGTTCCATGTGGCGTTCCACCGCAGCCAGGGCATCGAGGTGGGGCCAGAAGCCGCACCGCACCGCGGGCGCATCGTCTGGCACCGTGTCGCCAGGCGCCGCCGGGGTCGACACCGCCACCGTGTTCGCCACGGCAACCCGGCTCACGCCAGCGGCGACGGCGCAATCAAGGAAGTCAAGCGTCGGCTCCAGAAAAAGCCTCCGCTCCTGCCGCGCATGCCCCCAGAAGGTCGACCAAGTGCCGGCATGGAGGACCACGTCGATGCCCTGCAGCACCGTCGCGCGGTAGGCAGGGTCAGTGAGATCGCCCGCGCGGATCTCGCCGGGGAACCATTCGGGCACCCGGTGAGGACTGCGCGCTGCCGCGATGACCTCAACGTCCGCATGTGCGCTCAACGCCGCCAGCACATGGGCGCCAAGAAAGCCGGTCGCGCCCGTCACCATCACCCGAGTCATCGCGCGTCTCCTGCGGCCGACGACACCTTGTCCGCTTCGGCAGCGAAGAGCGAGCCGACCATCTTGCCCATGACGCGCGTGCGGGCGCGGCGTGACAACGTGGACAGCATCGTCCTGTTGAGTGCACCGGCGATGTGGAACACCTTGCCGCGTTCGAGCAGGCGGATGCCCTGCGCAGCGGTGGACTCAGGGGACGACGTGCCGGGCGGGTAGTCCTTTGGGTTCGGCACCATTGCGCTGAGACCAGGGGTGCGCGTGGGGCCGGGCAGCAACACGCTCGCGTTCACACCATAAGGCTTGAGCTCGTGATGAAGGGCCTCTCCCAGCGCGAGGAGATATGCCTCCGCGGCGGCGTTGCTCGCGAGCTTCGGCACGCCCTGGAGCGCGCCCGTGGAGGTGACAAGCAGAATGTGACCCCGCCCGCGCGCACGCATGTCGCGAGCGAGGGCATGGGTGACCACCAGGTTGGTGCGCACTTTGAGGTTGACGCAATCGAGGTACTCGTCAACCTCGGAACGCCAGAACAGGCCGGGCGTGCCCTCGCCAGCAACGGCCACGTAGACGCCGATGTTGCGGCCCGCGACGGCCTCGAGCAGGCGGTCCCCGCTGTCATCGTGGGAAAGATCAAGCTGGACGGTGTCGACGGTGACGCCGGCAGCGGCCTCAATCGCACGCTTGGTCAGCTCGAGCCTTGTCGAGCTGCGGCCCCCGATCACAATGTCGAAGCCTTTTTGTGCGAGCTGGTGAGCGAAAGCTTGCCCGATGCCGGATGAGCCGCCCGTGACGAGAGCCCATCGGCCGGAGGTGGAGGGGGACAGGGGAGTGCGCATAGCGCGACCTTTCGAGAGGGTGAAGACAAGCGGTATTGCTCGCCCCAGGCGGCGCATGATCGCGTTGCCGTCCACATAGTAAGGTACACAACTATGTATTTATTTCCGACGCCGCCATCTGTGAGGCCGATGACGAGCGCTCCCGTACCTGGCCGCGCTAGGGTCGTGACGTGACAATCCGTATCGCGTCGATCGGCGACAGTTTCACGGAAGGTGTGGGGGATGAGCTGCCGGATGGCACTCCCATCGGCTGGGCAGACCGCGTTGCCGCCGGGCTGGCATCAGCCGATCCGGCGCGCGAGGTCTACTACGCGAACTTCGCAATCAGAGGCCGTCTTCAACACGCGATCGTCCATGAGCAGCTCGACGCCGCCCTTGCCCTCGACCCGTTGCCCACCCACCTCACCTTCAACGGTGGCGGCAACGACATGATGCGGCCGGGCTACTCAGACGAACGCATGGCGACGATGATCAACCGCGTGTTCGACGAATGCGCCGCGCGTGGCGTCCACGTGGTGATCCTTTCCGGGCCCGACCCGTCAGATCGCCTCCCAGGGGGCAAGCGGATGCGCACGCTCGGCACTAGCCTGACAGAACTCGTGGCCGGTCTCGCGCAACGCGACAACGTCACCTTCGTCGACAACTTCCGCGATGTGGAGACCCGTCGCGCCGTGTACTGGTCCGTTGACCGGCTCCACCTCAACCCGCTCGGTCATGAACGCGTCGCCTCGCGTGTGCTCACTGCGCTCGGCGTTCCCACGCAGCCCCCCGCAGTGACGGCGGACGACATCCCAGTCGGGGGCGTCGTCGGCGAGATGCGCTACTGGCGGGCAT
>JAEYUX010000065.1 GCA_023432235.1 Actinomycetes bacterium
GCTGCTGCTGCAGCCAGGGCGCCAATGCGCAGGGTGTTCTTCATGAGATGTTTCCTCACTTCTTCGGCCTATTCCACGCCAGGCCTGTGCGTCACAAATATCGTACGCGGCAATCGCTTGCACGGCATGTCCGCAGGTTGCCATTTGGCCACGAAAAGGTCACGTTCGGGCGGTATTGAGCGCTTCTGCGGCTTTCTTCACATCCTGCGCAGCGTGGCGCGTCGTGACAAGCAACGCATCCCCCGCATCGACCACCACAGCGTCCTCGACGCCAACGATGACAACGGGGCGATCTCCGCCAATGACGACGGCCCCGGGCGCATCAATCTGAGCGGTCGCAGCACGTCGATCGACAACGGTCATGCCATCGCCGCGAGGAGTGAGGAGGCCCGCGAGCGAAGCAAAGTCGCCGACGTCGTGCCAATCGAGATCGGCGGGCACCACCACCACACCTCCCTCGGCCGCAACAGGTTCCGCAATCGCATGGTCGATCGCAATCCGAGTCAGCGTCGGCCACACTCTGTCGAGCACGGTGGAGCGCTCGGGACCATCCCAGGCCGCTGCAATCTCGCGCACGCCCGCCTCGATGCCCGGCTGGAGGCGCTTGAGGTGGCCGAGCAGCACGTCGGTGCGCATGACGAACATTCCGGCGTTCCAGAAGTACCGCTCGGTTGCGATGAACTTCGCGGCGGTCGCAGCGTCGGGCTTCTCGGTGAAAGCGACAACGTGGTGCGCGCCATTGCCAAGCGCGTCGCCCGCCTCGATATAGCCAAAGGCTTCGGACGGACCGGTGGGGCTGATGCCAATCGTCACGATCTTTCCCTCAGCCGCGCATGCAGCTGCGACTGTCACCGCCGCATGGAAAGCGTCGGGCTTGCGAATGACGTGATCCGCCGCGAAGGATCCCATGACGAGGGGGCCGTGGCGCTCTTCAAGCAAAGCGGCCGCGAGCGCGATTGCCGCCATTGAGTCCCGCGGGCTTGGCTCCGCCACAATGTCGGCAGCGCTGAGCGACGGCAACTGCGCGGCCACCGCGTCAGCGTGAGGTGCCCCCGTCACCACCATCACGTGATCGGCCAGCGGGACGAGCCGTTCGATCGTTGCCTGCAACAGCGTCGTTCCTTCACCCAGCAAGTCAAGAAGGAACTTGGGACGCTCGGGACGGGACAGCGGCCACAGCCGTGATCCCACTCCCCCAGCAGGAACGACCGCCGCAAATCCGCTCATCGGTGGAGCGTCGGGCGGCATCGCGGTCATGGGCTGAGTCTAGGATGGGGAAGACCCGAGCTTAAATCCCGAGGAGTATGCCGTGTCGTCGACGCCGACGCTCTACCGCGGACACGAGGGTATGTGGAATTGGATCGCCCATCGCGCGACTGGTGTGGGGATCTTTTTCTATCTCGTTGTCCATGTCATTGATACTTCGCTCGTGCGCGTGTCGCCTGAGGCATACAACGAGGTGATCGGGTCATACAAGACGCCGATCTTTGGCCTCGTGGAAGCCGGGCTCGTGGCGGCAGTGATCTTCCACGCCTTTAATGGGCTGCGCATCATTGCGGTGGATCAGTCCCTGTGGGCGTTGCGCCACCAACGTCGCCTCGCATGGGCCGTTTACATCATCTTCGGACTGCTGATGGCAGGCTTCTTGCCGCGTCACCTGAGCCACGTGTTCGGAGGTTGATGATGACTGCTCCCGAGCTCGTCGAGCCTCGCAAGCGACTTCCTTCCGGCCGCACCCGCAAGAAGGCCGAGCGCTGGTCGTGGATCTTCATGCGCGTGTCAGGCGTGATCTTGATGGTCCTCATCTTCACTCACCTGTTCGGCAACCTCATGGTGGGCGATGGCATCAACCGCGTTGACTTCGCGTTTGTCGCCGGCAAGTGGGCAAGCCCCATCTGGCAAATCTGGGCGGCAGCGATGCTGTGGCTCGGCATGCTTCACGGCTTCAACGGCATGCGGCTGCTCATCAATGACTATGCCCATTCAAAGCGGCTCAATATGTTCTTGCACGTGACGCTGGGCCTCGCCACCGTCACCATCATCATTCTCGGCACGCTCGTTCTCACCACCTTTGATCCGTGCCCGGCGGGAACCGACCCGCAGTACCTTGATGTCCCCCTCTGTCAGGACCTTGGAAGGCTATGACCACCGAACACGAATACGACGTTGTCATTGTCGGCGCCGGTGGCGCTGGCATGCGTGCCGCTCTCGAGAGTTCACAGCGCGCTCGCACCGCTGTTCTCACCAAGCTCTACCCCACGCGCTCGCACACCGGTGCTGCGCAGGGCGGCATGGCGGCGGCACTTGCGAACGTGGAAGACGACAACGCTGAGTGGCACGTCTTCGACACGATCAAGGGTGGCGACTACCTCGTTGATCAGGACGCCGCAGAGATTCTCTGCCGCGAGGCCGTCGACGCTGTGCTTGACCTTGAGAACATGGGCCTTCCGTTCAACCGCACCGAGGACGGCAAGATCGACCAGCGGCGCTTTGGCGGCCACACTCGTGACCACGGCCAGGCGCCCGTGCGACGTGCGTGCTACTCGGCCGACCGCACCGGTCACATGATCTTGCAGACGCTGTACCAACAGTGCGTCAAGCAGAAGGTCGAGTTCTACAACGAGTACTACGTGCTCGAGCTCCTCCTCGACAAGAACCCGCAAGAGGCCGGTGACGGCGATGAGGTGTCGGTTGCAGGCGTCGTGTCATATGAGCTCGCGACCGGCGAGATCCACGTGTTTCGTGCCAAGTCGGTGATTTTCGCCACCGGCGGCGCAGGCAAGATCTTCAAGACGACGTCGAACGCTCACACGCTCACCGGTGACGGCATGGCAATCGCCTTGCGTGCTGGACTGCCGCTCGAGGACATGGAGTTCTTCCAGTTCCACCCGACAGGCCTCGCAGGCCTTGGCATCCTCCTGTCCGAGGCCGCCCGCGGCGAGGGTGGCATGCTGCGTAACTCCAACGGCGACCGCTTCATGGAGGTGTACGCACCGACCATCAAGGACCTCGCACCTCGCGACATGGTGGCGCGCGCGATGGCGAATGAGGTGCGCGAGGGACGAGGCTGTGGCCCCAACAAGGACTACGTGCTCCTCGACCTCACTCACCTTGAGCGTGAACACATCGACGCTAAGTTGCCTGACATCACCGAGTTCGCACGGACCTATCTTGGCGTGGAGCCGTACACCGAGCCCGTGCCCGTGTATCCCACCGCTCACTACGCAATGGGTGGCATTCCCACCACTGTCAACGGTGAGGTGCTGCGCAACAACACCGACAAGGTGAAGGGGCTCTACGCGGCAGGCGAATGTGCGTGCGTGTCCGTTCACGGCGCGAACCGTCTTGGCACGAACTCGCTTCTCGACATCAACGTGTTCGGGCGTCGTGCGGGAATTGCTGCGGCGGAGCACGCCCTCGCTACGAGCGAGGCCGCGCCTCTGCCCGCGGATGGCCACTCCGCAATCGCTGGCCTCGTTGAACGCTTGCGGGCAACAACGAGCGGCTCGGGTGCCGAGAACGTCGCGGCCCTGCGCAAGGAACTCCAGGAAACGATGGACCGCAATGTCCAGGTGTTCCGCACTGAAGAGTCGCTCATCGAGGCCCGCGGCGTTGTTGCCGGCGTCAAGGCGAGGTACGCGAACGTCGCCATCCACGACCGTGGTCAGAAGTGGAACACCGACCTCCTCGAGGCGATCGAGCTCGGCTTCCTCATTGACTTGGCCGAGGTCACCATCGAAGGCGCTCTCGCTCGCCGGGAAAGCCGCGGCGGTCACTACCGCGAAGACTTCCCGGAGCGCAATGACGAGGAGTACTTGAAGCACACAATGGCGTACGCCACGGCAGACGGAATCCGGCTCGACTTCAAGCCGGTGACCATCACCAAGTACAAGCCAATGGAACGGAAGTATTGACAATGTCCGTTGTCGACGACGCCCCCATCGCCGCCGAGGTCGCCACCATGTCGGTGACATTGCGCATCAAGCGCATGAACCCTGAAGGCACCGCCGAGCACGCTGCGGGTGAGGACTACTGGGAAGAGTTCCAGATCGAGGCCCACTCAACTGACCGTGTGCTTGACGCTCTCCACAAGATCAAGTGGGAGCAGGACGGCTCACTCGCGTTCCGACGCTCGTGCGCACACGGCGTTTGTGGTTCCGACGCGATGCGCATCAACGCACGCAACCGACTCGCGTGCAAGACGCTGCTCAAGGACCTCAACCCCGCGAAGCCGATCCTCGTTGAGCCCATTGCAGGTTTGCCGGTGGAGAAGGATCTCATCGTGGATATGGAGCCGTTCTTCGCCTCCTACCGCGAGATCATGCCGTTCCTCATGCCGTCCGGACCGGCCCCCGAGCGGGAGCGCCTGCAATCGCCAGCCGAGCGCGAGCGCTTTGACGACACCACGAAGTGCATCATGTGCGCGGCCTGCACCACGGCATGCCCGGTGTTCTGGACCGATGGCCAGTACTTCGGCCCGCAAGCCATCGTGGGCGCCCACCGCTTCATCTTTGACAGCCGCGATGACGGTCAGTGGGAGCGCCTCGAGATTCTCAACGACAAGGCCGGTGTGTGGAAGTGCCGCACGGCTTTCAACTGCACGGAGGCCTGCCCTCGCGGCATCGAGGTCACGCGTGCAATCTCTGAGGTCAAGAAGGCTCTCAACACGGGCGAGATCTAGGCCATGGCCCAACCTGGCGCGGCAGTCGCGCGGCTGACGTCACCCGCGTTGCTCGCCCGGCTGTTCACGATCCGTACGCTCGCGTGGATCGCGATCGCCGCGACCTCGATCGCGGCGGGAAGTGCTGGCCGCGTACCCGCAGCGCCCGCCTACGTCTTCGGCGCCGTGTGCCTGATACTCGCCATCGGTGATGGTCTCTGGGCCCTGCAATCGTGGGGCCTCGCACCGATCGCAACCGCACGGATTGACGACGACGGCATCGCCCACGTGCGCGTCGTCGCCATCAAGCCCGCGCCCCGCATCCGCGTCAAGGTGACAAAGAAGGGTGATATCCCCAGCACCACGAGGCGTTCCGTCATCGGCGGGGCGGGCGTCGCACAAGGCTGGCCCACACACGAACTCCTCGTCCTCACCTCCCCCGATGGCGCGGATCTGGTGCGACTCGTGCCGCATGGCGTCGTGTCGTGGACCTTCGCGGAGCGCCCCAACGCGGGCAATGCGGCCGACGCTGAGTCGGCTTAACGCCGCACGGTTACCCGAGCCGTCGTCACCTTGGTATCGCGGTAGCGGGCCGCACGGCTCGTCACCGTCCGCGTCGGCGCATCGGTCCCGATCTTGTCCGCGCCTTCCTCAGGCGCAGAGACGTAGGTGCCCATCCACGCGGCGCCGAGCAACAAGAAGCGATTGACGAGATCGACGAAGACGAGCATCGTGATGATCGCCGTGAACGGGGCAAGAATCGGGTTTGAACTTGTGCCCGCGAGAGAGGCACTCACCGCGAAACGCAAGAGGGACATCAGGGTGGCCACCACCGCGACAACAAGCCACAAGCGTCGGGTGATGACTGCCTTGCCCAGCACAACGAGGGCAACGGTGACGAACAGCGCATCCGCGACGAGGCCCGCCAGGCCCGCTGCGGCTCGCAAACCCCACGCCTGACCGCTCTCCCAGTCGAGGCTGTCGACGATGCTGTCCGCGGCACGTGAGGCGCCCACCTGCAAGGCAATACCGACGAGCGCAATGATGAGGAGCGACACCAAGGCGATGAGGTCCCGCAACTTGCCGGTGAGCGGATTGCTCGACGCGCGTCCGAGCATGGTGCGCAAACCGGTCCGCAACCCGCCCACGTACCGAGTGGCGGTATTGAGCAGGATGATGAAACTCACCGCTCCGACAGCGCCTGCAACGCCGCCCGCGCCGAGGTCTTTTTCGGAAATGAGGCCTTCACCGTCTCCCGAGTCCACCACTCCCGGGATCGCGTTTCCCAAGAAGTCGTAGAAGCTCGACCGCCACTCAGAACGCTGTGAGACGAGGGTGGACGCAATGGTCGCCGTCAGCATGAGGCCTGCGGCGATCGAGGCAAGTGAGTAGTACGCAATGCCCGCTGCGAGGACGTTGCCGTTGTGACCACCAAAGCGGCGCAACGTCTTGCCAACGCGACTCGCCTCGTACCGCGTCTTCACGGATTGCGTGAGCGACGTGGCTCGCTTGGTGGCGCGGCTGAACGTACTAGGCTCTCCCGCCATCGTGCCTCCCCAGTCAGCGCCGGGGCCGTACCAACCCCAGCCGGTCATAGATGCGCTCGAGCGTCGCGTGCGCAATTGTGGCCGCCTTTTCGGCACCTTCCGCCAACACCGTGTCCAACCGTTCCGGGGACTCAATCCATTCCACAGCGCGTTCACGCAACGGCGCGAGGCCGTCGACCACAATGTCAGCAAGGTCGACTTTGAGGTGGCCGTACATCTTGCCTTCGTACTCAGCGACGATGTCGGCAATGGCCTTGCCAGTGAACGCGGAGTAGATAGAGAGCAGGTTCGAGATACCCGGCTTCTGCTCTGGGTCGAAAGCGATGACGGTGTCCGTGTCAGTGACGGCGGACTTGATGCGCTTGGCGATCGTCTTCGGGTCATCGAGGATGTCGATGACGCCTGCCGGGCTCGATGCCGATTTCGACATCTTTGCCGTTGGGTCCTGGAGGTCGTAGATCTTGGCGACCTCCTTGACGATGTGCGGCTCCGGAACCACCGCGGCACCGTCACCGAGTCGCGCATTGAGGCGCTGCGCGAGGTTGCGCGAAAGCTCGAGGTGCTGGCGCTGGTCCTCACCTACCGGCACCACGTGGGTGTCGTAAAGGAGGATGTCGGCCGCCATGAGGATCGGATACGTGAACAGACCCACGTTGGTGCCGGTTTCGCCGACCTTCGCGGACTTGTCCTTGAATTGCGTCATCCGCGCGGCTTCGCCCATGCCCGTGAAGGTGGCGAGCACCCACGCGAGCTCGGCGTGCTGCGCCACATGCGATTGCACAAAGAGCACTGAACGCGCTGGATCCACACCCGCTGCCAAGTATTGGGCAGCGGTGATCCGCGTGCGGCGAGCGAGTTCTACGGGGTCGGGTGCCACCGTGAGGGCGTGCAGGTCGACCACGCAGTAAATCGCGTCATGCGTGTCTTGGAGAGCGACCCATTGAGTCAACGCGCCCAAGTAGTTGCCGAGGTGGAGAGAGTCCGATGTCGGCTGCATGCCCGAGAAAACGCGCTGAGTCATGGGGGTATTGTTCCAAACTCTTAAGGGCCCTCGTGCCCGCCAATCGGCCGACGCTCAGGTCGCCTCGGGATCGAAGGGCGCGGCACCGTCCGTCGCCTCCGCATCCACTGGCCGCGACGACCTGCGCTCGCGGCGGGTGCCCAGCACCCCGGTACCCGCATGACCCGACGCAACAGCGGCAACGGATGCGGTGCCGATGGTGGGCGTCGCGTCGTCGTCAAATAGTGCATCGCGAACAATGCGCCGAGGGTCGTATTGCCGAGGGTCGAGCGCGTCCCAATTGACGTCATCGCCCCATTCCTCGCGAAGCGCTTGCTGGCCATCGGCGACGATGCCGCGCATGCGGCGCACAAGCGAACGAAGACCGCGCACGTACTCGGGCAATCTCTCGGGACCCACCAAAATCACCGCGAGCACCGCGATGATGAGGAATTCGGATCCGTTGATGTCAATCACGCCCCTATTGTGACGGGTCGCCGCCGGAACCGTCATCCAAGGTGCCGTCAGCGAAGTCGAGATCGCCAAGCACACCGAGTGTGACGGTGAAATCGAGTTCAGTGCCATCCCGATCCACCGTGAACGTCATCGTGTCGCCCGGCGCGTGGGAGCGGATGATGACAATGGCGGTGTTCGACTCAGCGACAGGCACGCCATCGATGCGAATGATGACGTCGCCCTCCTGCATGCCAGCAACATCCGCAGGTGAACCGGGAACGATGCCTACGCCGCCGTTGCTGAACTGTGAGGAATCAGCGATGCGCACGCCCCGACCAAGGTAGGTGCGGTCGAGCTGAGCACCGATAGCGGGAACTTGAGCACTTCCAGTCGCGATGAGCTCCTCTGCCACGCGACGCGCCTGGTTCGACGGGATGGCGAAGCCGAGTCCCACTGACCCCGCTCCACTGATACGCGTCGCTCCCGGCAAGGCGGCAATCGCGCTGTTGATGCCGATCACTTCCGCCTTCATGTTGAGGAGAGGGCCACCGGAGTTGCCCGGGTTAATGGCGGCGTCGGTCTGAATTGCTGCCATGTAGGCAGGAGTGCCGTCGGCCTGACCCGTGGTGACCGGTCGGTTGACAGCGGAAACGATGCCTGAGGTGACGGTGGCGTCAAGGCCCAAAGGCGAACCGACCGCCACGACCTGCTCCCCCACGACCATCGCGTCGGAGTCGCCAAGCACGAGCGGCGTGAGGCCGGTCGCGTCCACCTTGATCACCGCAAGGTCGTAATCGGGTGAGGTGCCCACAACTGTCGCGGACCGCACCTCTCCGTCGCTAAAGAGCACCCGGTCGATCGTGTCAGTGCCTTCGACCACGTGGTGGTTGGTGAGGATGTAGCCGTCCTCCCGAATGATGAGTCCCGATCCCGTGGACGCGCCGCTCTCGGTGGCCGTTTGGATTTGAACCACGGATGGCAGCACCGCGGCCGCAACCACCGGGATCGATCCCTCGACGGGCGCGTCATCACCCGTGCTCGCGGAGACAGGAAGAGTGACAGGCTGGCCGCCGCTGCTGTCCGCCGGACCCCACTCTTGCCACGCCGCCGCGCCGCCCACACCGCCAGCAAGGCCCAGTAGCAACGAGGTGCCGGCAATCGCCGCAACAGTGCGGGCACGCGGGCGTGGGTGGGCCGGAGGGCGGGGCAAAGGGGCCGGCACGATGTACTCGGCCTCGGCGTCGTCCGAGGGAGCGGGCGGGCCAAACAGATCGTTGAGCGAGTCCCGGCGTGGCGCTTGCTCCGTTGACGCCTCCTCGGGCGCCGGAGCGTCAGCGTCAGTCTGAACGGTCCCAGCGTCACTCGAAGGGCGCAGTGGTTCCTCAGGGGACGCAAATTGCGACATGCCTACTCCTAGTCCAACAGTGCGTCAGCGAGCGCCTCAAAGCCACCGGAGACGCGCTCCATGAAGCCCGGCTCATCTACTGACGGAAACTCCTCGGCGACCTCGGTGAGTTCAGCGAGCGCGCACTCACACGACAACGCAATGACCACATCACCCGTCTGCCAGGCCACCGATGACGTGTCACCGTCGCTCAGCACGTACAGCTCCTCGCCAC
>JAEYUX010000133.1 GCA_023432235.1 Actinomycetes bacterium
ATCTGTTCGGTGGTGTGGGCACCTACATCAGCGAGCAACAGCGCGTCTTCGAGCTCTCGCCACGCGTCGTCGTCGAGTTCCCGTCGCCCAAAGAAGCCGGCGAGCCGCGCTCCGAGCCCCGCGTTGAGGCGCGATCGGCGGCGATCAAATCGTTCAGTCGGCGCCTCCGGTGCATCATGTCCCGGCTTGGACGCTTGCTGAACGACAGGTGGTGCGACAGGACGCGGGGCAGGTTTCTCTGTCCTTGCGCCACGGGCACGCCAGTAATAGCCGACGCTAGCAACTGCAATGAGAGCGGCGATGGCGACGACAATCGCGTCGGCTTCGCCGGGAATCCACGTGACATCCACAACAACAGTGTCCCAAACGCTCGCTATCCCCGTGTGCCGGGGCGCGCGCAGAAGGACTCAGTTAGGACGGGCGGGACATGACCCGTGCGCGGGCAATCTCGCCCGTCACGGTCACCTCGCGGCGGCGGGAATCGTCGAGCACCTCGACGAGGCGCCAGTCACCTTCATCGCGCGGCACTGACGTGAAATTGTCGAGTCCCTGCTTGCGAGGAGCCAAGCCGAGGACCACGCGGAGGACGTGCGTACCCCGTCCCTCTGCGGCAAATGCAATGCCGAAAGCGACAAAAGAGATGACAACACACCAGGCAAGCACATCGGCCATGTAACTAAACATGCTGGGCCTCCAGAAAACGGACAATTCGGACGTATCGTCTCGCCGTTGAGACCTGCGCGCAAACGCACCAAGGGCGCGTCGCACGCACATCCTAGAACGCGATCGACGCTGTTCTCGTTCCCAAATTGCCCAGTTTCGCCCGTCACCAGGGCCTTTATGAGGCGGCGTCTGGGCTGAGCCGCTGGCTCACCACCGTCGTCACGCCATCGCCGCGCATCGTGACGCCATAAAGCGCATCCGCTACTTCCATCGTCCGCTTCTGGTGCGTAATGACGATGAGCTGCGAGTCCTCGCGAAGTTCACGAATGATCTCGAGGAGCCGCCCAAGGTTCGTGTCGTCGAGTGCCGCCTCAACCTCATCCATCACGTAGAACGGGCTTGGTCGCGCCTTAAAGATCGACACGAGCATGGCGACGGCGGTCAGCGAGCGCTCACCTCCCGACAACAAGGAAAGGCGCTTCACCTTTTTTCCCGCAGGGCGCGCTTCAACGTCGACACCCGTCTCAAGCATGTTCTTGGGGTCGGTGAGCACCAATCGTCCCTCACCGCCAGGGAACAGCCGTGGGAAGACGTCATCAAACGCCTTCGCGGTGTCGGCGAAGGCCTCGGCGAAGATCTGCTCAACACGCTGGTCAATTTCCGTCACGATGTCGAGAAGATCCTCGCGAGACTTCTTGAGGTCGGACAACTGATCCTGCAAGAACTTGTGTCGCTCCTCGAGCGCCGCGAACTCCTCAAGCGCGAGTGGGTTGACTTTGCCGAGTTGGCTCATCGCCCGCTCCGCCTGGCGTAGCCGCTTCTCCTGAATCTCGCGCACGTAAGGCTCGGTGTGGATCTCACCCGCGTCGTCGGCCACAGGAACCTCATGCTGAGGCCCGTACTCCTCAACGAGTTGGTCCGGGTCCATTCCGAGTTCATCAATCGCGCGCTGCTGAAGTTGCTCAAGCCGCACCTGTTGCTGAGCGCGCGCGACCTCGTCGCGGTGGGATTCGTCCGTCAGGCGGGCATATTCGCCACTCAATTGATCGAGTTCGGTCCGCACCGCCGCGAGCGCCGAAGTCCGCTCAGAGCGGTGCGCCTCGACCTCGGCTCGAGCGTCGTCAGCCTTCGCGACGGCCTCGTCGATTCGTGGCAGTGTCGCGTGGACACCCGCAATGACATCGCGGGCTGCTTGCGCCTGACGCTCACGCCGCTGGGCTGCCAGTTCAGCACGCTCCCGCGCATCCCGCTCAGCCTCCACGGCCCGTTCCAGGCTTTCTGCGCGCGCTTCGAGGGCCCGTGCGCGCTCTTCAGCAGTGCGCAGTGCAAGGCGCGCTTCGGTCTCCCGCGCGCGGGCGAGCCGAGCGGCCTCTTCATCCTCGTCTCGGCGAATCTGTGCCGCCTTCGTGTCGGCCTCAGTTTGCTCGGGCTCCGCTTGTGCGGCCGCCAATCGCTCCACGAGGCCCGCAAGTTCTTCTTGGTCCGCGCCCACTCGCGCGACGGCTTCGTCGATCTGGCTCGCCAAGCGTTCCTCGTCAGCACGGGCCGCCCGGGCCGAGGCCGAGAGATGGCCGAGCTGTTCGGCAACGGCGGACATGCGAGCGTCGGACTCGTTGAGGCGGGCAAGCGTCGCATCGTGGACCTCTCGCGCCGCCTCTTCCGCATCCGATGCGGCGCGCAGCGCAAATTGCTTGCTCTCAGCGAGCCTGGCCGCTTCATCACGGTTGACACAGGCGTCGTCATAGGCCGCCTGGAGGTGCATGATGCTTGGCGCATCGCCTGCGCCGCCCGATGCGCTCGTGCCCCCAAGCACGTCGCCACGGCGAGTCGCTGCGATGACATCGGGGTGCTTTGCGACAAGAGCCCGCGCCGCCGCGAGGTCATCGACAACGGCAACTCCGCTGAGAAGGTGGCGCACCGTTGCCGCGAGCGCGTCGGGTCCCTCGACAAGATACGACGCCCATGCGGCGCCCGTCGGGAGTGTTACCGACGGGTGCGACGGTGCGGCGGAGGGACTACCGACAACAAAGCGTGCGCGCCCCGCGTCCTCGTCACGAAGCCAGCGAATCGCATCGACCGCGTCATCCACCGAATCGACGGCGAGCGCTTCAGCGAGCGGACCCAGCGCCGCAGCGATCGCGTCTTCGGCGCCGTCGCGAACATCAATGAGCGATGCGACCGTTCCTCGGACGAAGCGCACCCCCGATGCCAGCAGCTCACCGGCACCGTCACGACGAGCGAGCGAAAGGCTGAGCGCCTCGGCCTTGGCAGACCACGTTGCCTGCTCGTGCTCCGCTTGGCGCAGTTCGTCTCTCAGCGCCTCGAGCGCTGCCTTTGCCTCATCCCACGCGGCAACTGCTGCCTCGTGCGCCGCGTCAAGATCCTCTTCGCCACGCTCGACATCCACCACGGTGGTTTCGAGACGCTGAAACTCCGCCGTTGCGTCGTGCGCACGCTTTGTCGCGTCGTCTCGCGCCTCGCGCAACCGGCCAATCTCGGCTTCCATTGCTTCGATCCGTGAGCGGCGCGCCGCCACTTGGCCTGCGAGTCTTGCAACACCCTCGCGACGGTCCGCGACCGAGCGCAACAGGTTGGCCAGGTGCTTTTCTGACGCGACGGCGGCCGACTCAGCCTCGGCTCGGGCCGCGACGGCGACCTCGAGCGCGTCAGCCGCGGCACGGACCTCGGCGTCGAGTTCGGCCCGCGCACTCTGAGCACGGTCGAGTTGCTCTGCCATTTCGACGAGGTCGGTCACCGGTTCGTTATCAACCGTCGATCCGAGCATCCGCACTCGGTCTTCCGCGAGCGCCCCAAGGTTGCGCAAGCGCTCCCGAATAGACGACAAGCGGTAGTAGACGTCGTTGGCTTTGCTCAGTGCAGGCGTCGCCTCTGCGGCGAGACGCTCGAGTTCGGCGATCTTGGCGCGCGATGCGGCAAGTGACGTCTCGACCGCTTCACGGCGCTCGATGAGCGCGGACTCGTCGGCCTTGTCCTTAGCAATCGACTGCGACAGCGTCGCGATGTCGTCCGCGAGGAGGCGTGAACGCGCGTCGCGCACCTGCGCCTGAATTGTCTGTGCCTGGCGCGCCACTTCCGCTTGCTTCCCGAGCGGACCCAACTGGCGGCGAATCTCTGCCGTGAGGTCTTGCACTCGCGTCACATTGCCTTGCATCGCATCGAGCTTGCGAAGCGCCTTCTCTTTGCGGCGGCGATGCTTGAGAATGCCCGCGGCCTCCTCGATGAAATACCGACGCTCTTCGGGGGTAGCGCGAAGAACAGCATCGAGCTGTCCCTGACCCACAATGACGTGCATCTCGCGGCCAAGGCCCGAATCCGAGAGGAGATCTTGGATATCGAGCAGACGGCAGGGCGTGCCATTGATCGCGTACTCGGAGCCGCCGGAACGGAACAGGGTGCGACTGATCGTCACTTCCGTGTACTCGATCGGGAGTGCGCCATCCGAGTTGTCGATCGTGAGAGCGACCTCCGCGCGGCCCAACGGTGGACGCCCGGCTGTCCCCGCAAAGATGACGTCGGCCATATTGCCGCCGCGCAGGGTCTTGGCGCCCTGCTCACCCATCACCCAGGCGAGCGCATCAACGACGTTTGACTTACCCGAGCCATTTGGGCCCACCACGCATGTGATACCCGGCTCGAACTCAAGAGTCGTCGCCGACGCGAAGGACTTGAATCCCCTCAGCGTCAACGTCTTGAGATGCACGGTGGCGAGTCTAGTGAAGTGAGCCGCGTGAAAGGGCGCCGACGCACAGCGTCTCAGGCAGGCTTGTCCATATCGACTGCCTCGACTGACGGGTCGGCGTGGTGCGCCTGAACGAGTAGTGCCTGCCGCTTCGCGCCCCAGTAGTCCATGATCGCGAACAGCACACCCGAGATCACAAAGGTGAAGTGCAGACCAATACGCCACCCAATTGCCTCGTAGTCCGCTTTCCCGCCCGAATGCTCGACAGCGACAAAGTCCTTGAGGAGCAAGATGACGGAGATCGCCACGAGGGACCCAATGAGCTTCATCTTGAGGCCGGAGAAGTCAACGTGACCCATCCACGACGGACGGTCAACCGAATCCTCGGAAGCCGCCATCTTTGAGACGAAGTTCTCGTAGCCGGCGAAGATGACGATGATGATGAGGTTACCGAGGAGCGCGATGTCGATCAGCGACAGGATGTCAACCGTGACGTCATCGACCGGTGCGTCGATGGAAAAGTGCGACACGAGCTTCCACAGCGCGACAAAGAACTTGAGGGCGACAATGACGAGGCCGACAACGAGCCCGACGTAAAGCGGGGCCAGTAGCCACCGGCTCGCAAAAAGGGCTCGTTCTAGACGATCTTCAATAGCAGACACGCGGTACTCGGTTTCTATTGGGGACAAGTGCCGCGGGTGCGACGCGGAAATATTACAAGCCTGGGAACCAGATGCCGATCTCGCGCTCTGCGGACTCGGTGCTGTCCGAACCGTGGACGATGTTCTGAATGACCTTGGTGCTCCACTGGCGAGCCAAGTCCCCGCGAATCGTGCCGGGAGCGGCCACCGTCGGATCGGTGGCGCCTGCCAGAGAACGGAAGCCCTCGATCACGCGCTCGCCCTCGGCGACCACGGCCAGCGTCGGCCCTGACAGCATGAAGTCCACGAGCGGCTCATAGAACGGCTTGCCCACGTGCTCTGCGTAGTGCTCCGAGAGGAGCTCCGGCGTTGCCGTGCGCAGCTCAACGGCGACGAGGCGATAGCCCTTCGCCTCCACGCGGCGCAAGACTTCGCCGCTCAGACCACGTGCGACGCCATCGGGCTTGACCAAGATGAGAGTGCGTTCCGTCATGGCGCGAGCCTAGCGGTGTGTTGCCCTGTGAATCACCGTGAGGTGACAGGTCCTGACGGATGCCTCAGATGTCGTGCCAGGATGAGCGCATGATCTCGCTGGACGACTTCGACACCTTTCCCGACTTCCCCGTCGAGGGCGTGCTTTTCTACGACATCGCCCCGATCCTTGCGTCACCCGCACTTTTTCGCTCGGCGTGTGATGCGCTGACGCCAGCGGATGCGGACAGCGTCGATCTCATCGCGGGAGTTGACGCGCGTGGCTTCATCTTTGCTCCTGTCATCGCCCAGGACTTGGGCGTGGGCATGACGATGGTGCGCAAGAAGGGAAAGCTGCCCGGCGAGCTCCTTGAGGCAGACGCGACCATCGAATACGGCGCTTCCGAACTCACTCTCAACCCCAATGGCGTTGCTGGCAAGCGCGTTCTTGTCATCGACGACGTGCTCGCAACAGGAGGCACTGCGCGCGCCGTGGCCGACCTGCTTAAGCGTGGGGGCGCGGCGTCGGTGTCCTTTGCGTTCTTGCTTGAGATTGGTGCGCTACCCGGCCGCGAGGCTCTCGCGGGCTATTCAGTGCACTCGGCTCTCGTTGTCTAGTCGGCGACGCACGACGATTCGCGACACTTAGGCGGGCTTGTCGGCCGCCTCGGGTGCGTGGACGTGCTTATAGCCGGGTGCCCACCGCACAGCGAGCAGGACGAGCGGGATGAGCACGAACGATGCGGCAACCACCTGGAAGGCGATGTAGCCCCAGTGCACGTGGATGAGCACCGTTTCTTGAATACGGAGCCAACCTGAGTGCGTGGCGAGAGCCCAGATCATCGCGGCCCCACCCACGCAGAGCACTGACAAGAGCAGCCACACGGGCGCCTGAGGAGTGCGCGGGTTCTCCCGCAAATAACGCGCCCACCGCCACATCCCAAAGAACGTGGCAAGGAACACCAGCACGAGGCCCACAAACAAAGAGATCGTCACGGCGAGAGGCGCCTTGCCGTCGTCCTGCCCCAGCGTCGTCGCCAAATTGACGAGCGCGAGCCGTTCGAGTGAATAGAAAGCCATCGACAGCCCAAGGACGCCAACAGCAATCAGCCCGCCCGTACGCCAGAGGAACCGGCTCACTCGGCATCTCCTTCGGTCACCGCGCGCTCGGCGCGTTCCCTGTCGATCCTCGAACCCAACCGTACTCCCAGGGCATAGACGCCCAAGAACATGACGCCCACGACTGCGATTGCCACCTCCAGCACACCCGCCGCAATGAGGGGAAGGTGGAGGAGCCAGCCAAGGATTCGACCCCAGCGGCGCTTGGCTGCCCCTGAGGCAATGACAAAGAGGATTGCGAGTACGCCACCTGCCGCCCACACAAGACCTGCGTCGACGTCAAGCTGTCCTCCCCTTCCGAGCCCCCACAGGACAAGGGTCGCGAACAGCGTGGCGAACGCCTCGAACAACAGGGTGGCTTGGGTGAAGGTGACGAGCGCAGAACGAGGAGGCTTTGCCACAGACGGCGTTGTCACGAATTGGTCCTTCGGGTGGAGGCATCAGCGCGCAGCAGGATCCGCGCGTCGGCAACCAACGTAATGGAACCGACAATCAACACGCCCACTCCCATCGCATCGTCCGCCTCGGCTAGTCCCACCGCGGCGTCAATCGCGCTCGGCAGATCGTGCTCGGTGTGCACGCGGTCGTCCCCGAAGTGACGGGCCGCAACCTCCGCGAGTTGCTCGGCAGGGATCGCGCGAGGCGAACTTGATTGCGTGACGACCACCGCGTCGAGAATTGGCTCGAGGCCCGACAGGATGCCATCGGCGTCCTTGTCCTCCAGCACACCCACCACACCGATGAGCCGGGTGAAGGCGAACGATTCCTCAATCGCCTCTGCAAGCGCGTCAATGCCGTGAGGGTTGTGTGCCGCGTCGACGAGGATTGTGGGAGAGGACCGGACGATCTCGAGCCTGCCGGGGCTCGTCGCGCCGGCAAGACCTTGCTCGACCACGTCGCCGGCGAGCGAGCCGACTTCTCCGCCATCAGCCATCAGCAACTCGACCGCAGTCAAGGCGAGCACGGCATTGCGTGCTTGGTGCGCGCCGAAGAGCGGCACAAAGAGGCCTTCGTACGTGGCGCCCGGTGTGCGCAGAGTCACCATCTGGCCGCCGACGGCGGGGTGGCGATCGACGACCTCCAGGTCGCTGCCTTCGCGCCAGATTGAGCGCGATTCGGCAAGAGCGGGTGCGACAACCTCGGTGACGATGTCGGTTTGCTCGGCGATCACGACATCGGAGCCAGCCTTCACAATCCCCGACTTCTCCGCAGCGATGTCAGCGAGCGAATCCCCCAGCCAACGCTCATGATCAAGTGCCACGGGACCGATGACGGCGACGTCAGCGTCGGCCACGTTTGTCGCGTCCCACGTCCCGCCCATACCGACTTCGAGAACGCACACGTCAACGGGAGCGTCGGCAAAGGCGGCAAAGGCAACAACCGTGAGCACTTCAAAGAAACTCATGCGCGGTCCACCCGCGGCTACGGAGCGGCTGTCGACAAGCTCGATCATCGGAGACACGTCGTTCCAGACCCCGATGAATGCGTCACGTGAGATCGGCTCACCATCGATCTGAATCCGCTCCCGCACGCTCGTCAGGTGCGGCGAGGTAAACAACCCCGTGCGCAGGCCATGGGCACGGACGAGCGACTCGATCATTCGCGCCGTCGACGTCTTGCCGTTGGTGCCCGTGAGATGAATGACCTTGAACGTGTGCTGCGGATTACCGAGCAGGTCGCATACCTCGCGCACGCGATCGAGGGTCGGCTCGAAGTCGTGTTCCGGATTGCGAGACACGATGTGGGCGTAGATCTCGCGCTCTGCTTGCTCGAGGCTCAACCCGCCCGGGACGGCTTCGCTCATGGGCTTAGTGTTCCATGCCCTGTCGCGTCGCGGCGCCGCGACGTCCGGCTCCTACGCCGCGACGTGCGCCGTTGGCCCGTCAGGCGTGTCCATATCGGGCGACGAGGTAGCCGAAAGCACGTCGCGCACCTCACTCACCAGTGTGACGGAGCCGGTGCACAACACGGCGCCGGCGGCACCCGCCATGTCACAGGCCCGCTTAAGCGCCTCCTCGACAGACAACGCCTCGACCACGCGAGATTCGCCAAACAGTGTGCGCGCCACCTCGCCGAGCTCATGCGGGTCCGTTGCCCGTGGCGAGAGCGTCCGCGTCACAACGACCGCGTCGACGAGAGGCTCAATCCCTTCAAGAATGCCCGCGCCGTCCTTGTCAGAAAGGACAGCAACAACGCCGACGAGAGCCCGCTCCCCCACCGTCTCTCGCACGGCGGCCGTGATGGCGGCGATGCCGTGAGGATTGTGGGCAGCGTCGACAACAACGAGCGGGTGGTGTGCCACCTGCTCCATGCGGCCCGGCGACGAGGCCCCAGCGAAGCCTTCACGAACAGCGGTGTGGTCGAGCTCGCGAGGGATGCCATTGCCCATGAACACCTCAGTGGCCGCGAGCGCAACGAGGGCGTTCTGGGCCTGGAAGTCGCCATGAAGTGGGATATCGATGTGGGGGTAGGTACCCGCTGCCGTGCGCAGGGTCACGGTCTGACCGTCCATGTGCGCCTCCCGGTCCTCGACGGACATATGCGCGCCTTCCCATAGCAAGGAGGCGCGGCGCTGGCGGGAGACACCTGTAATGACCTCAGCGGCCTCATCCACCTGTGCGGCGCTCACCACGGTGGCGTGCTGCTTGATGATCCCGGTCTTTTCGAGAGCAACACCCACAACGGAGTCGCCAAAGTACGACTCGTGGTCAAGTGCCATCGGCGTGAGGACAGCCACTTCGCCATCGCACACATTGGTGGCGTCTCGCTGCCCACCAATGCCCACCTCAATGACAGCGGCGCCCACACGAGCGTCGGCAAAGGCGACAAAGCCAAGGACAGTGAGCACCTCAAAGAAGCTCATGCGTGGGCCGCCCACGCGGAGCGAGTAGGTGTCGACGCGGTGAATGACCGGCGCAACGCGTTGCCATAGCTCGACAAGATCGGCCTGGCCGAGCGGGGCGCCGTCAATTTGAATCCGCTCGCGCAAACTGTGCAGATGCGGTGACGTGAACAAGCCGACGCGAAGACCTTGAGCGCGCAACAATGACGCCGTCATGCGGCTCGTCGACGTTTTTCCGTTCGTTCCAGTCACGTGGACGATACGGAGCGCGTCCTGGGGATCACCAAGGTGTTGGAGCGCCATCGCGACGCGTCGCAACTTGGATTCATGGTCGCCTTCAGGGCGTCGGTCAAAGATGTGAGCATGGATCTCACGCTCAGCATCGGCAAGGCTCAGCCCAGGGAAAAAGGGGGTGGTCACGCAGATATTGTGCGGCCTCGAAACGAGCACATGTGACCACTTTTGGGACGATCTTTGAGCCGCCTGCGGCCGCCGCGTCGCTCGGCGACCAACTGTGCTGGTAACAACCCCAAAGGCGTCGCCATGCGCGCCCACAATGCTCCGCGGTTTCGCCCACCGTAACTGGACAAAACGGACTAGAGTGGCGCCATGGCCGCCCCCCATCGTCGTCGCTTGGCCGCGCTTGTCGTTGTGGCCGCCGTCATCGCAGTCGGTTGTGCCCCAACACCCGTCCCCGAAACGACCCACTCTCCCCTTCTCGGGTCCGCCGCGCTCGAGCCCGTAACGGCCGACGCCGGGGCAACCTACCCGTCGCAAGTGGCACGAGCGTCGTCCATCACCTATGTGAAGACGGGCAACCCGAATGGGAACGCGACGGTGCCCGCGGCGGCGGCGGAAGAGAACGTCTCAAATCCCACCCACGTCATCGGCACAGGCACGCCCGGTTCATGTACCTCTGCAGCCCTTGCCAGTGCCATCCGTGGCGGCGGAATCGTCACATTCAACTGCGGGCCGAGCCCCGTCACCATTGAGTTGACGTCAACTCTCACCACGTGCAACACCCACAACTGCAAGCACCCCTGGCAGGGCGGCAATGTCAACAACAAGCTGGTCGTCGACGGCGGCGGGCTTGTCACGTTGAGCGGGAAAGGTACCCACGGCATCTTCTATGCGAATGCGTGCCAAGAGAGTTTCGGGTGGCTCACCTCGACGTGCCAAACGGAGACGCGGCCGCTCGTCGTCTTCCAGAACATCACCCTTGAACGAGGCAACGCGACGTCAAGCCCTGCGGGCCTTGAAAATCTGCGAGGCGGCGGCGCAATCGCGATGCGCGGAGGTCAGTTCAAAGCCGTCAACGTGACATTCCGCAACAACGTCTGCATGACCCGGGACTCGGATGGTGGCGGGGGTGCCGTGCGCCTTACCCACCAGACGGCGACGTCCTACATCGTCAACTCGACCCTCGAGAACAACTCGTGTGCGAACGGCGGGGCGATTTCCGGTCTGCACGCCTCGATCCACCTCATCAACTCGATGGTGACCGGCAACACCGCGACGGGTACTGGCGCGAACTCTGGTCAAGGTGGCAATGGCGGCGCGATCTACGGCGACGGCAATACGTTCCACTTCACCGTCGACGG
>JAEYUX010000141.1 GCA_023432235.1 Actinomycetes bacterium
TCGCTCTTCGACATCCGCTTGTTATTGAGTTTCACGCCCGCGACGACGTTCTCCGCGATTGACATCGTGGGGAACGGATTGGGCCGCTGAAACACCATGCCGACGTGGCGGCGCACTGCCACGGGATCGACACCCGGTCCGTACAGGTTGGTGCCGTCCATCAGCACCTCACCTTCGACACGGGCGCCGGGAATGACCTCGTGCATCCGGTTGAGGGTGCGAAGAAAGGTGGACTTTCCGCATCCTGACGGTCCAATGAAGGCGGTGACCGACTTGGACTCGATTGCAAGTGACACATCCTCAACGGCCAAGAAGTCGCCGTAGAAGACGTTCAAGTTATTGACGTCAATACGCTTGCTCACAGTGGGGTCCTTGTCCTAGCGGCCGGTCTTGGGCGAGAAGTACTTGGAAACAAGGCGCGCAACGAGGTTCAGCGCCATGACGATGAGAATGAGCACCAACGCGGCCGCCCATGCGCGGTACTCCGTGATCTCGGGCACACACGCGATCTCGGGGTTGTTACAGGGCTGATCGCCCTTACGCCATTCAGAAACGATGTACACGGGAAGTGTCATCATTCGGCCGTCGAAGAGATTGAGGTTGTACGAATCGGCGACGCCGACGGCAATGAGCAAGGGAGCCGTCTCACCGATGACACGCGCGATTGCAAGCGTGACACCCGTGGTGATGCCAGCGGCAGCAGTCCGGATCACCACTTTGAGGATGGTGAGCCACTTGGGAACCCCCAGCGCGTATGACGCCTCGCGCAACTCGTTCGGCACCAACTTCAGCATCTCTTCGGTGGCGCGCACCACAACGGGAATCATGAGCAGGGACAGCGCAACAGCGCCGACGATGCCGAGCTTTGTACCGGGCCCCACCACCACCGCGAAGACGGCATAAGCGAACAGACCCGCGACGATCGACGGGATACCCGTCATGACGTCAACCAAGAAGGTCACGGCGCGCTTGAGAGTACCCTTGCCGTATTCCACCAGGTAAACGGCTGCCAAGAGGCCGATCGGTACCGAAATCAACGTCGCGGCCAACGTAATCGACAGCGTGCCTGCGATCGCATGCGCGATGCCGCCCTCAGGCATTCCCCCAAAGATGCCCCGCATCGACTGATTGAGGAAGTCGAGGTTGAACTTCTCGTCGCCGTTGCCATCAACCATGAAACGGTCGACGCCGCGGCTCACCACAGTGGCTGACAGCCACAACAGCGGAATGAGTGCAAGCGCGAACGCGCCGTGAATCAACACGGTCATCGCGCCATTGACGGCCTTGCGCCGGGCGGAGACTTGGCCGAAAGGAGTCGTCGTGGTCTGCGATGCCATGTCAGTTCGCTCCCGAGAACTCTGCACGCCGTGACACGACCCAGCGCGCGAGCATGTTGACGAGCAGCGTGATGATGAACAGCGCGAGACCCATCGCGATCAGAGCTGAGACACCCGAAGAGTTTGCTTCCGGGAACTGAAGCGCGATGAACGACGCAATCGTGTTGTGCTGACCCGACTGCAACACATTCAACGTGTAGGAGAGCCCTGGCGAGAGAATCATGTAAACGGCCATTGTCTCCCCCAGTGCTCGCCCTAGGCCGAGCATCGTGGCACCGATCACCCCAGACCGGCCAAAGGGGAACACCGCGATTCGGATCATCTCCCAGCGCGTCGCACCCATTGCGAGCGCCGCCTCTTCGTGCAGACGAGGAGTTTGCAGAAAAACCTCGCGCGAGACGGCGGTGATGATCGGCAGCACCATGATGGCGAGCACGATTCCTGCCGAGAGCGCCACACGGCCGGTCCCTGAGACGGTGCCGTCCTCCCCGGGCGCAAAGAGGGGAATCCAGCCGAGGGTGTCGGCGAGGAATTGATAGAACGGTTGGAGAGCGGGAATCAGGACGATGGCGCCCCAGAGTCCGTAGACCACAGAGGGGATGGCGGCGAGGAGATCAATGAGATATCCCAGGCCAGCAGCAAGCTTCCTCGGTGCGTAATGGGAAATGAACAGTGCGATACCGACGGACAACGGGGTCGCGATGAGCAACGCGATCGTGGAGATCAGCACGGTGCCGAAAACCAAGAAGCCAATGATCTCGATGAGCGACTCGCCCCGCTCGGGCGAGATCCACTCGACACGCGCGGCGAGTGTGCCCGCCGAGTCCGTGACAGCCGGCCATGCCTCGATGAGCAAGAACGTGGCAACAGCTGCCAACGTCACAAGGATTGCGGTGGCGGCGGTGCCCGAAAGTCCGGCGAAGACCTTGTCCGCCGACGACTCCTTACGAGCCGTGAGCGCGGATGCCTCGTCGGGTCCAACCGCACGGTCGTGAGTGGTGGTCACTCGCTATCGCTCCCTAAGACATGGAATGGGCCGGTGGTGGGGCGCCCTGGCTGGCGCACCCACCACCGAACCTATACCGATGTGACTACTCAGCCTGCCGCGATCTCATCGAGAATCGCCGTGATCTTTGCGGACAGGTCCGCGGAGATCGGCGAGGAGCCTGCCGCCGACGCAGCGGCCTGCTGACCCTCCTGCGAAGCGACGTACTTGAGGAACGACGTGACGAGCGCGCGCTCGTTCGCGTCATCGTACTGCTGGCACACGATGTGGTA
>JAEYUX010000145.1 GCA_023432235.1 Actinomycetes bacterium
GCGTCGACGCGGCGCGCCCCTCGTGTTTGACTGGCCTCGACGCGACCAATGGAGGTGTGCGGTGAAACTCGAACTGCGAGGCATCACCAAGAGGTTTGGCGATTTCACAGCGAATGACCGGATTGACCTCGTGGTCGAGTCCGGCACCGTTCACGCACTGCTCGGCGAAAACGGCGCTGGTAAGTCAACGTTGATGAACGTGTTGTTCGGTCTGTACGACGCGGATGAGGGCGAGATTCTTCTCGATGGCGAGAAGGTTCACTTCGCCGGACCCGGTGACGCGATGGCCGCAGGGATCGGGATGGTGCACCAGCACTTCATGCTCGTCCACCCGTTCACCGTTGCCGAGAACGTGATGCTTGGGCATGAAGATGTGATGGGCCCTGCCAAGCTGCTCAATGTTGAGCAAGCCCGCAAACAGGTACGAGAGATCTCTGACCGATTCGGCTTTGACATCAATCCCGATGCTGTCATCGAAGACCTCCCGGTGGGCGCCCAACAGCGCGTCGAAATCATCAAGGCGCTGTCGAGGGAGGCGCGCGTGCTCATCTTGGATGAGCCGACCGCAGTGCTCACCCCTCAAGAAACCGACGAGTTTCTCGACATTGTGCGCCAGCTGCGCGACGCCGGTACCGCCGTCGTCCTCATCACTCACAAACTCCGTGAGGTGCAGGCAGTTGCTGACGAGATCACGGTGATCCGCCGCGGCAAAGTGGTGGGGCAAGCGAAGCCCACCGCTTCGCAAGAGGAACTTGCCTCACTCATGGTGGGACGTTCGGTGTCGATGACGGTCGACAAAGAGGACGCCACTCCGGGCGACGTGATGCTCGAGATCTCGGGGCTTACCGTCCGTGACGAGTTTGACGTGACCCACCTCGACAACGTGAGTCTTGAGGTGCGGCGCGGAGAGATTCTTGCCATTGCTGGTGTGCAGGGCAACGGCCAGACGGAGTTGACGGAGGCGCTTCTCGGCCTTGCCAAGCCCGCTTCGGGCTCAATCAAACTCGACGGCAAAGAACTCGTGGGCAAGCCGATCCGCGACGTCCTCATGTCCGGCGTCGGCTTCGTCCCTGAAGACCGGACCGAAGACGGCCTCGTGTCCACGTTCACCATCGCGAACAACATGATTCTCGACCAGTACCACCAAGCGCCGTACTCGAAGGGTCTTGCTTTGCAGCGAGGCGCGATTCGTGACGCCGCAGAGAAGTACGTCGAGGAGTTTGACGTACGCACCACGTCGATCGATGCGATGGCTGGCTCACTGTCAGGTGGAAACCAGCAAAAGGTCGTTCTCGCTCGCGAAATGTCGCGCCCGCTCAAGTTGCTTGTCGCGTCGCAACCGACGCGTGGGCTCGACGTCGGCTCAATTGAGTTTGTCCACAAGCGCATCGTCGCCGAGCGCGATCACGGTTCGGCAGTGCTCATCGTGTCGAGCGAACTCGATGAGGTCATCGCTCTTGCCGACCGTATCGCGGTGATGTACCACGGCCGGATTGTGGGCATCGTCCCGCCAGACACCGACCGAGACACCTTGGGCTTGATGATGGCGGGAGCTGTAGAGGAGGCGAAGGCGTGAGTACCGAAACGTCAACGACGACGCAGGAGCGCGAGCCCGACCCCGCTCCGAAGGCGGAGCGCGAGTCCGTGTTCCGGGCGATCGTCGAGAGCTCGTCACTCGTTGTGTTTATCGCGGTCGCGCTGTCTCTCATTCTGGGCGGCGTGCTCATCATCGTTGCGTCCGATGAGGTGGGCGAGGCAGCGGGATACTTCTTCTCCCGGCCTGGCGACACGTTCAAGGCAATTGGCGATGTGCTCGGCAACACCTATTCGGCCATGGTCAATGGTGCGATCTACAACACCAAGGCGAGTTCATTCTCCGCGGGCATCAAGCCGCTCACGCAAACCCTCACGATGGCGACACCGCTCATCTTTGCGGGCCTCGGCCTCGGTCTGGGCTTCCGTGCCGGTCTGTTCAACATTGGTGCGCAGGGCCAGATCATCATCGGGGCCACGCTCGGTGGCTACATCGGCTTCGCGTGGAACCTGCCGCTTGGCATTCACCTGCTTGTCGCCATTCTCGGCACGATGCTGGGTGGAGCGCTGTGGGGCTTCATCCCCGGCATTTTGAAGGCGACCACAGGCGCTCATGAGGTGATCGTGACGATCATGCTCAATTACATCGCGCTCAATCTCGTGTCCTTCCTGCTGAGCAAGGACGCGTTCCAGATGCCTGGTTCCGACAACCCGATTGCTCCGCAGGTCGACAGCACGGCGATGTACCCCAAGCTGCTGGGGAGCAATTACGCCCTCCACTGGGGATTCATCGTCGCGCTGGTGGCAGCCGTTGGAGTGTGGTGGTTGCTTGAGCGTTCCACGTGGGGTCTTCAGTTCCGAGCGGTGGGCGCCAATCCGCACGCCGCCAAGACGGCAGGCATGAATGTCCCGATGACGTATGTGCTCGTCCTTGTCATCGCGGGTGCTCTTGCCGGTCTTGCTGGATCCGCGCAGATTCTGGGAACCCAGCCAGCGCTCACATCGAACGTGGCCGCGTCGTTTGGTTTTGACGCGATTACGGTTGCGCTGCTCGGCAGATCACGTCCGCTGGGCATCGTGTTGGCGGCCATCTTGTTTGGCGCGCTCAATGCGTCTGGCCCCGCACTTCAAGTTCAAGCTCAATTGCCCATTGATGTGGTGCTCGTGGTCCAGTCGCTCATTGTGCTGTTCATCGCCGCACCACCGCTTGTGAGATCGCTGGTGGGATTGCCCCAACCGCGCCGCGTCAAGGAGGTGGCGGCATGAGCGCCGTGACTGCTGAGGCCACCCAGACGTCGCCTGAGGTGAAGCCGAACCTGCGTAGCCCGATCATCTACGGCGTCATTGCTCTTGCCTCGCTCGTCGGTTTCGGCCTCACGATCGACGCAGGGACCTACACGAAGTTCACTTTCGCACGCCCAACGGACTTCGTTGAAGTGCCGTCGTGGACGGCACCGGCTCAGCCGCTTGCGCTCACTCTCACGATCATTGCACTCGTGCTAGCGGGCCTCAGCGCGTGGGCTTCCCTCACGTTCCGCAGGCTTGGGGCATGGCTGCCAGTGCTCTTTGGAGTGCTCATCATCTGGACCATGCTGACGTGGGCCGGTGCAGGCAAGACGGCCACGAGCATGCAGATCACTGGTCTGCTTGCCGGCGCGCTTGTCGCATCGATTCCGCTGGTCTTTGGTGCGATGGCAGGCGCCGTGTGCGAACGCTCCGGCGTCATCAACATCGCCATTGAGGGCCAGCTCTTGGGTGGTGCCTTCCTTGCCGCTGTGGTGGCGGGAGGCGTTGCGGATGCGAGTGGGTCCAAGGCGCTCGGTGCCTACATTGGCCTTGCGGCGGCGCCCATTGCGGGTGCGGTGGTCGGTGCGATTCTCGCGCTGTTCGCCGTGCGCTATTGGGTGGACCAGATCGTCGTGGGTGTGGTCCTCAACGTGCTCGTCATTGGCGTGACGAACTTCCTCTTTGGCACATTGCTGCGCGACAGGACCGAACTCAACCAAGCGATCGGCTTGCCCGCGCTGCCCATCCCGCTCCTGGGAGATATCCCCGTGGTTGGGCCGGTGCTGTTCCGTCAAAACGCGCTCGTGTATCTCATGTACATCGTGGTCGCGGTGCTCCACATCATGCTGTTCAAGTCCCGTTGGGGCTTGCGCGTGCGTGCCGTTGGCGAGCACCCCAAGGCCGCCGACACGGTGGGCATCAAGGTCAACCGCACCCGCGTGCGCAACACCATCCTTGGCGGCGCGATCGCTGGTCTCGGTGGCGCGTTCTTCACGGTGTCAGCAGGGCTCGCCTTCGGTAAGGAGATGTCAGCAGGAAAAGGCTTTATCGCGCTGGCGGCGATGATCCTCGGGCGGTGGTCACCTAAGGGTGCACTTGCTGCGGCGTTGCTTTTTGGATTCGCCGACGCTCTGCGCGAGCAGTTTGGCATTGTCGGGACGGCAATTCCGTCGCAGTTCCTTGCGATGTTCCCGTATATCGCGACGATCTTCGCGGTTGCCGGACTCGTGGGCCACGCACGCCCACCCGCTGCTGAAGGAAAGCCGTACAAGAAGTGAGCACCGTTGACTGGGACGCCTTGCGTGCTGCGGCGCGAGAGGCGTCGGCGCGAGCCTACGTTCCGTACTCCTCGTATCCCGTGGGGGCGGCAGCCCTGACCGACACCGGCCAGGTGGTGACGGGCGCGAACGTCGAGAACGCCTCATACGGCCTCACTCTGTGCGCCGAATGCGCCCTCGTGTCGAAGTTGCACACCGACGCGCTCGGAACACGGCTTGTCGCCTTTGCATGCGTTGACCGCGATGGCAATCCATTGCAGCCATGCGGTCGCTGCCGTCAATTGCTCTACGAGTTCGGTGGTGACGAACTGCTGATCGACGGCCCCGAGGGGACTCTCACGATGAAGGACATCCTGCCGTGGGCTTTTGGCCCGCAGCACTTGGAGGGCACCCCATGACCGAAGCATTCGACGCCGTTGACGTCATTGTGACGAAGCGTGACGGAGGCGTCCTCAGCCCCGCCCAGATCGACTGGGTTGTCGACGCCTACACACGTGGCGTTGTCGCGGACGAGCAGATGAGCTCGCTCGCGATGGCGATCCTCCAGCGGGGTATGAACCGCGACGAGATTGCCCGCTGGACGAACGCGATGATCGCGACAGGTGAGCGCCTCGATTTTTCGGGTCTCAGCCGGCCCACGGCGGACAAGCACTCGACCGGTGGCGTGGGTGACAAGATCACCTTGCCGCTGGCGCCGCTCGTTGCCGCGTGTGGCGTCGCCGTACCGCAACTGAGTGGACGCGGTCTCGGCCACACGGGAGGCACCCTCGACAAGCTTGAGGCAATCCCCGGATGGCGCGCCGCGCTGAGCAATGAGGAGATGTACCGCCAACTCGAAGACGTGGGTGCGGTCATCTGTGCTGCTGGATCGGGCCTCGCACCGGCGGACAAAAAGCTGTACGCGCTCCGCGACGTCACGGGCACCGTTGAATGCATCCCGCTCATTGCGAGCTCGATCATGTCGAAGAAGATCGCGGAGGGCACGGGCGTGCTCGTGCTCGACGTCAAGGTGGGCTCCGGTGCCTTCATGAAGGACATCGACATGGCGCGCGAACTGGCGCGGACCATGGTGGACCTTGGCACCGACGCGGGGGTCACTACCTCGGCTCTGCTCACTGACATGTCGACGCCGCTCGGGCGTGGCATCGGCAACGGCCTTGAGGTGACGGAGTCCGTTGAGGTGCTCGCTGGTGGTGGCCCGGCTGACGTGGTTGAACTGACGGTCACCCTTGCGCGCGAGATGCTCGCGGGCGCAGGAGTCACCGACGTCGATCCAGCCGATGCTCTGCGTGACGGCCGCGCGATGGACGTGTGGCGACGGATGATCGAAGCCCAAGGCGGAGACGCCGACGCGACGATGCCTGACGCTCCGCACGTCGAAGAGGTGAGGGCGACTGAGGACGGGGTGGTGAGCCGAGTCGACGCTCTTGGTGTCGGCATTGCCGCGTGGCGCCTTGGTGCTGGCCGCGCCCGCAAGGAGGACCCGGTCCAAGCGTCGGCGGGGGTGTTCCTCCACAAGACGCTTGGTGAGACCGTGAAGAAGGGCGACGTCATCGCCACCCTTCACACCGAGACCCCCGAGCGCATGGGACGTGCCCTCGACGCACTTGCCGAGGCATGCGGCGGCGCAGGTGCAATCGAGATCGGTGGCAGTGGCGCAGCCCGCGGGCCCATCGTGCTCGACACCATCGGCACGGCAACGTAAGTGCCCTGGACACTCACCGGCCTGGCCGCCCGCGCGGCTCGCGCGGTGGGAGGGCCGCGCGTGGTGCTCTCGGCATCGAGCGGTACCCGCGCGCAACGTGTCCAGCGCATAGCGGCGGACCGGCCCGACGTCATGTCCCGCGCCTGTGCGCGCCGCCTCGAGACATTGAGCACGGCGGACCGACGCGCCATCGAGGTGGCCTTCGACCACATGCCGGGCGATGCGCCTGTCATTGAGCGGGCGGTTGCAAGTGGCGCTCCCGTCTCGGGCATCGCCGCTCTTGCTGGCGCATGGGACACTCTCGATGAGCACGCCCGCGCCGTGGTGAGAAGCCCGCTTGGCTCCGCCAGCGTCGGCCCTGTGAAGTGGGGCGAGACGCCTGCGCAACAGGTGGACCAGACGACGTGCGGGGCGGCGGTCGCGTCGATGATGCTCATGATGGGCGACCCCCTGGTGGCCGCCTGGGTCGCCGCGGGAAGGCGGCCGGGTTGGCACTTGCCGGGTGAGGTTGCCGACGCTGTCGCAGCGGCCGACGCTTCTGGCAGCAGTCTGATGACGCTCGCGGAGCGGTGGTGGGCGCTGCAACGGGTGGTACACAAGCGCGCGACGCGCCGGGGTCTCGGTGTGGCGCCCTGGCCCCGAACGCTCGGCACGCCGCCATGGAGAATCGACAATGTGGTGCGCTACGCGGGCCTTCGCTGGCGTGGGGCGCTCATCGATGATGCGAGCACGGCGGAGGTGGATGGCTTCAGCGCCTATGCACGCGCCGCGCTGATCGACGGCATTCCCGTGCCGTTGTACACGGGCGGGGACTCCGCGCGCGGCCTGGCCACGGTGGTGCCACGGCATGTGGTCCTCTTGGTGGGCACTCATGACGAGGCTTTCCGCGTCTACGAACCATCAAGCGGCCACATCGATGTGTGGGATCCCCTCACGGCGGGCTTGTCATCTCACCACGCGTTGGGGGGCTGGAATCGCACGATGTGGGCGATCCTGCCGCGGTGGCGTGGTGCGTGACGCAGAGGTGAGCCGCACGATAGGTTCAGGTCGTGGTCAGGGGCAGTCAATGAAGACGACGCTACGTAGCGCCCGTGTGTGGCTCGCCGGTGCCGTGATCTCGACGGCAACAATCGCATGGGTTGCCGTTGCGATCGCCGCGTCGAGCCAAGAAGACTTGGTGGGCGAACTGAGCGTCGCAGGCATCGCGCTGACAATCGGCGGGCTTGAGGCCACGTTCCTCACGTGGCGCGCGTGGGCGCGAATGCAGCGAACGATTGCCATTGTCGTCACGACTCTTGCCTCGGCTGGCGCGATCATTGTCTTCCTCGCCACGTCACCTGGCCTCTCCGCGGGGGCGCTTGTCGCGGTCGCAGTGGGCATTGCCATGGTGGGATTCGCGTGTGCGGTTGGCCTATACGGGGTGCTGACCGGTCCCGATTCGTCACTTCCCGCACTCGTCACGGCCTTAGCGATTGTCGGGATTCTCGCGTATTTGGCTCAAGTGCTGTGGGCAGCGGCACGCACGTGAAGCACGGGGAGCTGGGCGGACGTACGCTGGTCGCATGACGCTCACCTCAGACGAGATTCGCACGCTTCCCAAGGTTGTCCTCCATGATCACCTCGACGGCGGTCTTCGCCCTGACACGCTCATCGAGCTTGCGGGTGAGATTGGTTACGCGCTCCCGGCAACGGATCCTCAT
>JAEYUX010000184.1 GCA_023432235.1 Actinomycetes bacterium
TCGGGTCGTCGCGTGGTCATAGAGTGAAGCGCAACGACTCATTCAAAGGGGAACCCATGACCACGCAGCCCGGTTGGTACGACGACGGAAGTGGCCAGCAGCGCTACTGGGACGGCAACCAGTGGACCGAACACGTCGCGGGTGCGGCGCCCGGCACGGGTGCCACGGGCCCCGGTGCCCCCAGCCCCGGTGCCCCCGGAGCGATCCCAGGAGCAGGTGCACCCAAGAAGCGCCGGGTCGGAATGTGGATAGGCATCGGTATCGGCGCCTTCGTCCTGCTGTGTGGTGGTGGAATCGCCGCCATTGTCGCGATCGCGGTCAACGCGACGTCGGGGCCGCGCGACACCGTCAATGCGATCTTTGACGCTATTGAGGAGGGCGACTGCCCGGCCGTCTACTCTCGCCTGCACGAGGACATGACCTTCGGCGCATCCGAAGGGGAGTTCTGCGGTGAGAACGAGTTGGACCCCACCGACGTGTCCCACTCCGTCACGTCAACGTCCGTGACGAACGGTGATGCGACTGTTCGGGTTAAGGCGACAATCGGCGAGGGCCTCAGCGCGATGGAAGGTGAGTGGGATTACTTCCTCGTGAAGGAGGACGGCAAGTGGCTTGTCACAAGGATCGAGCCCATCCCCTAAGTCGGAAGCGCCGTCCGCCGCCTGCGCAACACGACTTTTACGTAGGAGCCGATTTAGTAACCGCCTCGAAACACGCGGGCCGTTCAGGAGAAACGGCTCTGCGGAAGTGTGACTCTCGACTAGCCGCGGGGCTAGCGAAAAGGAGTTAACACTATGGAAGAGGCAATGGCTTATGCCGACAGTGTGGGCGCCACCGCGTGGCTGCTCGTGTCGGCATCGCTGGTGCTGCTGATGACGCCAGCCTTGGCGTTCTTCTACGGCGGCATGTCGCGAAGCAAGTCCGTCCTGAACATGATGATGATGAGCTTCGGCGCGATGGCAGTCGTCGCCGTCGCATGGATCGTGGTGGGCAACTCGCTGTCGGGGGGCGACAGCGTCGCTGGCGGCCTGTTCGGGGACCCGACGTCTGACTGGTTCCTCAGCTCGACGTTCGCTTCGGGGGACGCGGAAACGATCATCGCAGGTGGCTTTGGTGCCACCTTCGCCATCATCACCGTCGCGCTCATCTCGGGTTCGATCGCTGACCGCACCAAGTTCAGCGCATGGCTCGTGTTCGCATTCGTGTGGGCAATCGTTGTGTACGCACCCGTTTCGCACTGGGTATGGGCGGGCGGCATTCTGTCCGACGCTGGGCCGATCTTCTCCGAAGACTGGTTCCCGCAGGACTTCGCTGGTGGCACCGTGGTTCACATCAACGCTGGTGTCGCGGGTCTCGTGCTTGCTCTCCTCATCGGTGTCCGTAAGGGCTTCGGCAAGGAGCCCTTCAAGCCCCACAACCTGCCGTTCGTTATGTTGGGTGCGGCGCTCCTGTGGTTTGGCTGGTTCGGCTTCAACGCCGGTTCGGCCTTTGCCGCTGATGCGTCGGCGACAGCCGCCTGGGTCAACACGACCGCTGCTACCGCCGCTGCCATCCTCGGCTGGCTGCTCGTTGAGAAGATCCGTGACGGCAAGGCGACGTCGCTTGGCGCCGCTTCCGGCGTCGTCGCAGGTCTTGTTGCCATCACGCCCGCCGCTGTCGCGGTGGACCCGTGGGGTGCGCTGCTCATTGGTGTTGGCGCCGGTATCTTGTCGGCTCTCGCTGTTGGCCTCAAGTACAAGTTCGGCTACGACGACTCGCTCGACGTGGTTGGCGTCCACTTGGTCGCAGGCCTCTGGGGCACGCTCGCAATCGGACTCTTCGGCACCACCACGTTTGGTGCGTGGGAAGGTCTGTTCTTGGGCGGCGGTCTTGCCGGCCTTGGTGCCCAGGCGGTTGCTGCTCTTGTCAGCATCGTCTACTGCGCCATCGCGACTCTCATCATTGGCCTCGTCATCAAGGCGACGATCGGCCTGCGCGTGAGCGAGGATGTTGAGGTTGCTGGAATTGACCTCGCCGAGCACGGCGAGACTGCCTACGAGGAGGCCCTGTAACCATGAAGCTCGTTACCGCAATCATCCAGCCACACCGCATCGATGAGGTCCGTGCCGCAGTTGAGGCCGTTGGCGTCAAGGGTGTCACCATCTCGGAGGCTGCCGGTTACGGCCGCCAGAAGGGTCACACCGAGGTTTACCGCGGTGCTGAGTACACCGTGGACCTCGTTCCCAAGACCCGTGTCGAGATCCTCGTCGAGGACGCCGACGCTGTCGCTGTGACCGACGCAATCGTGTCGGCTGCACAGACCGGCAAGATCGGTGATGGCAAGGTCTGGGTTGTCCCTGTCGAGGACGTCGCCCGCGTTCGCACTGGCGAGCGTGGCTCGGACGCCCTCTAACAACGGCGCTGCCATGAGCCGTCCGGACCCGGTCCGTCCCGGCTCACCTGCTGAGGTCCCGCATCCCCTCGGGGTGCGGGACCTCAAGCGTGAGCGGGTCGAACTTGCTCGATCATTGCGCACCGCACCCGGCCAGGAACGCCGGACCGCGCTCGCAGAACTTGTGTTCGCGCGTCTTGCCGAGCACTTTGTCAACGTGGTGGGAGCGGGTCAAGGTCTCACGCTTGCCGCCGTCGGAAGTGTGGGTCGCGGTGACGCGGGCCCGCATTCTGATCTTGACCTCGTTCTTCTTCATGATGGTTCGAAGGAAGGCAAGGAGAGAGCCGCAGACGCAGCGCGAGCGCTGTGGTACCCGATGTGGGATGCAGGTCTCCAGCTTGACCACGCGACCCGGTCCCTCACTGAATGCCGTCAGGTCGCGTCAAAGGACCTTGCTGCGGCTGCCGGTTTGCTCGATGTGCGTCATGTCGCGGGAGACGAATCGCTCGCACACCACGCACGCTCTCTCATCCTCGCGGACTGGCGTGCGGCCGCGCGCACTCGACTACCCGAGCTGCTCGCCGCATCGCGGGCGCGCGCCGAGCGTCACGGTGAGCTTGCGTACCTCATTGAGCCGCACCTCAAGGAGTCTCGCGGGGGACTGCGCGACTATGTGAGCCTCACGGCGCTGTCTGCCACCTGGCTCACCGACCGTCCGCATGGTCGCGTGGACGAGGCAGGGCAGTTTCTGCTCGATGTCCGCGACGCTCTCCACATTGTCGCGGACAAGGCGGTCCATGTCCTTGGCCGCCACCTCGCCGCCGACGTTGCGGCCTGGCTGGACATCGACGATGTCGACGAGCTCTTCGCGCGAATTGCGGCTGCCGGCCGCGTTGTCGCCTACGCCGTCGATACGACAGAACGTGGCGCGCGCCGAGCGCTCGAGAAGTCCGGCGTCGGCTCCCGCGCTTTCTTAGCCAAGCGTCGGCGTACTGCTCCTCGCCACGTGCCCGTCACTCAAGGGCTCATCGACGTCGACGGAGAACTGGCACTTGCTCCCGGTTACGACGCCGAGGCCGACGCTCTCCTGCCTTTGCGCGCGGCTGCGGCTGCTGCTGCGACGGGTCTCGCTTTCACGCCGAGCCTGCTGGAGACCCTGGGCCGCTGCCCCGACCTCCCGCGGCCGTGGCAGGCGGAAGCGCGCGAACACTTTGTCGACCTCCTGTCGAGCCCCGGCCACCTGGTCTCCGTGTGGGAGGCGCTCGATGTCGCTGGACAGATCGTGCGGTGGATACCGGGCTGGGCGCCGGTGCGGAACCGTCCGCAGCGCAACCCCTTCCACGTCTTTACGGTGGACCGCCACCAAGTGGAGACGGTCGTCCTCGCCAACCGTGTGCGGCGGGTCGCACCTCAGCCCGAACTATTGCTCTTTTCGGCTTTGTTCCACGACATCGGCAAACAGGCGGGAATGAGCGATCACTCAATCGATGGTGCGGCCCTTATTCCGGGCATTGGCGCACAACTTGGCCTCGAGAAGGCGATGATCGATGACATCACGGTGCTTGTGCGCGAGCACCTCACCCTCGCCGACTTTGCGACAAGTCGGGACCCGGAGGACCCGGAGGTGGCCGCGGAACTCATCGGCCGACTCGGCGGGCGCGCGGATCTGTTTGAGACGTTGCGCCTCCTCACCGAAGCGGACGCGCGAGCCGCGAGCCCCAAGGCGTGGACGGCCTGGCGTGAGCAGCTCGTCGAGACAATGTCGGAGACGGTGCGGTCCGCGCTGCGTGCAGCGCCCCAGGTAGGCTAGACGGCACCGCTCACACCGAAGGGAGAGCCGTGTTCGCGAGCCTGTCCGACCGCCTCACCGCCACGTTCAAGACCCTGCGGGGCAAGGGCCGCCTCACTGAGGCCGACATTGACGCCACCGTGCGCGACATTCGTCGTGCGCTCTTGGACGCAGACGTCGCCTTGCCAGTGGTGACGACCTTTACGGACCGGATCCGCGAACGTGCGCTCGGGGCTGACGTCTCACAGGCGCTCAACCCCGGCCAGCAGGTCGTCAAGATCGTCAACGAGGAACTGATTCAGATCCTCGGTGGTGAGTCTCGCGCCCTCCGGACCGCGAAGACCGGCCCCACGGTCATCATGCTTGCGGGTCTTCAAGGAGCCGGTAAGACGACGTTTGCGGGCAAGCTCGCCCACCTGCTGAAGAGCGAGGGTCATACGCCGTTGCTCGTCGCTGCCGACCTGCAGCGGCCCAACGCGGTCACTCAGCTTGAGGTCGTCGGCGAGCGTGCGGGCGTGCCGGTCTTCGCCCCCGAACGCGGTGTGACGCGCGAAGATGAGAAGGTCAAGGGCAACCCGGTCAAGGTGGCGAAGAACGCCATCAAAGAGGCCGAAAAGCGCCAGCACTCGGTTGTCATCGTTGACACGGCGGGCCGCCTCGGTGTCGATGAAGAACTGATGCGCCAGGCCGGTGACATTCGCAAGGCGATTGATCCGGACGAAGTCCTTTTTGTCATCGACGCGATGATTGGTCAGGACGCTGTTGCCACCGCCCACGCTTTCCAGGCGGGCGTGGCGATGACTGGTGTCGTTCTCACCAAGCTTGATGGTGACGCCCGTGGTGGTGCCGCGCTGTCAGTGCGCGAAGTGACGGGTGTGCCGATCCTCTTCGCCTCGACGGGCGAAAAGATCGACGAGATCGAGGTGTTCCACCCCGAGCGCATGGCTGGGCGCATCCTCGATATGGGCGACATCCTCACGCTCATCGAGCAGGCGGAACGCACCTTTGACCAGGCAGAAGCCGCTCGCATGGCCGAGAAGATGTCGAAGGGTGAGGACTTCACCCTCACCGACTTCCTCAGCCAAATGCAGCAGCTGAAGAACATGGGCTCGATGAAGAAGATGCTCACGATGCTTCCCGGTATGGGTCAGGTGCGTGATCAGATCGACAACCTCGACGAGCGTGAGTTGGCGCGGACCGAGGCGATCATCCAGTCGATGACTCCTTTTGAGCGCGATAACCCGAAGGCGCTCAACGGCTCGCGCCGTTCCCGCATCGCGGCCGGTTCCGGAACATCCGTCGCCCAGGTGAACTCCTTGGTGAAGCGCTTTGAGGATGCTCAGCGCATGATGAAGGCGATGGCCGGAGGCGGCGGTTTGCCCGGGATGGGCGGCATGCCGATGATGGGCCCGGGTGGGCTTCCCGGCGGCAAGAAGTCAAAGGGCAAGCAGGCGCCGCAGCGCAAGGTGAAGGGTAAGTCCGGCAACCCCGCCAAGCGCGCTCAGCAAGAGCGTGCGCTCCAGCAACGCGGTAGCGAAACCTCTGCCCCAGGAAGCGCATTCGGCATCGGCGCACCGCCCGCGCAACCCGAGTTTGACCCCCGTGATCTGCCAAGCCTTGGCAAGTACTTGCAGGGATGACCGCCTACGAACTAGCCGGTCCCGTCCTCGCCGATGACGGCGTCGAGCACGCACGCGCATGGGTGCTTGGTGGGCGCATCACGTATGAGTGCCCGCGCCACACCGACATCGAGACGATCTCAGGCTGGACGGTGCCCGGCTTTGTCGACATGCATTGTCATCTCGCGGTGGGTCCGTCAGGTCCCGTGGACGGCGACCTCATTACGAAGCACGCGCTCATCGAGCGCGATGCTGGGACCTTGCTCGTGCGCGACACGGGCTCCACGGTGGCGCTCGACGTTCTCGATGGTCGAGACGACGTCCCTCGCGTCATCCGCTCGGGCCGGTTCATCGCGCGGCCCAAGCGCTACCTCAAGGGCTACGCCGTTGAAGTTGACGCCGACGATCTCCCGGCCGAGGCCGCACGGCAAGCCACAGCGTCGGCCGGGTGGGTGAAGATCATCGCGGACTGGATCGACCGTGACTTGGGGGACGCCGCCGATCTCACGCCGCTGTTCACACGCGAGCAACTTGAGGGTGCGGCGAGTGAGGCGCATGCAGCGGGCGCGCGTGTCACCGCGCACACGTTCGCGACGGAGTCCCTCGATGATCTGCTCGACGCGGGTTTCGATTGCATCGAGCACGGCACGGGCATGACCGCGGTACACATGGAGCGCGCCGCTGCGGCAGGCGTGCCAGTGGTGCCGACGCTCATGCAAGTAGCGAGCTTCGCAGGTTTCGCGGCGCAGGCAGGGGAGCGATTCCCGCGCTTCGCTGAGCGGATGCAACGGATGTACGAGCGCCGCTACACCCATGTTGGCGAGATGCACGACGCTGGGGTGACGTTGCTTGTTGGTACCGACGCTGGCACGTCGATTGCCCACGGTGACCTTGCGAGGGAGGCTACCGAGATGGCGCGCTGTATGCCCGCGGCAGATGTTGTCGCGGCGGCGACGTGGAGGGCTCGACACTTCCTCGGGGCACCGGTGCTTGCCGAGGGCGACCCCGCCGATGTTGTTGTGCTGGCAGCTGATCCGCGCGAGCACATTGAGGTGCTCGCCGCACCCGTTGCCGTGCTGCTGGGTGGGCGCCGCTTCCGATGATCCTGGTGACAGGGAATGCGCACGCGGTTTGCGACGTTGCGCACATCGATATCGCCTCGCCCAACTCAAGGGACGCACTATGACTGCCGACGCTGCGCTCCTGCGGCGTAGCCGTGCGCGGTCATGGCACCGGGACGGCATCGAGGCCGTCCCTTACATTGTCGCGTCGATCGCGATCGCACTCATGATCGCGGACGGCGGCCTGCTGACCGTCAAGCCCATCGACTATGTGTATGCCGGTGGGCGCGCCCTCGGGATCATCGCCGCTGTCTTGATGTTGAGCCAAGTCGCGCTCGCGGCTCGTATCCCGCTCATCGAGAAGGCGCTTGGGCATGATCGAGCGATAGCCGTTCATACGCGGCTCGGCAAGGCCGCGATTGTGTTGATGGCTTTTCACGCCGGCGTCATTTCGCTCATGTCGGCCTATTACGCCGATATCTCGTGGTGGGACCAGACGGTCGCGATGTTCACGAGTCAGTGGTATCTCGCGATGGCGCAAGTGGCGCTCGGGCTCTTTGCGGTTGTCTTCGCGACTGCGCTACTCGTTGTGCGACGTCGCTGGCGGTACGAGACCTGGCACGCTGTCCACCTCATCACCTATGTGGCAGTCGCCGCGGCGATCCCGCACCAGTTCCTTGAGGGCTCGACCTTTCGCGACGGCGGGCCCGTTACCGGGTTCTGGTGGCTCCTCTACCTCGGCGTTTTCGGCTCCCTCATCGCGTTCCGCGTGATCCGACCGCTGCGCCGGTGGCGTCGGCACGGCCTACGCGTTGCTGCGGTGGAATCGCACGGAGGCGCGTACACGTCCGTCCGTATCGCCGGAGATGACATCGAGCGACTGAGGGTTCAGCCGGGGCAGTTCTTTTTGTGGCGGTTCGTTGATCGCCAGCGCTGGCGATCCGCGCACCCGTTCACGGTCTCTGATGTATCTGCCGACGGCCTGCGCCTCACCGCGAAGGTCGTTGGCGATGGCTCGGGAGGCCTCGCGACGCTCGCCGTGGGCACGCGCGTGTTGGTCGAAGGGCCGTTTGGTGTCTTCACGGGCTCGTCGCGGAATTGTCACGGTGCGGTGCTCGTTGCAGCAGGCATCGGCGTCACTCCTATCCGGGCGCTCCTTGCCAACTGGACGGATGCGGACGGTCCGGTGGCGGTGATTGTCCGCGTCCGGTCACGTGAGGAGGCGCCGTTGCTTGATGAGTTGGAGACCATTGCGGCCGCGAAGGGTGTGCCGCTCACTGTGATCGAAGGCCCTCGCGGCGATGGCTGGAGTGCGGTGGGGCAGCCGCTGCGGCTCCTCGAGATTGTCCCCGACGCGGCGGATCGCGATATATACGTATGCGGACCAGCCGCGTGGGCTCAGCGTGTGATCGATGACGCGGTGTCAAGCGGGGTAGCCAAAGAGAACGTACATCGAGAGGCATTTGGATGGCATCGGGAGAGCGTGTGAAGACGTCGTCACTGCTATGGGCAGGGGCGTCGCTGTCCTTGCTGACGGCATGTGCGTCTGACGGTGGCGAGGCGTCGAGCGCTCCTGCCGTGCCCACTGTTGCGGGAGACGTCGCGTATGCGGACGGCGTTTACGTTGGACCCCGCGTGACGAACATCAAGGGCGGTTACCAAGCACAGGTCACCATCGAAAACGGCATCATCACCAAGGTTGAGCCCATCGAGGCCGGTACCCAAGACCCCGAGTCGATCCAGGTCAACGCTTTTGCGGTGCCCGAACTTGTCACGCGTGTGCTCGAAGCCCAAAGTGCAGACGTGGACTACGTGTCCGGATCATCATTCACCTCACCCGCATTCCTCGAGTCCATTGACGGCGCTCTCAGTGAAGCGGCGAATGATGAGGCAGCAGGTTAATCATGCGAGCCCCTCGAGCTGTCATCGTCGCAGGCGTCTGCGCAGCGATCATCGCTGCGGGTGTCGCCGCCGCGCCGGACAAGCTGCCGTCCCTCGATTTGGTGGTGCCAGCGTCGGACGCATCAACGAGTGACGGCGAGGCCCCGGGGGTGCCGTCCCCGTGAACGGCGCAACCTTTTCGAGCACGGTCCACGCGATGGGCATGCCTTTCACCATTCAGGTGCGATTGCCGTCATCGGACCGCGCAGCCACTGGAGCGGTGGAGAACTTCCACCGCGAGTTGCTGTGGGCGGATGACGTGTTCTCCCTGTTCCGCGAGGACTCTCAGCTGTCGCGCCTCAATCGCGGCGAGCTCGCGGTTGACGAGTGTGCACCGGAAATGCTCGAGATCCTGCAGACATGCGAGTGGTACCGCTCGGCAACACTCGGAGCTTTCGACGCACGCAGGCCCGACCATCTCGACCCTTCCGGCATCGTCAAGGGCTGGGCGGTCGCGCGCGCGGCCGAGGCTCTCGACCGCTTGAAGGCAGCGTCGTGGATGGTCGGTGGCGCCGGAGACGTCCTCGTCTCGGGCGAGGGAAGTTCGTGGCGCCTCGGCATCGCGGATCCACGCGTCAAGGGCGACCCGATGGGCACGCCTGTCATCGACGTCGTCGCGATCGGTGGAGAGTTCCGTGCTCTCGCCACCTCAGGGATGGCCCAACAAGGGCTGCACATTTGGGATCCCAAGACCGGCGTCGGTGCTCAGCACTACTTGCAGGTGTCAGTTGTGGGGCCCGACATGGTGACGGCCGACGCCTGGGCCACCGCAATCGCTGCCGGTGGCGATGAGGTGTTGGCCGCCGCTCTCGATGCCGGCCTTGAGGTGCTCGTTGTGACGAAGAACCATGGCGACGGGTCGTTTACCGCTGAAGCATCGGACGGTTGGCCCACGATCCTCGACTGACCCGAGCTCGCTTAGGGCCCCTGCGATCTGGCATACTGGACCGCTGTCGCGCGTCCGTGCGGCAATTCGTCTTGTCAGGCGAGGCTAGGCCCGCCCGGCTCACACCGAATACAAGGAGAGACAGTTATGGCTGTCAAGATTCGCCTCAAGCGCTTCGGCAAGAAGCGCGCCCCTTACTACCGCGTCGTGGTGATGGACTCGCGCACCAAGCGTGACGGCCGCGCCATCGAAGAGATCGGCAAGTACCACCCCACGGAGGAGCCGTCGGTCATCGACATCAACTCCGAGCGTGCCCAGTACTGGCTCAGCGTGGGCGCCCAGCCCAGCGAGCAGGTTGCGGCACTCCTCAAGCTCACGGGTGACTGGGGCAAGTTCAAGGGCGACAAGAACGCGAAGAACACCGTGAAGGTTGCCGGCGACAAGGCTGATGCCGAGGCCGCGATCAAGGCGCAGGCCGACGCCGCCGAAAAGGCGAAGGCCGCTGCGGCCGCCGAGAAGGAAAAGGCTGCCAAGGAAGCGTCGAAGGAAGCTGAGAAGACTGTCGCTGACGAGTCCAGCGAGGTCCCCACGGACGAGGGCACCGAGGTCGACGTCGAAATCGCTGAGGGCAACCCGTCCGACGGCGACGCCGAGGTCGAGGGCACCCTCAACGAGGAGAACTAAGCCATGACCCACGAGGCCCTTGAGTTCCTGGTCCGTTCGATTGTCCGCAACCCGGATGACGTGCGAGTGACGGAACGCGCGGGCCGCCGGGGCGTGACCCTGAACGTCGTGGTTCACCCCGACGATCTGCCCCGCGTGATCGGCCGCCATGGCCGTACCGCGTCGGCAATCCGTACCGTCATCGACGCGATCGCGCGCGACGACGTGCGGGTCAACATCGTCGACGTCGCATAAGCGCGCTTAGCCCCGGTTCCGCATGGAGCCGGGGCTTTTGCGTGCCCAGCGTCGGTGCCCGGTACTGCCGCTGGCCCCGATCCGCCCCGCACGCAACCGGTGACCCGTGCAGCCCCGCTCGCGCTTTAGGCTTGCTGTCATGAAGGTGACGGTGGCGCGAATCGGCAGGGCGCACGGACTCAAAGGTGAACTCTCGGTGGAGTTGCGCACCGACGTGCCTGATGAGCGCCTCTTCCCAGGCGCCGTGCTCGATACCGAACCCGCGTCAGCCGGTCCCCTCACCATCGCGTCAGTACGCCAGCAAGGCGGCCGTTGGTACCTGCGCTTCGAGGAGATCGGCGACCGTACGTCTGCTGAGAATGCGCGCGGTACTGAACTCCTCGTCGACGTTGACGAGGACGAGGAGGACGACGCATGGTTTGTCGCCCAGCTCGTCGGCCTCACGGCGGTGCGGCCGGACGGCACGGAAATCGGCCGGGTGGTCGAGGTGATGCCGATGCCCGCCCAAGACGTCCTCGTGATCAGGCAGCCATCGGGTTTCCGCGCAATGGTGCCGATGGTCGATGCCTTCGTTCCCGAGGTGAACATCGAGGATGGCGTCATCACGTTGACCCCGCCATACGGGCTCCTTGAAGGCGAAGAGCCTGAGGTCACGGACGAGACGCGCGGCGAGGCGTAAACGATGCGAATCGACATCGTGACGATCTTCCCCGAATTCTTCTCGGTGCTTGATGTCTCGCTCCTCGGCAAGGCACGCGAGGCGGCCCTCGTTCACGCACACGTTCACGATTTGCGCGAGTGGGCGGCCGTCAAAGCAGACGGCACGGCCGATGTCCACCGCACTGTCGACGACGCGCCCTTTGGCGGCGGCGCGGGCATGGTGATGAAACCCGACGTGTGGGGTCGCGCACTTGACGACATCCTCACGGATGGCGCAGTGCTCATCGTGCCGACGCCGGCAGGCATCCCCTTCACGCAGGCGCGTGCCGCCGAACTCGCCGCATGCGATCAACTCGTCTTTGCCTGTGGGCGTTACGAGGGCATCGACGCTCGGGTCCCGGAGTACTACGCGTCGGCTGGCTTCCGCGTCCTCGAGGTGAGCATCGGCGACTACGTGCTCAATGGGGGAGAAGTGGCGACGATGGCGATGATCGAGGCGATCACGCGGCTCGTGCCCGGCTTCATGGGCAACGCGGAGTCGATTGTCGAGGAATCCCACTCCGACGGCCTCCTTGAGTACCCCTCGTACACGCGCCCGGCGTCGTGGCGGGGACTCGATGTGCCGCCCATCCTCCTGTCGGGCCACCACGCGAACATTGCCGCGTGGCGACGTGAGAAGCAGCTCGAAAGGACTCAACAGCGTCGGCCGGATTTGTTGAAGGACGCCGACGCTGGTGACGGGGGCGCGGGCGACTAACGCGGCGCATTGGTGGCACCTCGGGCAGGTGTGGCAGAATATCCCCTCGGTGCGTACGGCGCCGCGACCTGCCACAGGGGGTCCGGCTCAGACCGTAGCGCGCGTTCACTTTCGAATGCCGTGAGGCAGAGATCGCGAGCGACCTGTGGCGAGCGCGAGGAGAGACACGTCATGCAGAAGCTTGACAACGTGACCGCGGCTCAGCTCCGCGATGACATCCCGGCCTTCCGCGCCGGTGACACCCTCAAAGTCCACGTGAAGGTTGTTGAAGGCAACCGTTCGCGTGTCCAGGTGTTCCAGGGCGTTGTGATTTCGCGTCAGGGCCGCGGTGTTGGCGAGACCTACACGGTCCGCAAGATTTCGTTTGGTGTTGGTGTCGAGCGCACCTTCCCGCTTCACACCCCGACCGTCGAGAAGATCGAGGTCGAGCGCCGCGGTGACGTGCGCCGCGCCAAGCTGTACTACCTGCGCAACCTGCGCGGTAAGGCTGCACGTATCCGCGAAAAGCGCGAAAGCTAAATCATCACCCACGCACGCGACGGCGCGGCGGACGGCACTGCGCCCTCCGCCCGCCGTCGTTTGTGGTTGTGGGTGCGTGAGCTCCTCATTGTCGTGGGCTCAGCGCTCGTGTTGTCGTTGCTTCTCAAGACCTTCGTCTTTCAGTCCTTTTGGATTCCCACGGGGTCGATGGAGGACACCCTTGAGGTCAACGACCGCATCCTTGTGTCGCTGTGGCGTCCGGGACCGCTTGACCTGCGCCGCGGCGACATCATTGTGTTCAAGGACCCGGGCGGCTGGCTCGCCCCAGCGAACGAACCCGACAAGAGCGGCGTCACCAAGGTGTGGGAAGACATCGCGACCTTTGTGGGCCTCCTCCCGCAAGACGCCGGTGAACACCTCGTCAAGCGCGTCATTGGATTGCCGGGAGACACCGTTGCGTGCGATCCCGCCGTCGGCATCGTCACCGTCAATGGCGTCCCTCTTGACGAGGACTACATCAAGCCCGGCACATACAGCTGCCCCCACCCGTGGTCGGTCGAGGTTCCCGAAGGCCGCCTGTGGGTACTCGGCGATAACCGCTCGAACTCCGCCGACTCGCGCGCGCATCTGGGTGACCCCGGCGGTGGCACCATTCCGCACAGCTCAGTGGTGGGTACCGTGTTTGTGACAGTGTGGCCGCTGAGCCACTGGAGCACGTTCTAGACACCAGATCTGGGGTTGTGGCGATGGTTTCCCTCGACATCGAGACGACGCTGTGGGATGCGGGTGCCCGCGTTGTTGTCGGTATCGATGAGGTGGGGCGCGGCGCTCTTGCCGGTCCTGTGAGCGTCGGCGTCGCTGCCGTGTCGCGATGCGATACCTGGCCTGAAGGTCTCGCCGATTCGAAGCGTCTCAAGGCGGCGGTGCGAGAAAACCTCATCCCCGCGATTTGCTCTTTCACTGTCGCTCACGCAGTGGGGCACGCCTCTGCTCAAGAGATCGACGCCGTGGGCATCGTTGCCGCTTTACGCCTCGCGGGACAGCGCGCACTTGGAGCGATCGCGCGGGCAGGTGTTGAAGCCGACGCCGTGCTCCTCGACGGTTCGCACGACTGGCTTTCGGCCCCGGCGGCCGATCTCTTTTCGGCCGACGCCGAAGAGACAGTGCCTGTCCCTCGCGTCACGATGGTGGTGAAGGGTGACGACACGTGCGTCTCAATCGCGGCGGCGTCGGTGCTTGCGAAAGTCGAACGCGATGCGCTGATGAAGGCGGCCCATGACGATCACCCGGCGTATGGCTGGGCCGCCAACAAGGGTTACGGTGCTCAGGGGCACCTTGCGGCGTTGCGCGAGAACGGTCCGAGCCCGCTCCACCGGGTCACGTGGAAGCTCCCTGCGCTCGCCGTCTAGCGCGCCTCGGCCTCTGCTTGGTCAGATATCGGTCATGATGGTGGGGTGAGCAGCGAAGACCTGGAGAACTACGAAACCGAGGCGGAGCTCGCGCTGTATCGCGAGTACCGCGATGTGGTGGGGCTCTTCCGTTACGTCGTCGAGACGGAGCGTCGGTTCTATCTGTGTAACAAGGTTGATCTGCAGGTCCGCTCGAGCGGGACCGACATCTATTTCGAGGTGTCGATGGTTGATGCCTGGGTGTGGGATGTGTACCGATCCGCGCGGCTCGTCAAGAGCGTGCGTGTTGTCACGTTCCGTGACGTCAATATTGAGGAACTCGTCAACGAGGACGCGATTCCGGACCTGCGCCAACTGCGCGGTCATTGAGCCGTTTTCGGGGCTCTCTCTGCTCGATCGTGTAGCGAGGCGGCGCGCCTGCTTTCTAGTCCATGCGCGCGGCGGGGCCAGGGGTCGCTCCCCGAAACGCCGACCCCCCGGGGTCGCTCCCCGAAACGCCGACCCCCTGGGGTCGCTCCCCGAAACACTGTCCCCAGCGTTCGACGTGCACCCCAGTCCACAAATCGGGCTGATCCGATCAGCCTCGTAGCCCATGTGCCTCCACAGTGACGTGGTGGAGGTGGCACATGGCGGTCAAGGATGTGGTCGGCGCGTACGGCGAACGATTGGTGGCGCGCACCCTGGCTGACCAGGGGTGGACGGTGGTTGATCGCAATTGGCGCTGTGAGCTAGGCGAGATCGACATTGTGGCAATCGACGGTGACTGCCTCGTCATTGTGGAGGTGAAGACGCGCCGGAGCGACGCGTTCGGAGGTGCCATCGAGGCGGTGACGCGGCGCAAGCTGGTGCGATTGCGAAAACTCGCGGCGAGTTGGCTCGCGCAACATGGCGGGGGTTTTTCTGCAGTGCGCGTTGACGTGGTTGCCGTGACGCTGCCGCGCGCGGGCCGTGCACAACTCGATCACCTGCGGGCCGTTGCATGATCGGGCGCACGCTGTCCGTGGTGCTCACGGGAGTGGCGGGACATGTGATTGACGTCGAGGCTCATCTCGCGGCGTCGCTCCCCGCATTCACTCTGGTCGGCCTGCCGGATACATCGCTCAATGAGGCGCGGGACCGGGTTCGCGCCGCTGTGTCGTCGTCAGGACTCACCTGGCCAGCGCGCCGAATCACCGTGAATCTGTCTCCTGCGTCATTGCCCAAGTCCGGTTCAGTGACAGATCTCGCAATCGCCATATCAGTGCTCGCGGGAGCAGGAATCATCGATGTCACCTCACCGGCGAACGTGATCCATTTGGGCGAGTTAGGTCTTGACGGTCAATTGAGACCAGTACGGGGAGTTCTTCCCGCAGTCGCGGCGGCGGTGGACGCGGGGTACAGCCGCGTCGTCGTGCCGCGCGCGAATGAAGAGGAGGCGCGCCTCGTCCCAGGAGCGGACGTCATTTCTGCGGAGTCTCTGGCAGAGGTAGCGGCCTCGTACGGAAATACCGATGCGCGTCCCGCTCCTCGCCCCCGCAGACGTGACAAAGCGGCGCCGAGCGCGAGTCTCGCGCAAACGGTGCCCGACCTTGCGGATGTCCGAGGCCAACACGAAGCGAGGTGGGCGCTTGAGGTGGCTGCGGCTGGCGGGCATCACCTCCTTATGGTGGGCCCGCCTGGTGCAGGCAAGACGATGCTCGCCTCGCGGCTGCCAGGGATACTTCCTGACCTCGCGCCGCCCGACGCTCTTGCTGCCACGTCGGTTCATTCGGTGGCAGGGACGCTCGATGCCGCGCGTGGTCTGCTCGTGCGGCCTCCGTTCGAGGCGCCCCACCATTCGGCATCGGCCGCGTCGATTGTGGGAGGAGGGGCGCGCTTGGCCCGGCCCGGTGCCGTCTCGCGTGCACATGCAGGGGTTCTGTTTCTCGATGAGGCTCCCGAGTTCCCCACGGCCGTCTTGCAGACGCTTCGCCAGCCGCTCGAAAGCGGCGAGATCGTGCTGCACCGCGCGTACGGCGCCACCCGTTACCCCGCGCGATTCCAGCTCGTCCTTTCCGCTAACCCATGTCCATGCGGGAAGTTCTATGGCCGAGGCGACGGCTGTAGTTGCAGTGCCGTTCAGCGTCGGCGGTACTTCGGCAGACTTGGTGGTCCCTTGCTCGACCGCATTGATCTGCATGTCGATGTGATGCCAGTGCGCCGCGGGGTGGAACCGAACGGAGAGTCGACCGCGATGGTCGCCGCGCGGGTGCAGGAGGCGCGGGAACGTGCGAGTGCGAGATTTGTCGATATGCCGTGGAGCACCACGGCCAACGCCCCATCGTCGTGGGTGCGCTCGGCGACACCGGGCGACGCCGCCGCCATCGCTCTCGCTGCGCTCGATTCCGGCAGGCTCTCGGCACGGGGCGTTGATCGTGTCCTCCGTGTGGCGTGGACCCTCGCTGACCTCGATGGCGAGTACCGCCCTACGCCCGCACACGTGAGCGCGGCGATGCTCCTGCGGGCACGGGACGGTGCGGCGTGAGCGCCCACGACCGGCACGCACTCATTGCGTGGAGCGCGATCGCTGAACCGGGGGACGCGGTGGCCGGCGCCCTGGTCGATCAACTCGGACCCGCTGAGGCGCTCCAGTGGATGAAGAGTGCAATGGCGCAACCGGAGCACGCCGTCCACGCTGTTGCTCCCAATCTCGACGGCCGGTATCGGCACCTCCTCGTCAACGCGATCGATCGCTGGGGCAGGCGGTGGGAACTCGTTGACGGTCCTCATGAAGCACGCGCACGGTCGATTGGTGCTCGCGTCATTGTGCGACATGAGGACGGGTGGCCGCGTGCCGTAAATGACTTGGGAGTGATCACGCCTTTTGCGCTTTATGTGCGTGGTGAGACGTCACTCGATGACCTGTGGGCGCGATCGGCGGCGATCGTCGGCTCACGGGCCGCGACGTCATATGGCGCGCATCTCGCGGCCGAGATTGCTGAGGCAGTAGCGGCTGCGGGCGGCACGGTGATGTCGGGTGGCGCGTTCGGTATCGACATCGCTGCGCATCGGGCTGCGCTCGCGATGGGAGCGCCGTCGGTGGCGGTCATGGCCGGAGGCATTGACCGCTTGTATCCAACCGCCCACGCATCCTCGCTCGCAGATCTCACTCATCACGGTGCCGTGGTGAGTGAGGTGCCGCCTGGATTCGCTCCGCACCGATCACGCTTCCTCAGCCGTAACCGACTCATCGCTGCGGCGACAGCCACTGTCGTTGTCGAGGCCGCGGCTCGTTCGGGTGCCTTGAGCACGGCGCGGCATGCAGCGGAGCTCTTGCGACCTGTCGGGGCCGTGCCAGGACCCGTGACGTCGGCGTCATCGACTGGCTGTCATGACTTGATTCGCGAAGGAGCTGCGGTTCTTGTTGGCTGCGCATCCGACGCGGTTGAGCTCATGGTGACGACGCAAGAGTGGGCTCAATCGACGCGAGCGAGACTCGAGCGCGGGGACAGTGGGCAAGGGGCCCTCGAGTTTGCGAATCCGAGCGAGCGGGCGGTGTTCGACGCGGCGTCGGCCCGAGCGCACGACATCGACACCCTTGCAAGCCGCGCGGGCCTCGATCACAAGTCCACCCGGATCGCGGTGGGTTCACTTGCAGCCCAGGGCCTTCTTGGTCCGTACCAGGGAGGGTGGCGAAAGACACGGTCAGGGGCAAGAAACGGGACAAAATAGGAAAAATCAGGCGTAAGTAGTGTTGCTGATGTTACAAAAGTGATCAACGGGGTTGCTTTGGCTACTGTGACGATGCCACAGTGGCCACATGTCGACGTCGCATGAGGTGCTCGAGCGATACGCGGTTGCCATGCGTCATGGCCGCGGTGCGTCCGAGCACACGGTGCGTGCATACGTTGCCGATATTCGCGCTCTCGCTGACTTTCTCGAGTTCGATGACGCGTCCGCCTGGGGCGATGTCACTCTTACTGACGTGCGCGCATGGCTCGCGTCACAAGCAGCGACGGGCCTCAGTCGCTCGACGCTCGCCCGCCGTGGCGCCGCCGTCCGCGCTTTCTTCGCGTGGGCCCATCGAGAGGGCGTCACTGAGGCCAACCCCGCGCTGCGCCTTGCTTCGGCACGGCCGGCTCAGACCATTCCCAACGCTCTTGGAGTTGATGAGGCGCGCACTCTCCTCGACACGGCGATGATGCGCGCAGACAGTGAAGAGGCGCTCGACATCCGTGACTGGGCGATCGCAGAACTCCTCTACGCAACCGGAATCCGCGTCGGCGAACTTGTGGGCATCGACATCGACGACGTTGACTTTGCCGAACGCACAGTCCGGGTCCTTGGCAAGGGAAGCAAGGAGCGGGTGGTCCCATGTGGCCTGCCGGGTATGCGTGCTCTCGACGCATGGCTCATGCGCGGTCGCTCTCGCCTGAACCCTTCCTCTCCCGCGCTCTTTGTGGGCGCCCGCGGCAAGCGCATCGACCAGCGTCAGGTGCGTGCCGTTATTCACGAACTTGCGCAACTCGCGGGAGTGCCAGATCTCGCTCCCCACGGACTGCGCCACACCGCCGCGACTCATCTGCTCCAGGGCGGATCGGACCTGCGGTCGGTTCAAGAAGTACTCGGTCACGCATCGCTCGCGACCACTCAGCGGTACACCCACGTCTCGGCGGATCGCTTGCGCTCTGCGTACGCGCTCGCTCACCCGAGGGCATGAGGAGAGGAAGACATGTATCTCGATGAACTCGACACGCCTGGTCTCACGCGAGAAGACCGTGTAGCAACCGACTGGCACGTGTTCACCGACGGTGATGACGCACAGCGCCGCCAGGCGCGCGACCGGCTCATCACTCATTACGCGCCTCTTGTCACGCACGTCGCGTCGCGCATGATTGGGCGTTTGCCTGAGACGGTCGAGCTCGCCGACTTGGTTTCGTACGGCATGTTCGGCCTCATCGACGCTGTCGAGAAGTTCGAAGTGGAGCGTGGCTTCAAGTTTGAGACGTACGCGTCGACGCGCATTCGCGGCGCAATCATCGACGAGCTTCGCGCTGCAGACTGGGTGCCGCGCTCGGTTCGCTCAAAGGCGCGTGCGGTTGAGACCGCGCTTCGCGCACTCGAACAGCGACTGCTCCGTCAGGTGACCGATGACGACATCGCTCAGGAACTTGGCTGGGAAATCGCGGAAGTCCGCACCGTTCGCGCCCAGGTCGCGTTGAGCCACGTAGCGGCACTCGACTCGCTCGGCACTGAGCCAGACACGAGCAGCATCGAATCCGTTTCGGCACTCGCGGTGCCAGGGGTGTCGATGTCGGTCGAGGCTCGTGAGACGCATTCTCTCCTCGCAACGGCGGTCCAGGGGGTGCGGGATCGCGAGCAACAGGTCCTTCATCTGTACTACTACGAGAACCTCACGCTTGCGCAGATCGGTCAGGTCCTTGGCGTCACAGAGTCGCGCGTATCGCAGATTCACTCGGCCGCCGTGAAGAAGCTCCGTGAAAGCCTCATCAAGACGGGCGCCTTCGCTTAAGTCCCCGCGAGAGGCAAGAGCACCACGGGCCCAAATCCTGGTACGCAACTAAGCGGGTCCACGTAGTCATCCCCCTGGCGCATGCCCCAATGAACGCATGTGTCGGGTGCGCAGTGACCAGAGGCAGACGAGACGGTGCCCACCGGCGTGCCGCGCGCTACCGCGTCGCCCACGCCGAGCGTCGTCTCAACCGGCTCGAGTGACGTGCGCAGCCCTCCTGCATGGCGCAGTGTGATGACCGGCCGGTCAACAACAACACCGACGTACTCAACCGTCGCGTCCGCAGGTGCGACCACCTCGTCACCCACGCGAGTGGCGACGTCGATGCCGCGATGGCCCGGTTGCCACGGCTCGAACGGAATTCGTGCGAGAGCGACAACCCGAGCGTCGGGTAGCGGAAGAACACACGGCGCCACTGCGTCGGCCGCAAGAGCAGGGGCAATGGCGGGGACGGGCGAGTCAGGGGTGGCGACAGCGGCCGACATCAAGCTCACCAGCGCGCCGACGCTGCCGATGCGTAACCGCCGCCGCCCTGTCTGTGTCCCGCTCGCCATGTGACGAGTGAACGACCAATAACGCGGCGTGGGACCGAGGGTAAGCGAGAACGGGGGAGGAGCGCGCAGAGTGAGCGGTGTGGACATCGACGCGCTGGGCGTTCAGCATCGGACGTTCAGCATTGGGCGCTGAGCACTGAGCACTGAGCACTGAGCACAGCGCACGAGCGGATCGGCTACGATAGTCCCGCACCCGTGTGAGCGGGTGACAACGCGTGCCATTCGCCCGCCTGCCACGCAGGAGGGCGCCGGTGAAGCAAAGGTCCGGCCTTACAGCCGGTGCGGAGCCGCGTTGGCACTAGGGATGTGGGCCGCCCGGCTCCCATCGTTAACCGAAAACTCAGGGAGTTCTCTCCCGCTCCTCCGCACGCCCGCGCGTGCAGATAAGGACGATCGCCATGGCAGTCGTGACCATGCGCCAGCTGCTTGACGCCGGTGTCCACTTCGGACACCAGACCAGCCGCTGGAACCCCAAGATGAAGCGCTTCATCCTCACCGAGCGCAACGGCAACTACATCATCGACCTGCAGCAGTCGCTCGCCAAGATCGACGTCGCGTACGAGTTTGTGCGTGACACCGTCGCTCACGGCGGCACCGTGCTCTTTGTTGGCACCAAGCGTCAGGCGCAGTCGACCATCGCCGAGCAGGCCTCGCGCGTGGGCATGCCCTACATCAACGAGCGTTGGCTCGGCGGCATGCTCACCAACTTCCAGACCGTGAGCAAGCGTGTTGCACGCCTCAAGGAACTCGAAGAGATCGACTTCGATGACGTCGCCGGTTCGGGCCGCACCAAGAAGGAACTCCTTGGCCTGCGCCGCGAGAAGGACAAGCTTGACAAGGTGCTCGGTGGCATCCGTGACATGGCGAAGACGCCGTCCGTCATCTGGATTGTTGACACCAACAAGGAGCACCTCGCCGTTGACGAGGCGCGCAAGCTTGGCATCCCTGTGGTCGGCATCCTTGACTCGAACTGCGACCCCGACAACGTGTCGTACGGCATCCCTGGCAACGACGACGCGATTCGCTCGGTGGGTCTGCTCACCCGTGTGATCGCCGACGCCGTCGCTGAGGGCATCAAGCAGCGTCACTCGGGCAAGAGTGGCGACGACGCCGCCGCTGGCGCCGACGCAGAGCCCCTGGCCGAGTGGGAGCAGGAGCTTCTCGACGGTGCCGAAGCTGGAGCCGAGGCTTCCGCCGAAGCTGCCGCTGAGGAGAAGGCCCCCGCCGCCGAGGCTGAGGCCCCCGCTACCGACGCTGAGGCAGCCCCCGAGGCTGAGGCCGACGCGGCTGAAAAGCCCGCTGCCAAGAAGCCTGCGGCGAAGAAGCCCGCCGCCAAGACCGCAGCAAGCAAGGCCGACAAGGCTGAGGCCGACGACAAGCCGGCCGCTGACAAGAAGGCGCCTGCCGCCAAGGCCGCAGCGAAGAAGCCTGCTGCCGCCAAAGCCGACGAGAAGTAAGGACTGACATGGCGAACTACACCGTCGCTGACATCCAGGCGCTGCGCGAGCGCACCGGAGCAGGCATGCTCGACGTGAAGAAGGCTCTCGACGAGGCGGATGGCGACCTTGACAAGGCCGTCGACATCCTTCGCGTCAAGGGTCTCAAGGGCGTCACCAAGCGCGAGGGCCGCTCGGCTTCCGAGGGTCTCGTTGCATCGCACATCGCAGAAGGCGAAGGCGGTCAGGTGGGCACGCTCATCGAGCTCAACTCCGAGACCGACTTCGTGGCAAAGAACGAGAAGTTCGTGAACCTCGCGAACGAGGTGCTCCAGGCGGTTGTTGCTGCTGGTGCAGCTGACATTGAGGCCGCTCTTGCCGCACCGCTTCAGGGCAAGACCGTCAAGGACATCATTGACGAGAACGCGGGCGTGCTTGGCGAGAAGATCGTGCTGCGTCGGGTTGCCCGTGTTGCGGCGCCCGTCGTCGTCGACTACCTCCACAAGACCAACAAGGACCTGCCTGCTCAGGTGGGCGTGCTTGTCGGTTCCGACGCCAAGGCGGCAGATGTGGCACGTGACGTCGCAATGCACATCGCCGCGTACTCGCCGCTGTACCTCACTCGTGACGAGGTCCCCGCGGATGTCGTCGAGAACGAGCGTCGTGTCGCCGAGGAAACTGCCCGCAACGAAGGCAAGCCCGAGGCTGCGCTTTCCAAGATTGTTGAAGGCCGCATGAACGGCTTCTTCAAGGAGAACGTGCTTCCCGAGCAGGCTTTCGCAAAGGACCCGAAGACCACGGTTGGCAAGGTGGTCGAGGCCACTGGCGGCGAGGTTACGGCCTTCGCCCGCTTCCGTGTGGGAGCCTAAGACTCACAGCCTGTAGCCACGCGCCGCGAGGAGGAACTGATGCCCGAAGAAGCAACCCATTCGGGCTCAGCGACTCCCGCGGCGCGTCGCGTCTTGCTCAAGCTCTCCGGCGAGATGTTCGGCGGCGGCTCGGTGGGACTTGACCCCGACGTCGTGCGCCGTATCGCTGGTGAGATTGGCGAGGCCGTCCAACAGGGCGTCCAAGTGGCGATCGTTGTCGGTGGCGGCAACTTCTTCCGTGGCGCTGAGTTAAGCCAAGCGGGTATGGAACGTGCGCGCGCCGACTACATGGGCATGCTCGGCACGGTGATGAACGCGCTCGCGCTGCAAGACTTCCTCGAACAGGCGGGCGTCGTCACGCGAGTCCAAACGGCCATCACGATGGGTCAGGTGGCCGAGCCGTACATTCCGCTCCGCGCGATCCGTCACCTTGAGAAGGGTCGTGTGGTGATCTTCGCCGCAGGTGCCGGCATGCCGTACTTCTCTACTGACACGGTGTCTGTCCAGCGCGCTCTCGAGACGGGCTGCACGGAAGTACTGATGGGGAAGAACGGCGTGGATGCCGTCTATACGGCGGACCCGCGCAAGGACCCCACCGCCCAACGCCTTGACGAAGTGACATACGCAGACGCGCTTGTGCGGCGTCTTCAGGTGATGGATCAGGCCGCATTCTCGCTCGCGATGGACAACAAGGTCCCCATGGTGGTCTTTGGGCTGGACACGCCTCGCAATGTGACGCGTGCGCTCGTGGGTGAGACAATCGGGACGCGTGTGACCGCGTAGGTCGCCGCACGAAGGGAATGACGTGATCGACGAGATCCTCCTCGAAGCCGAGGAGAACATGGACAACGCGATTAATGTCGCGCGTGACAACCTCGCCTCTATCCGTACGGGTCAGGCGTCGACAGCGCTTTTCGCCAATATCGCGGTCGAGTACTACGGTGCTCCCACGCCATTGCAGCAGCTTGCCTCGATTTCGATTCCCGAAGCGCGCACCGTGGTGATTCAGCCCTACGACGTGAGCGCAAAGAAGGACATCGAGAAGGCACTGCGCACCTCTGACCTCGGCGTCAACCCCACCGACGACGGCCAGGTCATCCGTATCAACATGCCGCAGATGACGGAGGAGCGCCGCCGCGATTACGTCAAGCTTGCCAAGCAGCGCGCGGAAGAGTCGCGCGTGACCGTGCGCAACATGCGCCGCAAGGCCAAGGACGCGATTGACGCGGCGGTCAAGTCTGGCGATGTGGGAGAAGACGAGGGCTCGCGCGCGGAAAAGGAACTCGACGCGCTGACAAAGGGCCACGTCGACAAGATCGACGCCATGCTCGCTCGCAAGGAGAGCGAGCTTCTCGAGGTCTGATGACGGGCGAGGACGCCGAGCCCACGCCCGCCTCCCCGGGGCCTGAGGACGTAGAAGCCGTACAGCCCAAGGGCAGGCGCCAGCGTGCCGTCGACCTGTTCTCGCCCCATCGTTACCGGGCCCTGCAGTTGTCGGCCTTCGAGCGGCGCTTCCGCGCGCAGACCCCGGAGCATCGCGACCCGACGCCCTCGGAGGCGTGGGGTTACCCCGTTGAGGACGACGCCGTGGACCCTCCTCTCGATTCCTCGGCTCCCGCTGCGGTTGCGGCGCGCGCTCACCTTGCCGGTGAGGAGCCCCCGCACCACGTTGACCCCCTCGAACCAGTGCCGTGGCCGGACGCTGAAGATACGGTCGATCTTGGCTTGCCTGATGAGGACTTCCGCATTCCTGAGGAAGGCGAGCCGTGGCCGCAGGACCGCCAGTTCGAGGGTCTCGTCACCACCGAGGAACTCTCGATTGACGCCGTCTCCGACGACGTGCCGGACGGCGAGACTGCACCAAAGAGTGGCCGCAATATGTCGGTGGCGACTGTCGTTGGCGTCGGCCTCCTTGCGCTCGCCGTTGGAGCGGCGTGGCTGAGCCCGCTCGTCTTCGCGATCGTGCTTTACGCGTTCACAATCGGTGCTCTTGTCGAGTGGAAGCGCGCGCTGGAAAAGCATGGCCGGCGCATTCCGCTCGTGCCTCTCATCGCGGCAACCGTTGGCATGGGCATTGCGACGTGGTTCGCAAAACCTGAAGGGCTCGTGGTCGCGCTACTTGTCGGCTGCGCTGGCGTTGTCGCATGGCGACTCGGTGATGAGCGCGTCGAGAACACTCTTGCGGATGCCCTTGCAGGTGTCTTGTCGCTCCTGTGGATTCCGTTTCTTGCGTCGTTCCTCCTCTTGCTTGAGCTCGCCGACGACGGCTGGCTTCGGGTCATCCTCGTTGTTCTTGCCGTTGTCGCGAATGACACTGGCGCGCTTGTCGCAGGCATGCGTTTTGGGCGACGCAAACTTCTCGAGCGAGTGAGTCCCAAAAAGACGTGGGAAGGCGCGATCGGAGGAGTGGCGCTCGGCGTCATCGTCGCCTCGATCGCTGCGTACTTCTTCTTTGACGGTGAGTGGTACATCGGCACCGCGATCGGCTTCGCATGTTCCGTGGCCGGCGTGGTGGGTGACCTTGCCGAAAGCGCCCTCAAACGCGACATTCACATTAAGGACATGTCAAGCGTCATCCCGGGCCACGGCGGCATTCTTGACCGCATCGACTCCCTCCTTTTTGCCGCGCCTGTTGCCTACGTGGTGTTCGCGATCTTCCTTGGCACACTCGGTGGTGGTGGCCTGTGAATGAGTCAACCGGCCGTCCTTTGCTCCAGATGGCAGCGCCCAAGCGGGGCAAGGCGCCGCTGCATTTCGCGGATATGGACGCCGACGCCCGGGCGGCGGCGGTCGAAGGCTTGGGTCATCCCGCCTTCCGCGCCAAGCAACTCGCGACCCACTACTTCTCGCACCTCACCGTTGATCCGGATGAGATGACGGATCTGCCCGCGAGCGCGCGTGAGGACATGGCGTCGGCGCTGTTCCCGCCGCTGATGTCAGTGGTGCGGACCCTTGAGGCCGATCGCGGCGCGACAGTGAAGACGCTGTGGGCGCTTCACGACGGCGTCAAGGTCGAGTCGGTCCTCATGAAGTACCCCGATCGCGCCACGTTGTGTGTGACGAGCCAGGCTGGTTGTGGAATGGCCTGCCCGTTCTGTGCGACCGGCCAGATGGGGCTTACCCGCAACCTGTCGGCCGCCGAGATCATTGAACAGGTGCGACTAGCTGCTCGCGCCGCCCGTGACGGTCAGCTCGGGGAGCCCGTCCGGCTCTCGAATGTGGTCTTCATGGGGATGGGGGAGCCGCTCGCCAATTACAAGGCGGTGGTGTCGACAGTGCGGACGCTCATCGCCGCGCCCCCGGTTGGCTTTGGGCTCTCCGCCCGCCACGTCACTGTGTCGACAGTGGGCCTCGCCCCGGCAATTGACCGCCTCGCCAAAGAGGGCCTCCAGGTGACGCTCGCCCTGAGCTTGCATGCTCCGGACGATGAGCTTCGAGATGAGCTCGTGCCGATCAATACGAAATACAGCGTGGACGACGCCCTGGATGCCGCGCGCCGTTACTTTGACGCGACCGGCCGACGAGTCAGCATCGAATATGCGCTGATCAGGGACATCAACGATCAGGCGCATCGCGCGGACCTCCTCGGCCGCAAGCTCAATGAACGCGGCCGCGGTTGGGTTCACGTCAATCCCATTCCGCTGAACCCAACACCGGGAAGCAAGTGGACGGCGTCGGATCCCGCTGTGGAACGAGAGTTCGTCGACACGCTTTCATCTCACGGAATCCCGGTCACGATCCGCGATACTCGGGGAAGCGACATTGATGGCGCATGCGGCCAGCTCGCGATCAAGGAGGACGAATGACCGACATGTTCCCGCACGAGAAGTTCGTGAAGAAGGGCTACCACCGGGCGCAGGTCGATGAGTTCTTCTCGAACGCCCGCACCGCTTACGAACGTCCCGCTCTCGATGCCGACGCGATGTCGTCATTCGACGTGCGTCGCGCGGCCTTCGACATGGTTTACCGCGGCTACAAGACCACTGCGGTGGACGCGGCGCTTGACCGTCTCGAAGCCGCATTTGCTGTGCGTGCGCGTGACGAGTTCGTTCGGGCCCACGGCCAGCAAGCGTGGATGACGCGGCTCGCCCAGAACGCGCAGGTGTTGTACCCACGTTTGCGCCGTCCTCTCGGGCAGCGATTCAGTTCGCCTGCAAAGGCTCACCGGGGGTATGACGCCCGCGAGGTTGACACGTTGCTCAACCGCCTCATTGCTTTCTTCGACTCGGGTCAGTCGCTTACTCCCGAGGATGTGCGCAACGCCGTGTTCCGCAGGCGCGGCCGCCGCGGCGCTTACGACGAGCGTGTGGTCGACGCCTACCTCGCTCGGGTCGTCGACATCTTGCAAGGAGCCCAGTGACACCTCGGACGGTCAGCCTGCTTGGCTCCACCGGCTCGATTGGAGTTCAGGCGATCGATGTCATCGAGCGTCACGGCGATGCCTTTGACGTGGTCGCGCTCGCTGCGGGTGGTAGCGCACCCGATGTCGTGGCGCAGCAGGTCCGGCAGTTGCGCCCGTCCTTTGTTGCTCTTGCCCGTGAGGATGCGGTTCCTGCGGTGCGCGACGCCCTCGGCGATGTGCGCGGTGTCGAGATCGCTGGCGGCGCCGAAGCCGTTGTCGAGGTCGCTCGACGCGGCGCTGATGTCGTACTGAACGGGATTACCGGTTCGGTGGGGTTGCGGCCGACGCTTGCGGCCTTAGCCGCGGGATCGACGCTCGCGTTGGCGAACAAGGAATCGCTCGTTGCAGGAGGCGCGCTTGTCGCCCACGCGGTGCAACGCCCCGATCAGATCGTGCCCGTCGATTCCGAGCATTCGGCCCTTGCCCAAGCGCTCCGCAGCGGAACCGACGCGGAGGTACGTTCGCTCGTTCTCACCGCATCGGGTGGCGCGTTCCGCGGCTGGGACCGCGCGCAGCTTGAGACAGTGACACCTGCGCAGGCCCTCAAGCACCCCAATTGGGACATGGGCCCGGTGGTGACGATCAACTCCGCCACTCTTGTCAACAAGGCGCTGGAGGTCATCGAGGCGCATTGGCTGTTCTCGATGCCGTACGAACGCATCAAGGTGGTCATTCACCCCCAGTCGGTGATCCACTCGATGGTCGAGTTCATCGACGGGTCGACAATCGCTCAGGCTTCACCGCCTGACATGCGGTTGCCAATTGGGTTGGGTCTCAGTTGGCCTCACCGGATGGATGACGTCGCGCCTGCGGTGGACTGGACGCGAGCCCATGAGTGGACCTTTGAGCCTCTCGATCATGAGGTGTTTCCCGCAATCGAGCTCGCCCGTGCCGCCGCTGCAGCGTCGGACCTGCATCCTGCTGTCTTTAACGCAGCCAATGAGCAATGTGTCGCGGCCTTTGCCGAGGGCCGTTTGCGCTTTGTCGACATCGTTGACACGGTGCGGGCCGTCGTCGAAGAATTCGATGCGCCACGTGAGATCACCTTGGACGCGGTTGACGAGGCTGAGGCCTACGCGCGTCGCCGCGCCGATGCCTTGATTTCCGCACAATAGCGGCCCCTCGCTGGCCTACAGTGGAGCCATGCTCGCACTGCTTGGCATCGTCGTGGTCGTCATCGGCCTGATGGTGTCAATTGCATGGCACGAACTCGGCCACATGTGGCCCGCAAAACGTTTTGGCGTCAAAGTGTCGGAGTACTTCGTCGGGTTTGGGCCGACGCTGTGGTCGACCAAGCGCGGCGAGACGGAATACGGGATCAAGGCCATTCCTTTGGGCGGATACGTGCGTCTCGTCGGGATGGTGCCTCCGGCATATGCGGTGAAGCCTGCCCGGGTGCGCGGATGGGGAAAGACCCTCGTCGCCGACGCTCGTGCCGCGTCGGAAGCGGAAATCGGGGATGACGACTCCCGCGCCTTCTATCACTTGACGTGGTGGCGCAAAGTGATCGTCATGGCCGGTGGTCCGCTGATGAACCTGGTCCTCGCCGTCGTGCTCTTCACTGTGGTGCTCTCCGGCATGGGTGTCCCGACTCAGACCTTGACGGTGCGCGACACGATTGCGTGTGTGCCGGCCGTTGGCACGAACGAATGCACCGCGGCCGATCCGACGTCGCCTGCTGTTCTCGCTGGATTGCAACCGGGTGACACCGTGCTCGCGGTTGACGGGATCGAACTCGACGGGTGGTCGGACCTCACCGCCTATGTGTCAGATCGCCCGGGGGAACCGGTCGTGTTGACGATCGAGCGCGATGGGCAGGTGCGTGACCTTGCCCTGACGCCTGCCGCGCGTGAACGTGCTGGCGCGACAGGGGAGCAGTCCGAGGCTGTGGGATTCCTCGGCGTTTACTCCCTCGTTGAGGATCAACGCCAGCCCATATGGTCCGGTGCGGAAATTGCGGGCACCTACACCGTGGAAACCGCCAAGATCGTGGCGACTCTGCCGGTGCAGCTGTATCACGTGACGCGTGCTGCGGTCGGGCTTGAAGACCGTTCTCAGACGTCCGTGATGGGCATTGTGGGCATCGGCCGTGCTGCGGGGGACGTGACGTCAACAGAGGTCGAGGGCGTGACGATCAAGGACCAGATTGCTCAGCTTCTCTTGCTCCTCGCGGGACTGAATCTCGCGCTGTTTGTGTTCAATATGATCCCGCTGGTTCCGCTTGATGGCGGGCACATCGCATCTGCCGTGTGGCAAGCGATCAAGAACGGCTGGGCGCGAGCACGCAACGCTCCACGCCCGGCACCCGTTGACGTTGCAAGGATGATGCCGATCGCCTATGGCGTCTTCGGAATACTCATTGTGATGAGCCTTGTGCTCATTTACGCCGACATCGTGGCGCCGGTGCGCATCACATGAGCGGCCTGATTAAGGAGCAATTGTTGTGACTATTGGCCTGGGAATGCCGGGCATGCCTGCCCCAACCCTTGCGCCTCGACGTGTGACGCGCAAGATCAAGGTCGGCACCGTCGATGTGGGCGGCGACGCACCGATTTCAGTGCAGTCGATGACCACCACCAAGACCCATGACATCAATTCGACGCTGCAGCAGATCGCGGAACTCACCGCGTCAGGTTGCGACATCGTCCGTGTCGCGTGCCCCACGCAAGACGATGCCGACGCACTTCGCGCCATTGCGACAAAGTCGCAGATCCCGGTGATCGCGGATATCCACTTCCAGCCGAAGTACGTGTATGCGGCAATTGAGGCCGGTTGCGCAGCGGTCCGCGTCAACCCAGGCAACATCAAGAAGTTCGACGACCAGGTGAAGGAAATTGCGCAGGCGGCCAAGGACCACGGCACGTCGATCCGCATCGGTGTGAACGCGGGCTCTCTTGACCCTCGCTTGCTCGCCAAGTACGGCAAGGCGACGGCGGAAGCACTGGTCGAGTCTGCGGTGTGGGAAGCGAGCCTGTTTGAGGAGCACGATTTCCACGACTTCAAGATCTCCGTCAAGCACAACGACCCTGTCGTCATGGTGCGCGCCTACGAGATGCTCTCGGAGCGTGGACAGTGGCCTCTTCACCTTGGTGTCACCGAGGCGGGCCCTGCCTTCCAGGGCACCATCAAGTCGGCCACGGCATTTGGCGCCCTGCTGAGCAAGGGCATCGGTGACACCATCCGCGTGTCGCTGTCGGCTCCTCCCGTCGAGGAAGTGAAGGTCGGCATCCAGATCCTGCAGGCCCTCAACCTCCGCCCGCGCAAGCTTGAAATCGTCTCGTGTCCCTCGTGTGGGCGCGCGCAAGTTGACGTGTATGAGCTCGCAGAAAAGGTGACGGCAGGCCTTGAGGGGATGGAAGTGCCGCTGCGCGTTGCCGTCATGGGCTGCGTCGTCAATGGACCCGGGGAAGCGCGTGAGGCTGACCTTGGCGTCGCCTCCGGAAACGGCAAGGGTCAGATCTTCGTCAAGGGCGAGGTCGTGAAGACCGTGCCCGAAAGCATGATCGTGGAGACCCTCATCGAAGAGGCCATGCGCATTGCTGAAACGATGGAGCCCGTCGAAGGCGCCTCACCGCAGGTGGTGCCGCTCTCATGAAAGATGCGCTGCTGCGCAGGGGACATGACGTGTTGACCCCCGTACAGCGGCGTGATCTGCCTCGAGCTCTCGCATTGTGTACGCGAGACCCCGTATCGAGCGTGGTGCCCGCAATGCATCTTGAGACAGCGATGCGGTCCGGAGTGATCCCCACGGGCTTGTGGGCGGTCCGCCAGCGTGGCGCTCATGAGATCTCGGGCGTGGTGTGGAGCGGCGCGAACCTCACAGTGGTGCTGCCGTCCACGAATGATGACGACGCGGAGGACCTCCGCGCGGACCTTGCCGAGGGCATTCTTGACCGGCTTGTGCGCCCCGCCGCTTTGGTGGGCGAGGCGGACATCACCCTCGACCTGTGGGGCCGAATCGAGCATGCGTGGGGCCCCGCCCGCCAAGAGCGCAACCGCCAAGTGTCGATGGTGATGACGGAGGACCCGGAGGCCAAGCCGCGCCCCCACGAGGTCGCCGTGGAGCCGTTGCGGCGTTCCGTCATGAGCGACTACCCCGACATCCTTCCGGCCGCGGTGCATATGTTCATTGGCGAGGTCGGCTACGACCCGCTCTTGCACGGGCGTGACGCCTACGAAGACCGGTTGCGGCACCTCATCCGGCGGGGCCGCAGTTATGTCCAGTTCGGCACCATCGACGGTGAACGCACCGTCGTATTCAAGGCCGAGGTGGGCGTGGTGGGCCTGGGTGTCGCACAGGTGCAAGGCGTGTGGGTCCATCCCGATGTGCGCGGGATTGGAGTAGGTGCCGCGAGCATGGCCGAGCTAGTGAGGTTGGTGCGTGCGGACCACGCTCGCACGGTCTCCCTTTACGTCAACGACTTCAATGAGGCTGCGGTGCGGCTCTATGACTCGGTGGGATTCACCCGGGTCGGGCACTTCGCAACAATCATGTTCTAGACACGCCTCTCGTGTGAGTGCGTTGACCGCACGAGCCCACCGCCGCCTTGGCACACGGTGCGACTCGTAGGCTGAGAGGATGCGTCTGCCGTTGCGACATCGCGTGCCGAGACTGGGTCGGTACATGGCCGTGTGTGCCATCGCGGCGATCCTTGCGGCGTGCCAAGCGAACCCGCTGCCGCCTCGACCCGCGCCCTCCGTCGGACACGGCACGGCGGGAGAGGTCGCTGCCCCGACGTCGGCGGTGTTCCCCGTTCAAACCCCGGGGGTAGCCGTCACGACCGATTTCACGACTGCCTCCTCGCTCACCGTCGTTGTGACAAAGCGTCGGCCGCTTGACCCGATCGACTATGTGCCGGAGAGCCTCGTGCCATTGGCTGACGTCCCCGTAGTTGGCGAGCCGACGTTACGTGAGGACGCGGCGCTCGCGTACGTCGCGATGTCGGAAGCGGCCGAAGCGGACGGAGCCGGCTTTGTCGCCGTGTCCGCGTACCGCTCGTATGAGGAGCAACGAGCAGAGCACGAGGACTACGTCGCTCGATACGGACGGAAAGCGGCGGAGCGGGCATCGGCGCGGCCGGGCTACTCCGAACATCAGACGGGCTTGGCGGTGGACGTCAACAACGTGCCGGTCGTCAGTTTCTCCGCAGACTTTGGCTCAACGGCAGCCGGCACGTGGCTTGCCACGCACTCTCATGAGTTCGGCTTCATCATCAGTTACCCAGCGGACAAAGAGCTTGTGACGGGGTACAAGTGGGAGCCCTGGCACTTGCGGTATGTCGGCGTCGACACCGCCGCAGCGATGCGGGCAGGAGGCTTCACCACCCTGCAGGAGTTTGCGGGCCTCGAGGCATCACCCGATTACGGATAAGCCCGGCACTGATGCCTGGCCCAAGGCGACTACGCTGACTCCATGCTTCGCATGTCCACTCTTTTTCTGCGCACGCTCCGCGAGGACCCTGCCGACGCTGAAGTCGCATCCCACAAACTGCTTGTGCGGGCGGGATACATTCGCCGCGCCGCGCCTGGCATCTACACGTGGTTGCCGCTTGGCCTCAAGGTCCTTGCCAAGGTCGAGGCAATCATTCGTGAAGAGATGGACGCCGCGGGCGGTCAAGAGGTTCACTTTCCCGCTCTGCTGCCGCGCGAGCCATATGAGGTAACAGGCCGTTGGACCGAGTACGGACCCAACTTGTTCCGCCTCGCCGACCGCAAGGGTGGTGACTACCTCCTCGCCCCCACGCATGAAGAGATGTTCACCCTGCTCGTGAAGGACCTGTACTCCTCGTACAAGGATCTCCCGCTGACGATCTACCAGATCCAAACGAAGTACCGCGATGAGGCTCGACCGCGTGCGGGCCTCCTGCGTGGACGCGAGTTCATCATGAAGGACTCGTACTCCTTTGACACATCGGATGAAGGACTCGAGGCGTCCTATCAGGCTCAGCGCGAGGCCTATGTCCGCATCTTCGACCGACTCGGTCTCGAGTACGTCATCGTCAACGCGATGTCAGGCGCGATGGGCGGATCGAAGTCCGAAGAGTTCCTTTCGCCCACCGACGTGGGTGAAGACACCTACGTGCGCTCTCCCGGTGGTTACGCGGCCAACGTTGAGGCCGTGACAACGCCGGTCCCGCCTGCGCTTGATTGGGCCGACGCTCCTGCCGCACACGTCGAGGACACTCCCGATACCCCCACGATCGCTTCTCTCGTTGACGTCGCGAATGCCCGCTTCCCGCGCGACGATCGCCCCTGGCAAGCGTCGGACACGTTGAAGAACGTCGTGCTTGCCGTCACTGATCCGGCCGGACAGCGCAGTCTCGTTGTCGTCGGTATGCCGGGCGACCGCGAGGCCGACCTCACGCGCCTTGAGGCCGCCCTCGCGCCAGCAACCGTTGAGCCCGCCACGGACGAAGACTTCGCGCGGCACCCTCAACTCGTCAGGGGTTACATTGGCCCGGGTGCCCTCGGTCCCCAGGCGCGCGCCGAGGGTGTTGCCCGTGGCGACGAAGCTGACACCGCTATTGCCTACTTCCTTGACCCGCGCGTTGTGCCTGGCACCCGGTGGATCACCGGTGCTGATGTTCCAGGCCGGCACGTCTTTGAGCTGACGGCCGGGCGCGATTTCACCGCAGATGGCGTCATCGAAGGCGCCGAAGTGAAGGCGGGTGATCCGGCTCCTGACGGCTCGGGACCGCTGGAACTGGCGCGTGGCGTTGAGATTGGTCACATCTTCCAGTTGGGCCGCAAGTACGCCGAGGCGCTCGACCTCAAGGTGCTCGACGAGAATGGCAAGCAGGTGACCGTCACGATGGGCTCGTATGGCATCGGCGTCACGCGGGCCGTCGCCCTCCTTGCCGAGAACAACCATGATGAGCTCGGCCTCGCTTGGCCCGTTCACGTTGCGCCGTACCACGTCCACATCGTTGCGACGGGCAAGGACGACGCCGTCTTCGAGAAGGCCGCAGCGCTTGCGGCCGAGATCGAGGCGGCAGGCATCGAAGTGCTGTACGACGACCGTCCCAAGGTGTCGCCCGGAGTGAAGTTCAAGGATGCAGAACTCCTTGGAGGCCCCTACATCCTCGTCGTCGGGCGCGGACTCGAAGACGGCGTCGTCGAACTCCGAACGCGAGCAACCGGCGAATCGGCAACGATCTCCGTCTCGGAGGCCGCTGCCGAGGTAACCAAGGTCGTGTCCGCGGCGCTTAGCCGTTGATCTGCTAGGACGCGGAGTCGCCTCGCCCCAGGGGATGAGGCAACTACTCCGCGGGAACCGTGAGTCCTGGCAGCGCCGTGACGAGGTCGTCGCCAGCGCCGAGTGTGAAGACCGCAACGGCTGAGCCGTAGGCGGCATTGAGCAGCCAATCGCGATCGCTACCCGTCGCCGTCACCGCAAGCACTGCGTAACGGACCGCGAGGTCGTGCTCGATGCTGATGAACAGTGCACGGCGTGCTTCCGCATCTGCGAGGTTGACATCGCGCAACTGATAGAGCGTGGTCCGCTCATCCGGTGCAGTGGTCGCGGCTTGCAGAGCATCAGAGCGCTCGCCGTGCGCACCTGAGCGACGCAGCGCCTCATCACGTTCATGGGCAAACAACTGTGCAGCGGCTGTCTCGTAGACAAAGCGTGCGTGGTCATGCATGAGTGCAAGTTCGGCAATCTCTTCGGCCGAGAGCGTCGTCTCGAGGACGGGCGCGAAGCCTGCCTCGGACCTCGTGCCATCGGGAAGCGGCAGGGACTCGCTCAGCCACGTTTCAGAGTTGACGGTCTCGGCGGCGTCATCGCCACCGTCGAGGATTCCGCCAGTGTCCACCTCGGGAATCGCCGGTGCCTCCACCACGGCCTCTTCCCACGCGCCCGCAAGTGCCCACGCAAGGTCGATGGACGTCGCGATGGAGGCGAGATTGGCGTCGGCCGTCTGTGCTGCGATGTCGCGGGCAGTCGTACGCAAAGCCGCGACAGCGTCGGCGTAGGAAAGCGGGGGAGAGGCTGAAGGGTCGGGGGTGACCTCAGCGTCGGGATAGGCGACGTAAACCCCGCCGAGCACGTCAAGTTGAGCAGCTGCGATATCGGTGGCGGTGAGGCCCGCGTTGTCGCTACGGGTAGCGGCGACCATCATGACGGTCTCAACCGCCGCTGCAAGCGCGTCACGTTCGAGGGTGGTCTGGTCAGCAACGGGAATGGGGCTTGGGTCGGTTTCCCATCGCAGTCCACAACCCGACGTGACAAAGATCGCGAGGCACGTGACGACCGCGACGGTGAAGTGATGTGCGCTTGTGCGACCCGCCATGGGCGATAGTCTCGCACGCCCTCCTGGGGGTCACTAGACTCATGCCCGAACCCAAGTACACAAAGGGCGTGAGCACCACGCTGGGAGGCGACGGATGGATCTGAGCGACCGGATTGCCAACCTGGCGGCCCCCGCGACACAGGCGGCGGGCCTTGTGGTTGATGACGTGCGGGTCTCCTCGTCGGGATCCCGCACGAGGGTACTTGTGACAGTCGACCTGCCCGAAGATGCGGTGGGTTCAGCGGACCTTGATGCGATCGCGCAAGCGTCGCGTGGCATCGGTGCGGCTCTTGATGAGGCAGGCGTTCCGGAGGGCGCGTATGTGCTCGAGGTGTCGACGCCGGGGATCGACCGGCCCTTGACGGATCGCCGCCACTTCAAGCGCGCCCGCACGCGCCTTGTCTCCTTTGACCTCACTGACGGCAGCGCGTTGAGTGCGCGCATCATCGACGTCGACGACGCGGGGGTGCAGGTGGAGCACGATGGCGGCACCTCGCTGCTTGAGTGGGACCGTATCGAACGCGGGGAGATTCAGATCGAATTCAAGAAGGTTGAGGACTGAGTGGCATGGACATCGATCTCGCTGCACTACGCGGGCTCGAGCGTGAACGAGACATCCGCTTCGACCTCCTGATTGACGCCATCGAGCAAGCGCTCGTCAGCGCGTATCACAAGACCCCGGGCGCTTACACCCACGCTCGCGCACACGTCGACCGCGACTCTGGCTCCGTCAGCATTTGGGCGCGCGAAGTGCTTGAGGATGAAGAACTTGGCCCCGAGTTCGACCACACCCCTCAAGACTTTGGCCGCATTGCAACGGCCACCGCGCGGCAGGTGATTGTGCAACGTCTGCGCCAGGTGGGCGACGACGCCGTGCTCGGCCAATACGCGGACAAAGAAGGCCAACTCGTTTCGGGTGTGATCCAACAGAGCTCGGATCCCCGCAACGTTCATATCGACGTGGGCGAGGTCGAAGCACTCCTGCCGGGACATGAGCAGGTGCCGACCGAGACGTACGAGCACGGTCAGCGCATCCGCGGTTTCGTCCTCAGCGTGTCTCGCGGGGCCAAGGGGCCGTCGATCACGGTGTCGCGTACGCATCCAGGACTTGTGCGTCGGTTGTTTGAACTTGAGGTGCCCGAGATTGCGGACGGCACGGTTGAGATCATGTCGCTTGCTCGCGAGGCAGGACACCGCTCCAAAATGGCGGTGCGGGCGACTGTTCCCGGCGTGAATGCGAAGGGCGCGTGCATCGGGCCCATGGGCGCTCGAGTGCGTGCCGTCATGAGTGAACTGCGCGGCGAGAAGATCGACATCGTCGACTGGGATGAGGATCCCGCGACGTTTGTTGGCAATGCACTGTCACCATCGCGAGTGGTGTCCGTTGAGGTAGTCGACCTTGAAGCGCGCGCCGCGCGAGTCATCGTTCCGGACTATCACTTGTCCCTCGCGATCGGTAAGGAAGGCCAGAATGCGCGGCTTGCCGCACGCCTCACTGGCTGGCGGATCGACATCCGATCCGACGAGGCTCCCGACACACCGGGTGCCGGTAACTGACGAGGAGCGCTAGACTGGTTCAGCCGAATGCCCAGAATGCTGCGGGCACACGCACTACCGGTGGTCAACCGGTGCGCATGTGTGTCGGATGCCGCACCACGGACAATCGGTCGGTTCTCGTGCGAGTGGTGCTGATCGACGGCCGTGCCGCGGTCGACGAAACAGCGTCGTTGCCTGGACGGGGAGCTTGGCTCCATCCAGACGGGCATTGCCTCTCGCAAGCGATGAAACGCCGCGCCATCGGTCGTGCTCTCCGCGCGCCGGAAGCGGATGTGTCGGCCCTGGCCACGCATCCAACGTGGCTCTCAGCGTGAGAACCGTAGCCCACCATCGACAGGACGGGATGAAAGCCCATGGCAATCCAATGAGTGCCTCGAAATGACTACCCCCCGGTAACGATGGTTCGACCCTGCCTCGGTCGAACCGAGACAGGAGAATTGTGGCAAAGCCCCGCGTTCATGAGATCGCGAAGGAACTTGGAGTTTCTAGTAAGGACCTCATCACCAAGCTCAACGAGCTAGGTGAATACGTCAAGGGACCGTC
>JAEYUX010000153.1 GCA_023432235.1 Actinomycetes bacterium
CGCGCGCCGAGGTCGACGTTTTCGTCTTTGCCGTCGTCCCAGATGACAACGCTCGGGCCGGCAACATGGAACGCCACGCCCTCGTCATCGATCCCGTTGAGGAACTCGATCATGCGCGGTTGCAGAATTCCGTGGGCCTCGCGCACATCAACGGCGTTGACTCGCCACCGCTTGTTGAAGGCATAGGACTCGACGTCCACGTCGGTGCCTCCGAGGAGCTTCACGATCGAGTCGGTGAAGCGCTCGGGAACAAAGTCGACCTGCGCTAACGGTCGTGGCAAATGCACCCACATGGCACGCGATGTGAAGGAGCGGTATGGCAACAGAGCCGGCCCGAAATCACCTGCGAGCCATGCGGCGTCGAGACGCACCCCGTCGGTGCGCCGGGCACTTGGCCAGGCCGTGAGGCCGACCACGCGGCCAAAAGGTGGGGCGGCAAGCGCGTCGAGATCGGCGCTGGCGGCATCGCTGTAAACCCACCCACGGCGCTCCGTGAGCGAGCGAATCTGATGCGCGACGCGGTCATGGCGGGCTGCGAGTCGTGTGGTCGTGCGCTTCACGAGTGAGGCCGGCACAAACCACGCGGCGGCAACAATGAGGAGGACCCCTGCGACAACGACGAGGTCCGTTCGGGACCCGACAGCCGGCGTCTTGGCGAAGGCCGCGCGCCACAGCGTGGCAGCCGCACCAATGAGATGCCCCGTGATGAGGACCCACAGCACAACGTGGAGGTACAGCCAACGCGTGTAGACGCGGCTACGGACAAACAGCCGCGAACCGTCTTCGCCAGCCGCCTTCCTTCGCTGCTGGCGACGCTGAGCCATCCGGGATTCAGTGCGCTCAGCGGAGGGACGTTGTAGTGTCACCACTCGCTTTCGTTCGAGCAAACTTCCAAGCCATACGCCGGTAGCAAGAACCAGCCAACACATCGCCGCCCACGCTGACACGGGTGTAACGAGGGTGGGTGGGTCTCCGCGCGTCACATCTAGCGCGATTGCGAACACCCAGCGCGTCGAGAGAATCGTTCCTGCCACGAGCGCCACGACCGCGACCAGCCACGATGCGACCGTCACCGCCTCGCGATTCGCGAACTGTTGCTTGTCGCCTCTACCCGAGCGGCGCTCTCGCCCGGTGCGGTTCATAACCGACGTTCAACCGTGGCGAACACCTCGGCGCCCATCGACATGAACTGTCCCGCCACAAGTGGGTGCTTTGTCGCACCGTGCCAAACCGTACCGACATCGCCTGAGGTGCCGACGAAGGCAACGGAATAGACGATGTCACCGTTTGCGTCAGCATCCACACGTGCGATCCGGACAGCGTCGCTCATCCGCGCCCCTTCGAGCGCCGTGGTCTCGACCGCACGCGTACCTTTGGCGCGCACATGCCACTGCTCACGGGCTACACCCATTGCCTCGGCGGTATCCGTCACCATGTGCGTGAGGAGCGGCATCGGTTCCGCAACGGGCACGAAGACGGCGGATTCGGGGCCGCGCGGAGTGTCAGCAATCTCCATCATCCGTGCACGGAGTTCGCTCATGGGGACGTCCTGTGCGAGCATCGCCACGCTCGCGACCATCGTTGCCTGTTCGATCCAGCGCTGACGGCCTTCAGCGGTCCACGCTGTGGTTGCGGGGATCGGTACCCAGCGCTTCGCGTCAACGCGGAACTTCCATGCGTTGCGCACTATGCGTCCACTTCCCGCATGGTCTGCACAAAAGCATCGAACAGCCCCAGGTAGAGCTCCTGAAGCTGGGGCTCAGGATCGCCAAGCAGTGCACTGAACACAACAAGAGTCCATGGCCGCCCCGGCCCGGCCGGGAGGGTGTAGCGCACACGCAACATGGGGACGGACTCCACTTCTGCCCGCACCCCGGCGCGTTCGGCTTCGGTGATCGGCGCCTCGTCAACCTCGGCCTTAAACGCTGGCGCACCTTCGCGCACTTCGTGCGTGCGCAAGGCGACGCCTCCAAGGACCTCCATGGTGCGAGCCGATGAATCGTGAGCCGCGATCCCCGCGAGCGCCTTCATCGGATCTTCACCAAGGGGAGTCGCAAGTGCGCCGGATCGCAAGATGGTTGCCGACACTGGCAGCACCACCCCTGCCTCCGCCCGCTGCGGGAAGGCAAAGAGCACCACCTCGGCATCCAGTTCTTCAGGCGTGACGACCGCCCGCGTGAGGCGCTCGCGCATCCAGTGCTTATTGACGGCACTCGAATCACGGTCATGACCGGCAAACATCTCGTCAACAGCACGGGACACCGCGGCGGCCGGGTCATCGCCGGGCATGACGACGCGCCATGAACTCGGAACTGTGAATACGGCAGTAGGCATGGCTAGGAGTTTGCACCAATCAACGCATCAGCGGGCGGGCGTCCAAGGTCGTTGAGCACGTCGCCAAAGCTCGGAAGGTCGGGGATGTTGATGTAGTCGCCTACCTTGCCATCTCCCACTTGGATATCGCCGATGACCGTCTCGGTGAAACTCCAACCCAGGCCCTTGAGGTCCCCACCACCGTATGAGAAGTCCGGCCCTGGCGGGAAGGTGATGCCGTGCGCTTCAAGGAAGGCATCGAAGAAGTCGTCCGCCTTGCCAAGCGGGGCCTCAACCCAATCCATCGTGCCAGACGCCCACGAGTTACCGTCAAGTCCGACCTCCATGAACTCGGTGAAGCCGTTCTCGAGCCAGTTGTCGAAGCCCCCATCGACCATTTCATCGAGGTTCTGGATGATGAAGTACGCGCCGTCCTTGTCGGCGGCGTTCGCAATCATTTGGCCGAGCGGAGACTTCTTGAGAGCGGCCAGTGCACCGTCACCGAGCTTGTCCCCCATCTTGCCCAGCAGCTTGTCGAGAGCCATGTCAAGGGCCAGGTCAATCAAGGCAGTCGGCGCGAGAGTGCCGGTCGCGATGAGCACCAACGTGAGCGCAATGCGGACAACCTTGATGACCTTCGAAATGAGTTGCGCGACGCGTGCGATCGCGAACAGCGCCGCAGCGAACGGCGCGCCCACACCCGTCACAGCAAGGATGAAGGCCGCGATCGTCAGCACGAGCGCCAGGATGTCGAGCACCATCTCGATGATGGGCAGAATCTCAGTGACGACCTGCTCGAGGAAGTCGAGGAACTTGTCCCACCCGCTGTCATTGAGCGGCGACCCATCGACGGCCTCATCGATGAGGTCTGCGATCCCGTTCGCTGTATTACGCCACAGCGTGATGAGGTCGTTGAGTTCGGTGTTCTTCGCCTCGACCACCGACTCGATCCACTGCAGGTGGTTCTCCTGCTGGTTGAGGTTGTATCGCAGGCCCGTAATGGACGGGTCCGTCGGGTCGAGCGTGTCGATCTTGTCGCGTAGGTCCGCGACCTTCCACTGCGTCGTGTCGTAGTCGGCGTATGCGTTGTGAGCCGTCGTCATCATGGTCGACGCTTGGCTCTGGAAAGTCCGCAGGTGCGCCGCATATGAGGCCAGCTGGGTGGAGAGCGTCTCGTAGCGCTCATCCACCTGTAGAAGGTGCCCACGAACTTCGTTCGCTACCTCGATAAAAGCGGTCACCGCCTCCGACTGGGTCGTGGCCGAGTTCGCGATCGTCGCGAGGTTGTCTGCGGTCGCCGTGATTGCGGCGGCGATGCTCGAGTAGTACCGCGAGTAGCTCTCGATGCGGTCCGGCTCCCCGTCAATGGGGCTGACGCTGTCTAGTACGTGAGCCATCACACGGCCTTCGGTGCGTTGGGTGAGTGCTGAGGAGTGCTGCTCGGCGGATTCGTCAGGTTGGTCGCAAGGCCCTGATCGGTCTCAGCGAGGTGATCCGCAACAGCCTGTGCTGTCTGCGACAGGTAGCGCACGTTTTCCTTAATCTCCTGGCGGCGAATCCGCCACGTGCCAGAGAAGTCTTCGATTGCCTGACGCAACTTGTGGGTCTCATTGGCACGACCGATCGCATCTGTCACCAGATTCACTGCGGTGTCGGTGTCGTCAAACTCGTTGGCGATCTTTGCCAAGTCTGTCGCGCTCGCTCCGAGCGCATCCAGGTCGATGTTGAGCGTTCCAGCCATTACCTTCCCCCGTCTCTGTCCTCATGAAAAGGCGGGCACGGACCCCCTCGCCCGCGCCCGCCTTTGTCCACGATTTACTGACCGCGGATCGAGCTCGCGAGCGACTCGTCGGTCTGCTGCAGAGCCTCGGCCGCCTGGCGCAGGAACGAGCTCAAGCCCTCAAGGGCGCTGATCGTCTGCTTTGCCGACGT
>JAEYUX010000036.1 GCA_023432235.1 Actinomycetes bacterium
ACATCCAACAGATCGGCATGCGACAACTGCGACACGTCCCGACGCGCGAGCTCACCCACAACGGCGCTCACCCGCTCGATCTCAGACGCATCAATGTTCATGAAACTAGTCAACACGAGGGGTCTGACATGCAAATTGCTACAAACAAGACAATCGCCCATCGCCTTGTCGCATGTCAGGGACCAATGTCAGAATTGGTCCCACGCGGCCACCGTCGCGTCCCGGTCGCGGCGCGACCGGCACCATCAGCGCGCCGCCACTTTTCTTGGAGCACCTCCCCCATGGGTCACCCAAACACGCCCGACGCTGCCCTCACCCCCGACGCCGCCACCCGCCGCCGCAACAACACCGTCATCTGGGTCCTCATCATCTCGGCCTTCACCGTGATCTTGAACGAGACGATCATGGGAGTCGCGATCCCGCACCTCATGACCGACCTCGGCATCACAGCCGTCGACGCTCAGTGGCTTACCACGGCATTCCTCCTCACCATGGCCGTCGTCATCCCCACCACCGGCTTCCTGCTGCAGCGCTTCACCACGCGCGGCCTCTACATCACCGCGATGGGCCTCTTTGTGGCGGGCACGCTCCTCGCCGCCGCAGCGCCGGGCTTCGAAGTCCTCCTCCTCGCGCGCGTCATTCAGGCGTCGGGCACCGCCATCATGCTGCCGTTGCTCATCACCACGGTGATGGAGCTTGAGCCGGCCGCGACGCGTGGCCGCCGGATGGGCATGATCTCCGTGGTGATCTCAGTCGCCCCGGCGATCGGCCCCACCATCTCGGGCCTCATCCTCACGACGTTCTCGTGGCGCTTTCTCTTCATTGCCGTCCTTCCCATCGCAGGCGCTGTGTACTGGCTCGGCACCCTGCGCATGCAGACGGTCAACGTGCCCCGTAAGGCTCCGATCGACCTTCTCTCCATTCCCCTGACGGCCCTGGGCTTTGGCGGTCTCGTTTACGGTCTCAGCCGCATCGGGGAAAGCGCGGAGAACGGCGCGGCGAGCGCCTGGGCCGCCCTCGGCGTCGGCGTCGCGGGTGTTGCGCTGTTCATGTGGCGCCAAACCATCCTCCAGCGCAGCGACCGCGCCCTGCTTGATCTGCGCACGTTCCGCACCCCGGCGTTCGTGTACTCGATCCTGCTCTTTGTCGTGTCGATGATGGGTCTGTTCGGCACCATCATCTTGCTGCCGCTCTACATGCAGGGTGTGCTCGAGTACAGCGTCCTGACGTCCGGTCTGCTGCTCCTTCCGGGGGGCCTCACCATGGGACTGCTCGCCACCGGCGTCGGCCGCGCCTTTGACCGTGTGGGCCCACGTCCGCTGCTGATCCCCGGCATGATCGTGGTCGCGGGCGCGCTGTGGGCGCTCGCGCTTGCCGTGAGCGCGACCACGGCGTGGTGGGTGCTTCTCGTTTGCCACGTCTCGCTCAGTCTTGGGCTCGCTTTTGTGTTCACACCCCTCTTCACGTCAAGTCTCAGCTCCTTGCCGCCGCGCCTGTATTCACATGGCTCCGCAACGGTCTCGACGATTCAGCAGGTGGCGGCTGCGGCGGGCACCGCACTGTTTGTCTCGACGATGGTTGCGGTCGCGACGCGCCACGCCGACGCCGGTGCGGCCGACGCTGTGGCGCAGGCACAGGGCATCAAGGTCGCCTTCCTTGTGGGGGCGGCATTGACGACGGTGGGCATTCCGCTGTCCGCGATGCTGCGCCGCCCCACGAACCCCGACGCGGGCGACGAGGGCCATGCCGTGGGCGGGGCCGACGCTGCAGGCGGGGCCGACGCGGCACCTGCGAAAGCTGCGATCGCTCACTGACCACGTCGGAAGCCCCTGGCGCTTCCAAACGTTGGCCTGTATATGAGTGATATGAAGGTGACGCTGGACCAGACCTCCAGCCGGTACATCATCTCGGTGGACGGCGTACAGGCGGGCTTCGTCCAGATTGAAGAGACCGAGGACTCGGTCGCGTTCACACACACCGAGGTGAATCGCGAGTTCGAGGGCAAGGGCGTCGCAAGCCGCTTGGCGCAGGACGCGTTGACGGACGCGGCATCCCGTGGCAAGACCATCGTTCCGCAGTGCCCCTACATCGCCCGTTATCTCAAGCGCCATGAGATCCCGGGTGCTGTGATCGCGCCGGTGGACCCGTTGGGCGACGCGTGACCCGAGTCGACGTCCTGCCCGCGCGAGAGGTGCCGCTGGGCGGACTGCGGGCGATGAACGTGTTCCGGGCTTTGCCGCAACGAGGCCTGCCCACTGTGGGCGCGTGGTGCTTCCTCGACCGCTTTGGGCCGCAGCAGATCGACATGCGGGTCGACCCTCACCCGCATATCGGCTTGCAGACCGTCACCTGGCCCCTCAAGGGCGAGGTGCGCCATCGGGACTCTTTGGGCTCCGATGTGGTGTTGCGTGCTGGAGACCTCAACCTCATGACGTCGGGCGCGGGCATCGCGCACTCGGAGTACTCGCTGCCCGGTGAGGGCGGCGGGGCCCCTGAGCTTGATGCCGTCCAGTTCTGGATCGCCTTGCCCGAGGGGGCGCGCGATGGCGAACGCGACTTTGCTCAGCACACGGACTTGCCGCGCGTCACTCTTGCGCCCGAGGAAGGTCCCGACGCCGACGCTGTGGTGGTGATGGGGACGCTCGCCGGGGTGACGTCCCCGGCGCGGACGTTCACTCCGCTTGTCGGGGCACAGGTGACGATCGCGCCGGGCTCCCGTCTTCAGGTGCCGCTTGAGGCGGACTGGGAGCACGCGGTCGTGTTGCTCGAAGGCGACGTCGCCGTTGGCGGGCCGGAGGGCGTGTGTGCGGTGCGAAACGACCTCAACTACCTTGGCGCGGGGCTCGACTCGGTTGAACTGGCGTCGGACACGGGCGCCGTGGTCTTCCTGCTTGGCGGCGAACCGCTCGACGAGGAACTCGTCATGTGGTGGAACTTCGTGGGCCGCAGCCACGAGGAGATCGTTGAGGCCTGGCATGGTTGGCAGTCTCATTCCGCGCGCTTTGGCGAGGTGGCGGGCCACGGCGATGTCCGCATCCCGGCGCCTCCGTTGCCTTCGGTGCGACTGAAGTCGCGCGGCGCGCCGCTGCGGCGTGATGCGCGCGTCACGGGCCCTGCCGAGGGGGTCTCCTAGGCTGCTGGCGGCACGAGCGTCCACTCAGGGAACTTGGGGCTGCGCCCGTCCCCTGACGATCTCCCGGTGAGCCGACGCCCGATCCACGGCAGGACGTATGCCCGCCAGTAGCGCATCTCGCCGACGACGCCCCCGACTGGGATGTCGTCCGCCGTCACTGCGGGGGGCTGCGTGGGAACGCCGAGCGCAGTGAGCACACGCGAGGCGACGCGTTCATGACCGAG
>JAEYUX010000041.1 GCA_023432235.1 Actinomycetes bacterium
CAATTGGTGCGGTGGATCTCCCCTGACGTCCGCTCGCGCTTGCTCACCCAGCACTCGCTGGCTCGCAGGTCCGGTTACGCCTCCAAGGGATCCGTCCACATTCAGCGCGTGCGACTATGCCGCGTCAGCCCTCATGCGGTCGAGGCAGCAGTGGTCGCCACCGAAGGAGACATCGCCCACGCGATCGCGCTCCGGCTCGAGGCCATGTCCAACCGGTGGCTTATCACCGTGATGGATGTGGGCTAACCGTTTCCTACTCTTCGTTCTTGCCGTGGCACAGCTTGTACTTCTTGCCTGAGCCACACGGACACTGAGCGTTCTTGGGAGTGCCAGGGAACGTACCGCCGTCGGCAGACGCCTTGGTCGCCGCTCCGGTGGACGCCTTGGCCTTGCCACCGCCCTTTGACACAGCCGCCTTGCCGCTGCCGTCCTTGGACGGGCCGGAGTAGGTCAGTGCACCCATCTGCGCTTGAACAAGCCCGCCGCCAGTTGCCGTGGACTGCGGCGCCGCGCGACGAGCGCTGACACCAGGAGCAGACTTCGCCGTCTTCGCCGCCGCATCGGCGTCGAGCACGCCGTCCTGCTGAGGCGCTTGCTCGCGCTTCTCCACCCGGAACAGCACCTGCAGCGCTTGCTCCTTCACGGCGTCGGCCATCGCCTCAAACATCTGGTGCGCTTCGCGCTGGTACTCAATGAGAGGGTCGCGCTGGCCCATGGCCCGCAGCCCAATGCCCTCCTTGAGGTAATCCATCTCGTACAGATGCTCGCGCCACTTCATGTCGATCACCTGGAGTAGCACCTGACGCTCCACCTGACGCATGAGGTCGGGGTTGATGCGATCCTCAACGGCCTCGTACGCCACGCGCGCATCGGCGGTGAGTTCACGCTCGAGGAAGCTCGGTGACAGTTCGCGCAGGCCGCCCGCTTCCTCAACCACCTCGTCAATGGTGAGAGACACGGGGTAGATGGTGCGCAGGTCGCGCCATAGTGCGTCGAGGTCCCACTCATCGGGGGCGCCCAGCACCGTCGAAGCGCGCACTGCGTTACCGACGACGTCGTCGATGAAGCCACGAACCTGGTCACGGAGGTTCTCGCCGTCGAGGATGCGGCGGCGCTCACCGTAAATGATCGTGCGCTGCTTCGAGGCGACATCGTCGTACTTGAGGATGTTCTTACGGATCTCTGCGTTGCGGCCCTCGATCTGTGCCTGGGCGCTTCGCACGCCGCGCGTCAGCATCTTCGACTCGATTGGCAGGTCGTCCGGCAGAGCGGACGAGTTCATCATCGTGGCCGCAAGGCCCGACTGGAACATCCGCATCAAATCGTCTTCAAGAGACAGGTAGAAGCGCGACTCGCCGGGATCACCCTGGCGTCCGGAGCGGCCTCGCAACTGGTTGTCGATACGGCGCGACTCATGGCGCTCGGTGCCGAGCACGTAAAGGCCGCCAGCGGCGAGCACCTCTTCGTGCTCGCGGCCTACCGCTTCCTTGGCCTCGGCCAAAACCTCAATCCACACCCGCTCGTATTCGTCGGGGTTCTCCTGGGGATCGATACCGCGCCGATGCATCTCCTGAACCGCGCGGAACTCCGGGTTTCCACCGAGCATGATGTCGGTTCCGCGGCCGGCCATATTGGTGGCAACAGTGACAGCACCCTTACGACCAGCCTCGGCAATAACGGCGGCCTCTTGTTCATGGTGCTTCGCGTTCAGCACGGCGTGCTTGATGCCGTGCTTCTTCAGTTCCTTGCTGAGCGACTCGGACTTCTCCACCGAGACGGTGCCGATGAGCACCGGCTGGCCGTTGGCGTGACGCTCAAGAATGTCATCGATGATCGCCGTGTACTTGGCCCGCTCGCTCTTGAAGAGAAGGTCCGGCTGATCCTGGCGGATCATCGGCAAGTTCGTCGGGATGGGGAGCACGTTCATGCCATACGTGGTGTAAAGCTCCGCCGCCTCGGTCTGCGCCGTACCGGTCATTCCGGACAACTTCTCGTACTGACGGAAGTAGTTCTGGAGGGTGATCGTGGCGTAGGTCTGGTTCTCGGCCTTGATCGCCACACCTTCCTTCGCCTCGATCGCCTGGTGGAGGCCCTCCGAATAGCGTCGGCCGCTCAGGAGGCGCCCGGTGTGTTCGTCGACGATGTGCACTTCGCCCTGCTGGACCACGTACTCGCGGTCGCGTCGGAACAGTTCCTTGGCCTTGATCGCGTTGTTGAGGAAGCCGATAAGGGGCGTGTTCGCAGGGTCGTAGAGGTTGTCGATACCGAGCGCCTTCTCGACTTTGTCGATGCCCGGCTCGAGCACACCGACCGCGCGCTTCTTCTCTTCCACCTCGTAGTCGACGTCAATCTGCATCTGCGCGACAAGACGCGCGAACTCGACGTACCACTTTCCGTTATCGCCGCTCGCCGGGCCGGAAATGATGAGAGGCGTACGCGCCTCGTCAATAAGAATCGAGTCGACCTCGTCAACGATCGCGAAGTGATAGCCGCGATGCACAAGTTGTGACGGATCGAGCGCCATGTTGTCGCGCAAGTGGTCGAAGCCAAACTCGTTGTTCGTCCCATACGTGATGTCGGCCAGGTACTGGCGGCGACGAGTTGCCGGGTCCTGCCCGGAGACAACACATCCGGTCTCCATGCCGAGGAAGCGGAAGATGCGCCCCATCAACTCGGACTGGTAGCTCGCGAGGTAATCGTTCACCGTGACGATGTGAACACCCTTGCCCGTGATCGCGTTGAGATAGGCGGGCAGCGTCGCAACGAGCGTCTTGCCTTCACCGGTCTTCATCTCAGCGATGTTGCCGCCATGGAGCGCGGCTCCACCCATGATCTGGACGTCAAAGTGGCGCATGCCGAGAGTGCGCTTCGAGGCCTCCCGCACCGCGGCGAAGGCCTCGGGCATCAACGCATCAAGCGGCTCGCCGTTTTCGAAGCGTTCGCGGAAGTCAGCAGTCAGCCCACGCAGTTCATCATCGGTGAAGTCCTGGTATGCCTCTTCGAGCGCATTCGTGAGGGTGACAACCCTCTGAAGGCGCCGCATATGACGCCCCTCACCCATGCGAATAAGTCGTTCGATGACTGCCACGATGCTTGTCCCGCCTTCCTGCGTGGGGCCGCCCACCATCCTAGGCGGTTCGTGGTGAGGCGCTGATTCGTCTCGCTGTCGGCGCAACGCAAAGGCCGCCGTGGAATGTCCCCGGCGGCCCCTGCGTCTCAGCGGACGTTACGCGGTCTCGCGCTCCTCTTCAGCCTCGGTTTGCTCAAGGTGGATGACTCCGTATGTCCAGCCGCGGCGGCGATACACCGCGCTCGGCAAGCCGGTCTCCTCGTCAACAAACAAGTAGAAGTCGTGGCCGACAAGTTCCATCTGGTCGATTGCGTCGGCCACCGCCATCGGCGCCGCCTTGTGCGTCTTCGAGCGAATGACGATGGGGGTGCCGTCAAGTGGGATCTCACGCACAGCGCTGTCTGGGGCGCCTTCCCAAGGCACCACCGACTCCGCAGCATCCTCCTTGACCTCCTCCGCCGGGGGCGCGGCAAGGGGCGCGTCAACGTCGGCCTTCACGACGGCATGCAAAGCAGGCTTTCCCTTATGACGCTTCGCCCTGCGTTCGTGGAGCTTGCGCAGTTGGTCGGCGATGCGCGTTGAAGCAAGTTCAAGGGCTGCCATACGGTCATCGGCCGATGCCTCTGCACGGACCACATTGCGGCCGTACATGGTGATCTCCACCCGTTCAGCTTCGGAAACGATCTTGCGGTTGCGCTCATGGACGACGTGCACTTCAGCCCGCGTTGCGCGGGGCGCCAATGCGGCGAGCTTTTCGAGTTTGGCAACGATCCGCTCGCGCATCTCGTCGCTCACTCGGGTGTGACGTCCGACAATCACAATGTCCATGGCACTTGCTCCTTCGAGTGGTGACGTGCCCCGAATTGGCACGTCAGGGTGGTGGTTCACCGCGCCTTATCGCGCTGTTTGCCTCACCCCCTCTACGCTCAGAAGGTGCGACCCGTGCGGTCGTTTCTTTACGCTACCGTGACTTTCTTTGACGTGCCAGCCGCTGGCGCGCTCGCCAAGCAAAGCCCCGCATAGACCGTGATGAATCTCACCTCGAGGGCCGCGACGGAGGCCGCCATCGTGGCACCCGTCGTCAACACGTCATCAACCAGCACCACTCCTTGAACCCCTCGTAAATGCCGCAATTGTGCGGATTCGGGCGCGGTGAGGGACGCGGCGTTGTGCCGACGCCCGCGGACGCTCGCTCCCCGCTGCTCCCCCGTGCCGATGCGCAGCACTGTTGTGGCGCGGGCGGCCACACCCGCCTCGCCAAACCCTTTCGCAACTGCCTTCGCAAGGAGGACGGGCAGGTCGACCCCGCGAGCGCGCACCGATCGCCGACGGGACGGCACCGGCACCACGGCAAGTTCGCCCAGGTGCTCGACATGCGGGGCCACACTTCGGGCCGCTCGTGTCATCGCGGCACTCAGAAAGCCATCGAGATCGCGGCGGCCCCCGTCTTTCCATGCAGTGATCATCCGGTGGGTTGAGCCCGCAAGTTCAGTGACGGCCCACACGGGCATCGCTGCGGTTCCGTCAACGATGAGGCGCCCTGCCCCGGATTCCGACCGCAGCGGTTCGTCCCACCACGGCGCGGCGCACTCATCACACCATCGGGTGTCCCGAGCTCCACAGCCCGGGCACCACACGGGTACGCACACATGGGCAAGATCACGCACTGCCTGTCGCATGAATTGAGGGACCACTGACACGCGCACGATTCTTGACGCCAACGCGCGCCACCGGCAGCGGCCCACGACGTCCGTTGGGGATGGAGGGTGCACACCGCGCCGCACGAACACTGAGTCGCGGCAGGCGGTTACCCCGCGTACGCGACGTCGCTCACGCCCACCACTTGAACGGTCCAACTGTTGCCAGCGCGAGCGACCAACGAGCCGTCCGCGTCAATTGCAAGAAGCGTGCGCACTCCGTTGCGTGCAGTGATGCGACGCGCCTCTGGCAATACCGCCTCCATTCGGGTCCAGCCACCGACCTCGGACTCTTCGAGGTTGCCCGTCTCCTCAAAGAGCGTGACAAGCCCCGTCGCATCCGACCACGTGAGGTCGAGCGCCGGTTCGAGTGACGGCACCATCGCGAGAGGTTGGCCAATGCTGAGCGGCGCTCCGGACGGTTCGCGGGTGATCGCCGCGACATCAAGAGATTGCACCGTGCCCGTCGCCCTGCTCAGCACCGCAAGCCGCGTGCCGTCGCGCGATACGGCAATCGCCTGGACCGATCGCCCGGCGAGCCACGGGGCGTCAAGTGCCACCTGATTCTCGCCCGGCAGTGCGGCAACGATCGTTCCTGCCGATGTGCGCTCGGTGCTCCACACCCAGCCGTGGCGATCGAACGACGGGGCGATGAGATCCTCGCCGTCGAGAGCGGTATCGAGTTCGAGCAGTGGCGCATCGGCTGCAGTCTCGACATTCGGGTCGTATGGCTCGAGGCCAGGCGCTTGCGCCAGGACAGTCGAGATGACAACGTCACCGTCCACAACGAGCGCCGCAGTTGTCGAGTCGTACGCGAGAGCAAGTCCCGACGCGCCGTCCGGCACCCTTCCCATGTCGGGTGTCGTCACGAGCACATCCGTGCCGTCGAAAAGTCCGATGCGGTTTCCAGCGATGACGACGGCTGTCTCGGGCGGCAGGTCCGCGGGGCTGAGCGAGGTCGGCGACTCTCCCACCAGCGGCACCCCGCCAACCGTCACCGTGACAGCCTGAACCGGAATGAGCTGGCGAAGGGTGAGGTCGAGCTGGGTTTGCGCGAGCGCACGTTGCTCACTCGTGCCGCTTGAGCCCGTCGCGAGCGCAACATAGGCGGTGCCCTCGTCGACAATCACGGCATCAATGTCGAGTGCGGCACCCGGCGGGAATCCGGTTGAGACCGCATCAGCGAGCCACGGCGAGGGACCGGCAACCAACTCGCGTGCTACGGCGGTTGCCACCTGATCGTTATTCGCAAACCACCGCACTTCGGGGATCGCCACTGCGGCGTCGGCCGAAGCGAAGTACAACTTGAGCGGCCTGAAGAAGCGTCCGAAGTCTGCCGCCGACATGACGATGCCGTCATCAAGCGACGAAATGCGGTTCTGGCCAAACTCGTCCTGAGTGACCGCGAAGGAAATGTCTGCTTGGACATCCGACGAGGCTTCGACCATCACGCCATTGGCATCGACGACGGCCGCGACCGGCACACGGTACGTATACGTTCCCGTCGACTCGTCGAAGATCTGCTCGACTTGGCGGGAATCGAAGATCGTGACGTGAGCGAGCGGATCCCACGCGACCGCGGCGTCGTCCGTGAGGAACTCGCGCGCCACGTCAAAGCCCGACACCGAACCGCCCGACGATGCGGAGAGGAAGCCTTGAACGATGGCCCTCGGCGAAGCGTCGGGTGCAGGACCCTGCAAGAGCGGTGCAAAAGGCTGTTGCTGGGCCACCTCGGTGTCGCCCTCGCGCACGGGGCCGTCCGTTGGAATGCCCGCGCACGCGACGAGTGCGCCGCACGCAAGCGCCAAGGCGATCAGTCGTTTCACAGTCCCACCGCCTCGGCGGCGAGCGGCACGCGCTCACCCAACGCGCTAAAGCCCTCAGCCGTGGTCTCGAGCGGCAGCGGCGGGCGCACCCCGAGCCCGCGCGATCCTCGTGGGAGCATGAGCCGGAACGCCGCGCCGTCGCCAGGCTTGCCCCAGGCTTCGAGCGAGCCGTCATGAAGCATTGCGTCCTCGCGAGCAATCGACAGGCCGAGACCGGTTCCGCCCATCGTGCGCGCGCGGGCGGGGTCCGCGCGCCAAAAGCGGTCAAAGACGCGCTGGACCTGCGACGCAGCGAGGCCGACGCCGTAGTCGCGTACGAGCACAGCAACCGTTCGCTGGGTTGACGCCACCGCGACATCCACGGGCTTTCCCTGGGCATGCTCGATGGCGTTCGACACGAGGTTGCGGATGATGCGGCCAACGCGGGGCGCATCCATCGACGCGGTGTGGCGACCATCCTGAACCCACAAGCGCAGTTCGACGCCTTGTTCCGCAGCTGCCGGGTAAAGGCCTTCAATCTGGTCACGGGCAATGTCCGCGATGTCGTGCTCTTCGAAATCGAGCTGGGCGGCACCGGCGTCGATGCGCGAGATTTCGAGCAGGTCCGCGAGCAACGCCTCAAAGCGATCCAGCTGGGTGGCAAGCAACTCAGCAGAGCGCGCCACAGCGGGTTCAAACTCCCCGCGTGCGTCGTGGAGAACGTCAGCCGCCATGCGAATCGTCGTGAGCGGCGTGCGCAATTCGTGAGACACGTCGGATACAAAGCGACGCTGCAGGCGCGAGAGGTCTTCCATGCGGTTGATCTGGCGCTGGAGCGACGCCGCCATGTCGTTGAAGGTGGTCGCCAGCGTTGCCATCTCGTCATGGCCCTTCACCTTCATGCGCTCGGTGAGGTGACCATCGGCGAGCCGGGCCGCGACTCGCGCCGCGGCGCGCACCGGGCGCACCGCTTGGAGCGTCACAGTCCACGTGATGAAGAGAACGAGGCCGACAAGCACGCCTGCACCGAGGGCGAGAACGCGCTGGATGAGCGCAAGAGTGTCCTGCTCGTCCGCGAGCGAATAGACGAAGTAGAGCTCGTATGCACCCGCAGAACGCAAGTTGATCGGAGCACCGACAACAACCGCGGGCTCGTCGGACCCGGGCATCGAAGCAAACTGCCAGTACTGACCGCCGCCCGGCTCGATCGCCTGTCGCAATGACGGCGAGATAGCCGTGACGAGCCGCTGTTCCGTGACGGGAGGGGTGAGGACAACGTCGGAATCATTGCTTGGTGAACGCAGCCACACAATGCTTCGGCCTTCACCACCGAGCCTGCTCTGCGCCTCAAATTGGTCATAGACCAAGTCCTGAAGGTCTCCCGGCGTCTCCGCTGTTGACGCGTCGATTGCTTGCTGGGTGCCGTCAACATCGCGCGCGGACTCGGCGAGCACCCGCTCAATGCGCTTCTCGACAAGGCCGTCGCGGATCTCCGTCGTGACGTAGGCACCGAGCAAGGCCACGGCGGCAAGGCCAACCACCAAGGTGGACGTGATGACACGCAAGAGCATCGAGTGCGTCCAGCGCCGATACAGCCTCCTCAGCGGCGCGAGCAGCATCGCCCCGATGGAGCCCGCACGGGTGATCACTGTGAGTGGCCGCCCGCCTTGTAACCCACGCCGCGCACGGTGAGCACAATCTCAGGGTTTTCGGGGTCGCGCTCGATCTTTGCCCGCAGTCGCTGAATGTGGACGTTGACGAGCCTCGTGTCAGCGGCGTGACGGTAGCCCCACACGTCTTCAAGGAGGACTTCGCGGGTGAATACCTTGCCCGGATGGCGCGCGAGCGTCACGAGCACGTCAAACTCCAATGGAGTGAGTTGGATGACCTCGCCATCGCGAGCAACCCGGTGTCCGGTGACGTCGATTTCTAGATCACCGATCCGCACCACAGACGGCGCCGCAGAATCGTTACGACGCAAGCGTGCACGGACGCGGGCAATGAGCTCACGCGGTTTGAACGGCTTTGGCACATAATCGTCCGCACCCGACTCAAGGCCGAGCACCACGTCAACGGTGTCGGACTTCGCGGTCAACATGATGATGGGCACGCCCGATTCGGCGCGGATCTCCCGGCAAATGTCGATGCCGCTCTTGCCGGGCAACATGAGGTCCAACAGGATCACATCGGGTTGCTCGGCCCGGAACACATCGAGCGCGCGGTCTCCGTGGTCACAGAACACCGGCTCAAAGCCGTCTGCGCGCAGGACGATGCCCGTCATCTCGGCCACGGCTGGATCGTCGTCGACCACCAGGATCTTGGCTGCCATAGCGACATGATGCCACGCCCGATGTTTCCTCCACTTGTCGCGCGTCGTGCAAACCTGCCCGGCCCGGACGTGTGGGGCCTGTGCGCGGCACCTCACACATGGCAGGATAGGCGCGTCAACCGAGGAGGGTTTGTGACGGATCACCAACGTCCTGGTGAAGATTGGGCCGCACCGGACGCGTCTGCCGCGCCGTCACCGAGCCCATGGGGCGCGCCGCAAGCGGCGCCAGTCCCCCCGCCTGCACCTTCCGCACCTTCCGTGCCTCCCGCGCCTCAGGGCGCCGCCGGATGGGGCCCGCCGCCCGCTCCCACTGACTACTCGCAGCCAACTCAGCCGCACGTTCCGCCAGCGCCTACTGAGGGCCTCACGTTCCGCTCATGGCAACCAGGCATCGTGGCGCTGCGACCCCTCCCGTTTGGGGATTTCCTCACCGTGCCGTTCCGTGCCATGCGGTTTAGCCGTGCGGCAGTTGTGGGCGCACCCGTGTTGATGTTTCTTGCGAGCGCGCTCATCACCGTCGCCGCGTTCTGGTTGGCGGCCACCGACAGCGGCGTGACCGATTTCTTCACCGCCACAAGCAACGTCGCCTTTGAGCCGCGGCCCGAAACCATCGGCGCCTTTGCCATCGCCGGCATCGTGTGGATCCTGTCCGACACCCTCTCAGCAGCGGTTGTCGTTCCGGCGGTCGCGCAGGCTGCACTGGGTCGCCGCATGTCGCTTGGCGAAGCGATGCGCACCGCCATCGAGCGCATCTGGGCATTGCTCGGCCTTGGCCTGCTCACGATCCTCGCGAGCGCGTTGCTCTTTGGTGTGGTCTTCGCGCCCGTGCTGCTGAGCGCGGCCGCTGACAGTGACATGGGCGGCGCCATTGCATTCACCGTGATCCTTGCCATTGTGTTGATTGCACCGGGGATGATCGTGATGTCGGTGTATTTGCCAGTCGCTCGCGCCGCCGTCATGCTCGAGAAGATCGGCCCGATCGCCGCAGTTCGCCGGGCAATTCGCCTCGTTCCTGGACGGTTCTGGTGGACCGTGCTCATCCTCCTCGTCATCGGCATGATCAACGGCGCAATCCAGCAGGTGTTCTCCTTTGGCACGCAGATGGTGGCGCTCATTGTCTCTGCCCTGGCGCCGGGCACTGACGTGGCGTTCTTTGCCGCCTTCGCGGTCGCGCTGATTGTTCAGTTGCTTGCAAGCGCAGTTGTCCAGTATTCCTTCGTCGGTTCTGCGACAGCACTCGTCTACCTCGACATGCGTTTCCGCAAGGAGGGACTCGCTTTCGATATGGCGCGTGCCGCAGAGGCGCGCTCTACCGGCACAGCATCGTCAGTTGGCTGACGTGTCAGCACTCACGTACGAGGCGCCCATCGATCCCGACGCCGATACCGCCCGGCGTTGGCTCGAGGACGAGCTGTCCAAAGACATCTACCGCGAGGACCACAGTGATTGGCTCCAACGAGTCTTCGACTGGATCGCCAAGCAGTTTGAACGTCTTGATCGCTCCACCGAGGAACTCACGGTTGGGAGCATTTCGGGGTCGATCATCGCGGGTGTGCTCTTCGCGATCTTGATTGCGGTGTTGCTATACCTCGTGCTGGGGCCGCTGCGGCGCTCCCGCCGGGCGTCGGCGTCGGCGTCGGTCTTTGACGACGATGACCGCTCCGCCTCCGCCATGCAGGCCTCCGCAGAGGCGGCAGCCGAGCGCGGCGACTGGGACCTTGCGGTACTTGAGCGCTTCCGTGGCATGGTGCGAAGAGCCGAGAACCGTGGCTTGGTGGCGGTGGTGCCAGGGATGACCGCCTACGAGTTCGTTACGGCCGCCGCCGTGCCAATGAGCCATCTTGCGGATGATCTCGTGTGGTCTGGCGATCTGTTCGACGGGATTCGCTATGGCCACGCATCGGGCTCGCGCGAAGCTTATGAGCGAGTTGGAAAACTTGCCGAGGGGCTCGCTCACACAGGGCTAGGGATCCGCTCATGACGACGGTCACGCATGCGGGCGCAGACTTCTTCCGGGCACCACAGGGACCCGGTGCAAAGGCGCGCGTCAAGGGCGCTCGCTGGGTATTGGTCGCTCTCGGCCTCCTCGTTGGAATCGTCGTCATTGGTGTCATCACGCGTACGGACACCGACTCGATCCCGATGTCGATCCACAACCCCGGGCCCCTTGGCACGAGGGCGCTCGCGCAAGTCGCGGAGGATCACGGCGTCGACGTTCGCCAAATCGACGAGCTCGTCAAGGCGCGCATCACCGACCCCGAGTCGACCACGCTCGTCATCGGACACTCCACGTATATGCAGGGCTACCAGGCACAATCCGTGCTCGCGTACCCCGGACCGATTGTCGTGTTGGGGGACGGATCCGCGGTGGCACGAGCCGCATCCCGGAACATCTATTGGGGATCAACCGACGCAGCGGTGCTCGACGCCGCGTGTGAAAACCCCGATGCCACGGCCGCAGGAACCATTAAGACAAGTGGGCCCATATGGGTGTCCGCGTCTGAGCCGTCCGAGACGTGCTTCCCCGCAGCGGACGGCGCCGTCATGGTCGTGGTGCCGCGCGATGACAAAGGTGACGTGACGCTCATTGCCGATCCCGGACTCGCCACCAATGAGTCAATCACCGGCGAAGGAAATGCCGCGTTGATGCTGCGGCTCATCGGTGGACTCGACAACGTGGTCTGGTACACGGGCTCGCTGTATGACACAACGGTGTTGACGTGGACGGGGGGCGGTACAGATACGCCCAAGGAGTTCGACGATGTCCAGCCGTCTACCGACTTCTTGCCCCCTGGCACCGGCAACGCCTTGTACGCACTGGGGCTCGCTCTCGTCATCGTCGCGTGGTGGCGTGCCCGTCGCTTTGGCGCGATCGTCCACGAGCCGCTCCCGGTGGTCGTCCGGGCCGCCGAAACGACGCGGGGCCGCGCGCGGATGTATCGCGCCGCCCGAGCGTCGGGCCGTGCTGCGGCGTCGTTGCGTGCCGCCGCTGCATTGCGGATGGGCCAACGTGTTGGCGTGCCCCGCTCTGCCGACCACGCGACCCTGATCGCCGCTGTCGCAAACGCGTCCGGCAGGACGAGCGCGTACGTTGAAGAAACGCTGTTTGGACCGCCACCCCAGACGGAAGCCGAGATGATGACGCTGTTGTCGAGGATCGACACCCTAGAGAACGAGGTACACAGATCGTGACGAACGCTGACGAATTCGCACCGCCGCCCCCCACGACAGCGCCGGTCGACGCGCCGCCTCCGCCGTCGCCAGCTCGCGACGCATTGGCGGCGTTGCGCGCAGAGATCGACAAGGCGGTGGTGGGTCAAGACCGCGCCGTGACGGGCCTTGTCATTGCCTTGCTGTGCAAGGGCCACGTTCTCCTCGAAGGTGTGCCTGGTGTGGCAAAGACGCTCCTCGTGCGCACCCTCGCTCAAGCGCTTGGAGTCGAATCGAAGCGTGTTCAGTTCACGCCCGACCTCATGCCTGGTGACGTGACCGGCTCGCTTGTTTACGACGCCCGGACGGCAGCGTTCTCCTTCCGCCCAGGTCCCGTCTTCACCAACCTTCTCTTGGCGGACGAAATCAACCGCACTCCCCCGAAGACGCAGTCCTCATTGCTTGAGGCAATGGAAGAGCGTCAAGTGACGGTCGACGGAGACTCGCTTGCACTGCCCGACCCCTTCCTCGTCATCGCAACACAGAACCCCGTCGAATACGAGGGAACGTATCCGTTACCCGAGGCACAACTCGACCGCTTCATGCTGAAGCTGCCGATTGGACTGCCCGAGCGTGAGGACGAACAGCAAGTGCTGCGTCGGCACGCCGATGGCTTCAACCCGCGCGATCTCGCGGCCGCCGGAGTGACCCAGGTGGCAACTCCCGCAGATATCGAAATGGGCCGCGACGAGGTGGCAAAGGTCGAGGTCTCCAACGACGTCGTGGGTTACGTTGTCGACCTCGTACGCGCCACCCGCGCGATGCCATCGGTGGCTCTTGGCGTCTCGCCCCGTGGCGCGACTGCCCTGCTCGCCGGTGCCCGCGCCTGGGCCTGGATGCGGGGGCGCACTTTTGTGTCACCGGATGATGTGAAGGCACTCGCCTCGTGGACGATGGTGCACCGGATGCAACTGCGCCCCGAAGCAGAGCTCGAAGGTGTCACGCGGGATTCGGTCCTCCAATCCGTGCTGGCCGCCGTGCCGGTGCCCCGCTAACGATGTACATCACGGGTTGGACCGCGCTCCTCGCACTTCTTGCTGCGGTGCCTGCCTTCCTCCTGGAGGACCGCGCAATCGCGTGGTGGTGGGTGCTAGGCGTTGTCGCTCTCGCTTGTCTCGACGCCGCGCTCGCGCCGCCTACTCGATCCGTATCACTGCGGCGCTCCGTACCCGGCGCGGTGCGGCTGACGGAGGACACGACGTCCACGGTCGCGTTGGTGAACGAAACGTCGCGCCCGGTCCGTGGAGCGATCCGTGATGCGTGGCCACCCTCGGCTGGCGCTCGCGAGAACCGTCATCGCTTCGCCCTGGCCGGGCAGGAACAGGCCTCCTTTGTCACTCCGCTGCGCCCGGTCCGTCGCGGCGAACGCCGCGCTGCTGCGGTGACGATCCGTTCCGAGGGTCCGTTGCGCCTCGGCGGTCGCCAGCGGTCGGTGGCGACCCCAACGACGCTCCGTGTTCTGCCCGAGTTCGCGTCGCGTAAACACCTGCCCGCCCGTCTGTCGCGACTACGCGAACTCGACGGCCTCAGCCCGATCATGATGCGCGGCGCGGGAACCGAGTTCGATTCGCTACGCGAGTACGTCATTGGCGACGACGTCCGCACCATCGACTGGCGCGCGACGGGACGCCGTGCAGAGGTGATGATCCGCACGTTCCGCCCCGAGCGCGACCGCCGAGTCTTCATCGTCCTCGAGACGGGACGGCTTTCTGCGGCACGAGTGGGCGACGCACCTCGAATCGACGCGTCTATCGAAGCGGCACTCTTGCTCAGTGCTCTCGCCTCGCGCGCGGGAGACCGCGTCCAGGTCACGGCGTTTGATCGTAAGGAACGTGCACGCGCTCAGGGGCCCACGGAGGCAGCGCTCATGCCGGTGCTGGCCTCCGCACTCGCTCCCATTGAGCCGAGCCTTGTGGAGCCCGATTGGCCAGCGCTCGTGCGCCTCGTCAACGACCGTTTGTCGCAACGCGCCCTCGTTGTCTTGCTCACCACCGTCGATTCCTCGCTCATTGACTCAGGCGCGCTCCAGGCGATCGGTACCTTGCAGGCACACCACCAGGTCGTGGTCGGATCGGTCGACGATCCTGAAGAGCACGCGATGTTGCGCGCGCGAGGCAATGCGGAGGCGGTCTACGCCGCTGCTGCGGCCGCACGCGCTTCACTCGAGAAGGACGCCGTCACAGCGACGATCCGCAAACTTGGAGCGGAAGTCGTGACAGCCGCGCCGGGAATGCTGCCTCCCCGCTTGGCCGACACCTACCTCGCACTCAAGGCAGCTGGCCGGCTGTAAGCGGCCGACGCTCGCATCCCGAGTTCCGTCAGGCCGCGTAGGGCGCCAGTTCCGCGCGGAACTCGCCGTCGACGTCACCGCTTTCCCCGCGGCCGCGAGCGACGCGTCCGCCCACAAAGATGTACGCCCAGAACGTGCCACAGGCAACAACTCCCAGCGCCACTTTGAGCCACCACGGCATGTCCGACGGGGTGACATAGCCCTCGATGATTCCCGACAAGAACAACGCAATCGCGAGGCCAAGCGCCACGAGCAGTAGCGTGCGGAACGTCTCCGTCAATGCGACCATGCGGGGGCGAGGGCCGGGCACGAGGAGCGTCCAACACATGCGCAGGCCCGCTCCCGCGGCGACAAACACGGCGCTCAACTCAAGCAAGCCGTGCGGTGCAATGAGCTGGAAGAAGATGTCGAGAGCATCGTGCTCCGCCATGATCGCCCCGTTGATGCCCAATTGGAGCACTGTGTTGTACAAGAGGATGAGCGGGAAGATCCCGGTGATTCCGAGCACGATGCACAAGGTCGCCAGCCACGCGTTGTTTGTCCATACCTGTGCGGCGAAACTCGTGCTGTCGTACTGCTCGTAGTAACTCGCGAACTCGACCTCGGCGATCTGTCGCCTTGTTTCAGCATCACCGACCAGCGCCAGAGCGTCGGGGTTATGAAGCGTGTAATACCCAGCAATCCACGCCAGCACCACCACCGCGAGAGATGTGACAAGGCCCCACCACCGCACGCGGTACATCGCGGCAGGCAGTGAGCGTGAGAAGAGTCCGAGGATGTCTGCCGTACGCACATGCGACGAACCCGTCAGCCAGATGCGCGACGAACTAAGCAACATCGACAAGCGGGTGATGAGGGCGGGCTCTGGTGCAGCAGAACGCACGGCCGACAAGTCCGCTGCAGTGGACCTGTAAAGGCGCGTCAACTCGTCCGCCTCCGCACCGGTGCGACGGCGCTTGCGACTCAATTCGCGCAGGCGAGTCCAGCGCTCCTCCCGCAAGGCGGAGTACGCGTCGATATCCACGCCGCTACCATGCCACACAAGGAGGGTTCATGAGCGCCAATGAGGAAATTGTTCTCGGTGAAGGCGTCGCAATCGATGCGGGTGCCGCATCGGTGGTGATGCGCGCCGGCTCGGGAGCGATCGATGCGCTCGTCACCTTCGTCAGTTTCATCTTTGTCCTCAGGCTTGCCGATCCCCTCTTGCAGGTCGCAAACGGAGGCCTGTACGCCGCGCTTAACATCGCGCTCGTCGTCGTGTGGTTCGTCGTGGTGCCCGCCCTCATCGAACTCCTCACGCGCGGCCTATCGGTGGGCCGCCTCGCCGTCGGCCTGCGCATCGTGCGCGATGACGGCGGGCCCGTGTCGGCGCGTTACGCCTTTGGCCGTGCCCTCGTCGGCTTCTTTGAGATTTACGCGACGGTCGGGATGGTTGCCGTCACGATGTCCTTCCTCAGTGAAAGAGGCAAGCGGCTTGGTGACATGCTCGTGGGCACCTACTCGATGCGGACGCGGGGCGGGCGCAAGGCATTGCCGCCCGTTGTCATGCCCTTCGGTCTCGCCGATTGGGCCTCCAATGCCGACGTGCGCCGCCTTCCAGATGGCCTTGCACTCACAGCGCGGTTGTTTCTCGCTCGCGCGAATGAAATGACGCCCGACGCCCGACGCCGCTTTGGCACGGACATTGCGGCTCAGATGGCGCCTCTCGTGGCCCCTCCGCCGCCAGCGGGCACCCATCCCGAGTCATTCATTGCGGCCGTCCTCGCCACACGGCGCGAGCGCGAGTACGCGGCGGGATGGCGCGCTGATCGAGTCAACGCGGCCGATGCCGAACGGCTCGCCCGTCTCCCGTACGGCATCCCCGACGCCGCAAACTAGGCACTCGTCAGTAGCGGTAGTGGTCCGGCTTGTAGGGACCCTCAGGTGCGATGCCGATGTAGTCCGCTTGCTGGGTGGTCAACTCGGTAAGGCGCACACCAAGGGCACCGAGATGCAGGCGCGCCACCTTCTCGTCTAGCACCTTGGGCAGGCGATACACGCCGAGCGGATAGTCCGCCGTTCTCACCCACAGCTCAATTTGCGCAAGGACCTGGTTGGTGAAGGACGTGCTCATGACAAAAGACGGGTGACCTGTCGCGTTGCCAAGGTTCATGAGCCGTCCCTCGCTGAGGACGATGACGGAGTGGCCATCGGGGAACGTCCATTCGTCGACTTGCGGCTTGACGGGCTCGCGCTTCGCGCCGGATCTCGCAAGTCCGGCCATGTCGATTTCATTGTCGAAATGGCCCACGTTGGCAACGATCGCCTTGTCTTTCATCGCGGCCATGTGCTCGATGCGGATGATGTCCTTGTTTCCCGTGGTGGTGACAAAGAAATCGGCGCGGTCCACATAGTCCTCGACACGTGCCACCTCGTAACCGTCCATCGCGGCCTGAAGCGCACAGATCGGATCCACCTCGGATACGACAACGCGGGCGCCTTGACCCCGCAACGCCTCCGCTGCACCCTTGCCCACATCTCCATAACCGCAGACGAACGCCACCTTGCCCCCGATGAGGACGTCGGTGGCGCGGTTGAGGCCGTCTGGCAGGGAGTGACGGATGCCGTATCGGTTGTCGAACTTTGACTTCGTCACCGAATCATTGACATTGATCGCGGGGAACAAGAGCTCGCCTCGCGCATGCGCCTGATCGAGACGGTGAACACCTGTCGTCGTCTCCTCAGACACGCCGAGAATTCCCGCGGCCATCCGTGTGAACCGGGTTGGGTCGGTCGCGAGGGAGCGTCGCAACACCGCACGCATCGCCTCCACCTCGGCGTTGTACTCGGGGTCCTCTTCTTCACGGGGCGCAGGCACGGCGCCTGCCTTTTCTGCCTTGACTCCTTCGTGGACGAGGAGCGTCGCGTCGCCGCCATCGTCGAGAATCATCGTCGGCCCGTCATGACCGTCCCACGTGAGAATGCGGTCGGTGTAATCCCAGTATTCGGCCAACGTCTCGCCCTTGACGGCAAACACCGGCACGCCGTTGGGCGCCGAATAGGTGCCGGGGCCAACAACGACGGCTGCGGCCGCTTCGTCTTGAGTCGAAAAGATGTTGCACGACGCCCACCGCACCTCGGCGCCCAACGCCGTGAGCGTCTCAATGAGCACAGCAGTCTGCACAGTCATGTGGAGCGAACCGGCAATGCGAGCACCGCGCAATGGTTGAGAATCGCCGTACTCCGCACGCAGTGCCATGAGACCTGGCATCTCGACCTCGGCGAGGCGAATCTGGATGCGACCCGCGGCTGCGAGAGCGAGATCTGCGACAACGTAGTCGATGGCGTGACCATCGGTGGTCATGTGGAGCTCCGTTCGGCGGTGGAGCGGCGCACATCGGGCTCCACGTAGATGAGCCGAGCTTCGGGCACGGCGGCACGAATCGCTGTCTCGGCATTGTTGATGGTGGTCGCCAGCTCGGCGAGGGTCTGGACGCCGGGCACCGCAACCTTTGCCGTGACGAGGATGTCATCAGGGCCGAGGTGAAGAGTGCGCAGGTGAATGACATCGGTCAGCCCAACCGAAGCCAAGCCCGCGTAGATCGCCTCGATGTCTTCGGGGTTGGCGGCCTCGCCCATCAGCATCGACTTTGTCTCTTTGCCAAGGATGAATGCGATGGAGCACAGCAGCACGCCGATCATCGCGGCGCCAACGGCATCCCAACGGCCGTCACCGGTCACCAGCGTCATGCTGACGCCAAAGAGCGCAAAGATGAGGCCGAGAAGCGCACCAAGGTCCTCGAGCAAGATGACGGGAAGTTCCGGCGCCTTTGAGCGCTGGATGAAGCGCCGCCAACTGCGGCCCTCGCGCACCTTGTTCGCCTCAACGATGGCTGTCCGGAAGGACCACGTTTCCAAGCCAATCGCGACAACGAGGACAAGGACAGGCACCCAGTGCCACGATTCGATGGGATGCGGGTCTGAGAACTTGTGCCACGCTTCGTACAAAGCAAAAAGTCCACCCACCGTGAACAGCACGATCGCGACCATGAAGGCGTAGTAGTACCGGTCACGCGCGTAGCCGAAGGGATGCTCAGGAGTCGCGTCGCGGCGCGCCCTCTTCACGCCGACGAGGAGGAGGACCTGATTGCCAGCGTCGGCCACCGAGTGAATCGCCTCGGCCAACATCGAGGACGCCCCCGTGAGAATGAAGGCGATGAACTTCGTGACCGCAATGCCGCTGTTCGCAAGGAGCGCGGCGACCACCGCCTTTGTCCCGTG